>JBJMMH010000214.1:0-27013 GCA_045804885.1 Chloroflexota bacterium | reverse complement strand
GCCGATCTCGATGTCGTCGGCGTGGGCGCCGATCGCGAGGACATGCAGGGGCGCGTCGGCGTCCCCGAACAGGCTCAACCCGCGCATCGGCGGGCGGATCGGGCCGACATCATCGGACCTTGGGCTCTCGCCAGACCGCCCAGGGGGGCTCGCCGCGATCGTAGAGGCCCTCGAGGTTCTGCTGGTCCTTGAGCGTGTCCATCGGGGCCCAGAAGCCCTCATACGGGTACGTGATCAGCTGCTCGTCCGCGATCAGGCGCTCGAACGGCTGGTCGACGAGCTCCTCGCCCGGCTGGATGTAATCGAAGATCTCGCGACGGAAAATGAAGAAGCCGCCGTTGATCCGAAGTCCCGAGTCGGCGATGTGATGGATCCCGGTGACCGTGCCGTCGTCGCGACGCCCGACGACGTGGAAGGTGTGGGTCGGTCGCACGGACAGGAACGCCGCCACCTTGTCCCGGACCTTGAAGTCGTCGATCAGCTCGTTCAGCGGGGCGTCGGTCAGGTCGTCGCCGTAGTTCGCCAGGAAGATCTCGTCGGTCCCAATGTGGTGCTCGACCGCCCGCAGGCGCTCGCCGATCCGGGCGTTGAGACCGGTGTCGACGAACGTGATCCGCCAGTCGTGGATGTCGGACGCGAGCAGCTCCAGCTGGCCGTCGCCGCTCAGGATGAAGTCGTTGGAAAGGGCCTCGTTGTAGTTCAGGAAGTAGTTCTTGATGACGTCGGCCTTGTAGCCCAGGCACAGAACGAAGTCGGTGTGACCCCAATGCGCGTAGTAGCGCATGTTGTGCCAGAGGATGGGGCGCTGTCCGATCGGGACCATCGGTTTGGGCACGAGGTCCGAGTACTCGCGCAGCCGGAGGCCCTCCCCTCCGCAGAACAGAACGACCTTCACTCGGCTCCCTCCATGCCGTCGATCCCAGACCCGCCGCCCGCGCTGACGGATGCCTCCCGTGCTCCACCTGAAGTTTGCCGGATGACCGGCCCGCGTGCGGCGCCCGTGTTGCCTCGGGACACCCGTTCTTCTCCCGGCCCTGACGCCGTCGAGGGCGGCGCGTCGCAGGTTCAGGGAGCCAGTCCGGCGTCCCCAGATCGGGGCCAGCCATAATGGCGAGCGTGCCCACCCTGTCGAACTCCGTACTCGGCGCAGCGGCGCCCATCGCAGGCCGGGCCGCCAGCGGTCCGTGCCGCGGCTGCGGTGGCGTCGCGCTCGCGCTCGTCGTCGACCTTGGCGCCCAACCACCGGCGGAGCGGTTCGTGGCTCCGGAGGAGCTGGTGTCGCCCGACGCGCTCCTCGACCTGCGGATTCTCGTCTGCACGACCTGCTGGCTTGTCCAGCTCGAGGGCGAGCCGGTCCCGCCCGGGGATGAACCGGGCGGTCTCGCCTTCTCGGTGTCGCCCACGATGCGCGCGCACGTCGACGGGCTCGTCGATGACGTGCTCGAGCGGGCGGGCGGCGCGCCCGGTCTGAGCCGCGGGACACCTCTGCGGATCGTCGAGGTCGCCAGCCACGGCAACCGGCTCGCGGAGCGGTTCCACGCGCGCGGGACGCTGAGTACGCTCGTGGAGGCGGTCCCGCACTTCGCGGCGGACGCCGAGGCGGCCGGTGTCGCGACGGTCGAGGCCAGGCTGACGCCGGAGGTGGCCGCGGCGATCGTCGCCGACAGCGGCCCAGCCGACGCGTTCGTTGACGCGTTCTACCTCGCCCACGACCCGCGGCCGGCCGAGTACCTGGCTGGTGTCACCGGCCTCCTCGCCCACGACGGCGTGGCGGTCTTCGAGTTCGACCACCTGCTTCCGATCGTCCTCGAGACGCAGTACGACGGCTTTCGCCACGGCCACGCGTCTTACCTCTCGCTCGGCGCGTTTACGCGGCTCCTCGATAACGCGGGGCTCGTCCTCGAGGACGCCGTGATGACGCCTGCCTACGGCGGTTCGGTTCGGGCGTTCGTCCGCCTTCGGGGGCCGTCCGGACCTGGGCATCGCGCGCGCGCGATCCTCTCCGCGGAGTCCCGTGCCGGATTGGAGGGCCTCCGGGCATACGCGGCGTTCGCGGAGCGGGCTGATTCCGCACGAGCCCGCCTCCGGGCTTTCCTCGACGAGCGCCGGCGCGCGGGCGACGTCGTCGTCGCGTACGGGGCGCCGTCGCGCGGCAACACGCTGCTGAACTCGTCTGCGGTCACGCCGGCCGACGTCCCGTTCGCCGTCGATCGCTCCGCATCCAAGCATGGCCGCTACCTGCCGGGATCGCGGATCCCGATCATCCCCGTCGAGCACGTCGCGAAGGTTCGCCCGGCGTATCTGCTGATCCTGACGTGGGACCTCCGCGACGAGGTGATCGAGCAGATGGCGGGCGTCCGGGCGTGGGGTGGCCGCTTCGTCGTCCCGTTGCCCGAGCTGACGGTAGTGGACTGACGTGGCCGCAACGCGCGCGCTGGTCGCCGGTGGCAGCGAGGGCATTGGGCGGGCGATCGCTCTCGCGCTCGGTGCCCGGAAGCACGAAGTGTGGATCGTCGCCCGCCGGCCGGGGCCGCTCGCCGTGGTCGTCGACGAGGTCCGATCGCGCGGCGGCAGGGCCGAGGGCCGGTCGCTCGACCTCACCGACGACGAGCAGCGGGCCGCGCTCGTCGCGGAGGTCGCCGCGGACGCCGGAGGCCTTGACATCCTCGTCCACGCCGACGGCACGATCGCGCGCGGCGATGTCGCCGACGCCCCCATCGCGGATTTCGACCGCCAGTACCGGGCGAATGTCCGCGCGCCGTACGCGATCACCCAGGCGCTGCTCCCGAGCCTCGTTCGCGCCAAGGGCCAGGTCGTCTTCGTGAACTCGAGCGCTGGCCTCGCGCCGTCCGCGAACGCGGCCCAGTACGGCGCCACGATGCACGCGCTTCGGGCTCTGGCCAGCGTCGTCCGCGACGAGGTGAACGCGGCCGGCGTGCGGGTGACGAGCGTCTACCCCGGCCGCACCGCGACACCGCGCCAGGCGTTGATCCACGAGTGGGAGGGCAAGGAGTACCGGCCCGAGCGACTGCTCCAGCCGGAGGACGTCGCGGCGATCGTCGTCGCGGCGCTCGATCTGCCGCGCACCGCAGAGGTCACGGACATCACGATCCGCGGGATGGCCAAGCCGTAGTCCAGTCGCCTGTCGAGGGCGCGTTGCCGCGAGTCAACGATCCCTCGCCGGCGTCCATGACGGGGCGGGCCTCGCGGGTACAATCCCGCCCGACGTCGACGCGTGCCGTCGCCAGAGCGTGGGGAGCACCGGTGGACCTGGGGACTCGGAATCGGATCGGATCGACAACGGTTGAGGTCGGGCCGCTTGGACTCGGCACGGTCCCGATCGGCGGGCTGTACGAGCCGGTCACGGACGAGGACGCCTTCGCGCTCGTCCGCCGGGCCCACGAGCTGGGCGTCCGCATGTTCGACACCGCGCCCCAGTACGGCAGCGGTCTCGCGGAGCTCCGCCTGGGCCAGGTGCTTCCGGAGTTCGATCGATCGTCGATGGTCGTGGCGACGAAGGTCGGCCGGCTCCTGCGCCCGGTCACGTTCGCCGCGAAGACGCGCCGGGTCCTGGTCGAGTCCCTGAAGTCAGGCGATGTGAAGCGGATCGGCGGCGACGCAATCAAGATCACCCGTCGCCTGGCCCGTGGACGGTCCGGCGTCGAAGTCCAGATGGGATATCCATTCGATCAGGGCCAGGCTGCCATGGAGTCGTACTACGACTTCTCGTACGACGGCGTCATGCGCTCGTTCGAGGAGAGCCTCAGCCGCCTCCGGCTCGACCGCGTGGACCTGCTCTACATCCATGACCCGGACCACCACCACGACCAGGCGCTTCAGGGCGCATTCAAGGCGCTCGACCAGCTGCGGAGTGACAAGGTCGTCGGCGCGATCGGCGTCGGCATGAACCAGACCGCGATGCTGGCGCGCTTCGCCAGGGAGGCGCCGTTCGACGTCTTCCTCGCCGCCGGCCGCTACACGCTCCTCGACCAGCAGGCCCTCGAAGACCTCCTGCCGGAGTGCGAGCGGCGCGGCATCAGCATCGTCGTCGGCGGGGTGTACAACAGCGGCATCCTGGCCAACCCGACGCCTGGCGCCACGTTCAACTACACGGCGGCGCCGCGCGAGCTGATCGAGAAGGCGCAGCGGATCCAGGCGGTCTGCACCCGGAACGGCGTCGCGCTGATGGCCGCCGCGATCCAGTTCCCGCTCCGCAACCCGGTCGTCGCTGCCGTCCTGACCGGCGTGCGCTCGGTGACCGAGATCGAGCAGAACGTCGCGATGTTCACGACCCCGATACCGGAGGCGCTCTGGGAGGAGCTCCGCTCCGAAGCGCTGATCCCTGACGAGACGCCGGCCCTCTCCGCGGCGCTCGCCTGACGGATCGGACGATCACGATGCAGTTCATCGAGACGGTCCTGCCCGGCGCGTTCATCGTCGAGCTCCAGGAGCATCGCGACGAACGCGGCTTCTTCGCCCGGACCTACTGCGCGCGCGAGTTCGAGCAGCACGGTCTCGTCTCGCGGATCTCGCAATGCAACCTGTCGTTCAACCATCGCCGCGGAACGCTCCGCGGGCTTCACTACCAGGCCGAACCGACCGCGGAGGCGAAGCTCGTCCGGTGCATCGCCGGCGCGATCTTCCAGGTGCTCGTCGACCTCCGCCCCGGATCACCGACGTTCCACCAGTTCGTGACAGTCGAGCTCTCGGCAGCGAACCGACGCGCGGTGTTCCTGCCACGGATGTTCGCGGCGGGCTACCAGACTCTCGCCGATAACTCCGAAGTCCTCTACCAGGTCAGCGAGTTCCACACCCCCGAGTCCGAGGGTGGGATCCGCTACGACGAGCCCTCGATTGGGATCGATTGGCCGCTGCCGATCAGCGCGATCTCGGCCAAGGACCAGGCCTGGCCGTACCTCGTTGCTGAGGGCACGTCGTGATCATCGTCGACACCGCGCTCCGCAGGCGCGAGGCCGAGGGTAACCCAGTCCGGGTGGGCATGATCGGCGCGGGGTTCATGGCCCGCGGCATCGCGAACTCCATCTTCAACTCGATCCCCGGAATGCGCCTCGTGGCCATCGCGAACCGCACCGTCGAGACCGCGATCCGGGCGTACACCGAGGCCGGCGTCGACGTCGTCGATGTGGCCGTTGCCGACACCGCCGCCGCCCTGGCCGACGCAATACGCGCGGACCGCTTCGTCGTCACCGCGGACCCAACGCTCGTCGCCGAGGCCGACGGCATCGATGTCATCCTCGAGGTGACCGGGACTGTCGAGTACGCGGCGCACGTCGTGCTCCGAGCGATCGCCGCCGGCAAGCATGTCGTGCTGATGAACGCGGAGCTGGACGGCACGATCGGGCCGATCCTGAAGGCCCGCGCCGACGCCGCGGGTGTCGTCCTCAGCGCCTGCGAAGGCGATCAGCCGGGCGTCGAGATGAACCTGTATCGGTTCGTCAAGGGACTCGGCCTCCGGCCGCTCGTCTGCGGCAACATCAAGGGGCTCCAGGACCGCACCCGCAACCCGACCACTCAGGAGGGGTTCGCCGCGCGCTGGGGCATGAACGTGTCGATGGTCACGAGTTTCGCCGACGGCACGAAGATCTCGTTCGAGCAGGCTATCGTCGCCAACGCGACCGGGATGGTCGCGCCGAAGCGCGGGCTCTACGGTCGCGACTTCCCGGGGCAGCACATCGATGAGCTCACGACCGAGTACGACATCGACGAGCTCGAGCGGCTCGGCGGCATCGTCGACTACGTCGTCGGCTCGAACCCGCCACCCGGCGTGTACGTGTTCGCGACGCATGACGACCCCCGCCAGCGGCACTACATGAACCTGTACAAGCGCGGCGAAGGCCCCTTGTACAGCTTCTATACGCCGTACCACCTGTGCCATTTCGAGGTCCCGACGTCACTCGCCCGCGTGGTCCTGTTCGAGGACGCGGTGCTCGCCCCAATCGCCGGGCCCGTCGTCGACGTTGTGGCAACCGCGAAGGTCGATCTCCACGCGGGCCAGACCATCGACGGAATCGGCCGCTACATGACCTACGGCCAGTGCGAGAACAGCGACGTGACGCGGGCCGACCGGCTGCTGCCGATGGGCCTCGCCGAGGGCTGCCACCTCGTCCGGGACGTGGCCCGCGACGAGGTCCTGACCTACGCCGACGTCCAGCTGCCGGCCGGCCGTCTCGCGGACGAGCTCCGGGCGGAGCAGGACGCCCGCTACGCCACGGCGGAGGTCGGCTAGAGCGAGACCGGCTCGACGGGCGGGTGCGTAGCGCCCGTGGAGTCCGACGCGACCGGGCGCGACCGCGCCTCGGTCTCGAACTCCCACCACCAGAGGGGGACCATCGCTGCATGGGCGATTAGGATGCCGAGGGCCGCACCCATCGCCCCGGCCAGGACTGCTCCGCCGACGGTCGCGATTGTCGCGATCGTCGACGAAACCACCGTCGCTCGAAGGCTCCGCGGCGCCGCCGCGAACGCGCGCAGGCCGATCAGCGCGCCGCTCGAGACGCTGGACGCGGCCAGCCCGAGGGCGAGCACGAACACGAGGCGCTCCGCCGGCGCCCAGTTCGCGCCGAGGAGCTGCTGCCCGATCTGGTCGGGGATGAGGCTGATGAACGCGCCCCAAGCGACCGCGATCGCGGCCATGCCGCCGCCGGCGGCGAGGCACAGACGGCGCAGCCGTCCGACCGAATGGCCCAGCGCCCGTACGGCCTGCGGCAGCGCGACCAGCTGAAGACCGATGAAGGCGACGAGGACCGGCCCGATGAGGAGCTGGCCGACGCGCAGCTCGCCGAGCGTCGCGAGGCCGGCCAGGGCCCCGACACCGTAGAGCGAAAGCTGCGACGAGGTCAGGCTCGCCGTCGCCTCCGCGACGAAGCGCGGGATCAATGCCCGGTGCTCGCCGAGCCAGGCCCGGCTGGCGGCAGGCCGCGGCACGACCCCGACCTGCCAGCAGCCCACCAGCGCGGCGACCGCCCCGGCCAGGCCCCAGGCGAGCAATGCCAGCGCGACGATGTCGCCGTCCGCCTCGAACGAGAAGGCGAATGCGAGCGCCGGCAGTTGGATCCCGAGCCAGATGAGGTCGTTGATGAAGGCACTCCGGCCGCGGTCCTGTGCGAAAAGGGCGAATCGCCACGTGTCCTGGACGAGCAGTGCCGGCAGCGTGATCGCCATCGCCGCGAGTGACAGACCGACCTTCGAGCCGATCGCGAGACCGACGGCCAGGCAGCCGGCGGCGACGACGAGGCCGGCAAGGAGCGCGAAACCACTCGCCCGGGCGCTGGCGTCGCGCCAGCGCGACGCGTCGGTCGCGCTGTACCGGATCATCAGCGGCTGGGCGACGGCCCCCCGGAGGATGCCGATGACGACCACGTACGTCGTGTAGGCGATGCTGAACGCGCCGAAGGTCGCGGTGTCGACGTTGCGGGCGACCAGGAAACCCAGCAGGAAGTTGCCGAGGCTCGAGACCGCCTGATCCCCGAATCCCCAGCCGACCCGGGCGCCCATTCGGGCCGCCCGCCGAACCGCCTGGCCGGCGCCCGTGGCGTCGCGCGGAGGAGCCGAGGCGGCCATGTGTGTCAGTCCGTGATCGGCAGCAGGATCTGCGAGCCGTGGACCTCCGGGCGGACCTCGACCTCGGTGAGCTCGCTGAGGGACGCGCGGACGGACGCCCGACGTCCGGGGTCGGCGACGATGAGCAGGAAGCCGCCGTTCCCGGCGCCGGCGATCTTGCCGCCGCTCGCGCCGCCGGCCATCGCCCGCTCGTACCAGGCGTCGATCTCGGCGTTCGTGACCGAGCTGGCCAGGCCCCGCTTCAGAAGCCAGCCGCGGTGGACGAGCTGTCCGATGTCTCGGGCGGTAGGCGAGTCGCGGAGGATCCTCTGCAGCTCGAACGCCTGGTCGCGGATAGCGGTCAGGTCATCGACGTGCGCGCCTACGTTCCGCTGCTGTTCGATCAGGACGGAGCTCGAGTCGCGCTGGTGGCCCGTCCAGAACAGCATCATGCTCTCGAAGAGCTCGGCCAGGACACGGACCGGCAGGCTCTGGGGCTCCACCGTCACCGACCCGCCCGGCTTGAACGTGAACAGGTTGAGGCCGCCGAACGCCGCCGCGTACTGGTCCTGGCGCCCAATCGGCTGGCCGAGGACGTCGATCTCGATATGGCACGCCTCCTCGGCGAGCTGGCCGGCCGAGACGCGGTCGCCGCGATAGCGGTGGAGTGCGTTCAGGAGGCCCACCGCGAACGCGCTGGAGCTGCCGAGGCCCGTCGACGCCGGCAGGTCGCCAACCGTGCTGATATAGATCGGGGGGTCGATGTCGAGGAAGTTCAGACACTCGCGGGTGATGTCGTTCTTCACCTGGTCGACGGTGTCGACCTGCTCGGTGAGCGAGTAGTTGACCCGCACCGGCTCGTCGAAGACCTCGCTGTGGCGCTTGACGGTCACCCAGATGTACTTGTCGATCGCGCTGCTAAGGACGGCGCCGTAGTCCCGCTCGTAGAACGCGGGCAGGTCCGTGCCGCCGCCGGCGAAGCTCACCCGCATCGGCGTCCTGGTGACTGTCAGGGGCGGCCGCCGGACGGGCGACCAGCTAGCCATCGCGGCGCGCCCACTCGTACGGGATGCGGTCCGTATCAGGCGGCAGCCGGAGCATCTCGTCGGGGTCGTGCGGCTCCGTGGCCGCATTCGCGAGGATCACCTGCCTGTCGCCGTAGGCCTTGTAGCCGTTGGCGATCCCGGGCGGGATCTGGACGAGCACGTAGTTGTCCTCGCCGACGTAGATCTCCTGGAGCTCGCCCTCCGTCGGCGAACCCTCGCGGATGTCGTAGAGGACGAGCTTGGCCCGACCGGAGATGACGGCGTTGTTCACCGTCATCGTCTGGTGGATGTGCCACGCCTTGACGGTCCCGGGCCAGGCGGTCGAGAAGTAGATCTCGCCGAAGGCGATGAAATGAGGGTCGGTCGCCTTCAGCATATGCATGATCTTGCCGCGCTCGTCCACGATCTGGCGGAGCGGCACGATCCTGACGCCGTCGATCATCGGGCGACGGCCTCGGGCTGCTCGGCCCAGCGCAGGTTGCCGTCGAGCCGCCCGCTTTCGAGCAGATGGCGGATCCACTTGAGGCGCGTGAACCGCGGGCTCGCGAAATCGTCGGCGGTCAGCCCGATCGCCTTGAACGCGTCGTAGACCTCGGCTGCGCCCTTCGTCGGCGTCCAGTCGAACGCGAAGTCCGGGAACGTCCGCGCGAACTTGCCGAAGTCGGTCTTGTATGTCCGCTGGTCGGCATCGGGCTGCGCGAGGACCTCGAGGACCGCGCCGGGCACAGTCCGGACGGCGATCTCGGCGAGCTCGATGATCTGGTGGTTCAAGGCGTCGCTGCCGGTGTTGAACGCCTGGTTGTGGACGTCCTCGATGGGGGCCTCGAGCACAGCCCGGAACGCGCGTGATACGTCCTGGACGTGGACGACTGGCCGCCACGGCTTGCCGTCGCTGAACACCGAGACCCGGCCGCTGGTCATCGCCGCGCCCATCAGGCTGTTGAAGACCGTGTCGAACCGCATCCGCGGCGAGAGCCCGTAGACCGTGCCGTTCCGCAGGAACGTCGGCGAGAAGCCGTCGGCGGCGAGCTCGGAGATCGCCCGCTCGCTGCGGACCTTCGAGCGCGCGTACTCCGTCTGGGGGTCGAGCGCCGACTCCTCGGTCGCCACCCCCGCGACCGACATCCCGTACATGATGCAGGACGAGGAGAAGAGGAACCGCCGAACGCCGGCCTCGCGCGACAGCTCCGCGAGGCGGACGGACGCGCGGTCGTTGATGTCGGCCGTCCAGCCCGTGTCAAGGTTCCCGATGGGGTCGTTGCTCAGGGCCGCCAGGTGGACGACCGCGTCGAAGCCGCGGACGTCGTCGGCCGTCAGGTCGCGGATGTCCCTGTCGATCGTCGGCACCGACTGATCGGGCTCGACGAGGTTGCAATCCCGGTAATAGCCGGTGTCGAGGCCGACGACGTCGAAACCGGATCTGGCGAGGAACGGGGCCATGATCGAGCCGATGAACCCCTCGTTGCCGGTGACGAGAACGCGCTGCGGTCGGGTCATGATGCCGGGGAAGCCTCCGCGATCAGGGAAGTGGCGATGGACAGCAGCGACCGATCGTCGGTCACCTGGATGAACGGGGAGCCGGCGAGGGCGGCCGCCTGACCGTCGCGCTCGTCGTCTCCGATGAACGGCGTCCGCGACAGGTCCAGGCCGTGTTCGCGCTGGGCCTGGAAGAGGAGGCCGGGCAGCGGCTTGCGGCAGTCGCAGCCGTCATCCCAGCCGTGTCGGCAGTAGTAGGCGCCATCGATGCGGCCGCCGGCATCCTCGGCATCGGCGAGCATCCGGCCCTCGACCGCGGTCAGATCGTCCTCGGTCATCACGCCGCGGGCGATACCGGCCTGGTTCGAGATCACGAGCAGCCGGTAGCCGGCCTGCGTGAGCATCGCGACGGCCTCGCGGGCCCCAGGCAGCCATTCGAACTCGTCCGGCCGCCGGATGTACTCGGCGCGCGGCGGGCGCCGGTTCAGGACGCCGTCGCGGTCGAGGAGGATCGTCGGCCGGCGGGCGAGGAACTCGTCCGTGGCGGGCAGGCGCTCGATCGACCCGACGGAGTAGTAGCGGTGGTCCGTCTGATAGGCGAGCAGCTCGCGGCGCTCGGCGAGTGGCGGGTACACCGCCTCCTCGAGGGCGACGTCGGTCGCGGGCAGAAGCCGCTCCACCACGTCGCGCTTGAGGATCGCGTATCCGATCTCGACGCCCTTGAGGCCCTCGGCCGTCCGCGATCGGTCGTAAACCGCCACCCAGCCATCCTCGACACGGACGTTGTCGCGACTGTAGGCGTCGGTGTTCCGGTAGATCGTGGTCATCGCTGCGGGACCGAACTCGGCGAACCGATGCCACATCCGGTCGAGCTGCAGAGGCCAGTAGTTGTCGCAGTAGAGCAGCAGGAAGGTGGGGTCGATCGCGTCGAGGGCCGCCCGGACGCGGGTCCCGGTCTGGACCTCCGGCGGTGTCACGCGGTACGAGATCGAGACGCCCCACCGGCTGCCGTCGCCGAAATGCTCCCGGATGACGTCCGGCAGGTACCCGAGCAGCAGCAGCACGCGCTCGATCCCCGCGTCGCGGAGGTCCTCCACGAGGTACTCGAGGAAGGGCCGGCCATGGAATTCGATCATCGGCTTGGGGCGCGAGTCCGTAAGCGGCCGCAGGCGGGTGCCGAGGCCTCCGGCCAGGATGACCGCCTGGACCGGAGGGTCTCCCATGGGTCGCCGGCTCATGCGGTCGGCGCCGGCTCGGCTGCTCGGTCGGAGATGAGGCAGGTGGTGACGATGTCGCAGACCACGGAGTGCATCGACTCGACGAGGCCGTACTCGCCGGGCGGCGTTCGGACCCAGAGCGCTTCGTCGACCATCCCCATGAGCCGGCCGCCGTCGAAGCCGACGAGGCCGATTGACGTCATGCCGCTCGCCCGGGCGTGCTCGACCGCCTGGACAAGATTCGGCGAATTGCCGCTGGCCGAGATCACGGCGAGGACGTCGCCCGGCCGGGCGAGGTTCTCGAGCTGGCCGGCGAAGACGCGCTCGTAGCCCTCGTCGTTGGCCAGTGCGCTGAACCACGAGATGTTGTCGGCGAGGCCGATGACGCGGAACGGGGTCCGCCCGGACCGACGAGTGGCCTTGCCGAGGTCGTTGACCCAGTGCGTAGCGGTGGCCGCGCTGCCGCCGTTGCCGGCGATGAAGACCTGGGCGCCCGCGTCGCGGGCCTTCCGCAGCCGCTCGACGATCCTTAGCAGCGCGTCGACGTCAAGCTGGTCGAGGTAGCCGCTGAGGCTCGCCACATACTGTTTGACGACCGGGCGGAAGGTGTCGTCGGCCGCACCGTCCGCGACCTCGACGGACCCTGTTGCGGCGGCGACCGATTCCTGCGACACGCTTGCCTGGCCACCTTCCAATGAACGTGTTGACACCCGGAACGGATGAGGGTCCGAAATAGTACCCCGGTCCCGTGTTTTCGCAGGCGGTTCGCCGCCCGATGCGAAAGGAGCGGTGCCCCGCGACAACAAGTCGACCCCGGCCCGGTGCTCGCCTCGAGGTCGGCCAGCGCTGGATGCTAGCCTAGGTCCGGCAGGTGCCGGCCAACGGTGCCGGGAGAAGCGTCGACCGGGAGCAGATGCGCGTACTGATCACCGGCAGCGAGGGCTACATCGGCACCATCCTCGCGCCGTACCTGATGGCCCGCGGTCACGATGTCGTCGGCGTCGACACCGGCTTCCACCGGGTCGGCTGGCTCTACAACGGCGTCGACCGGGCCCCCGCTTGGCAATCCGCCGACGTCCGCGCCCTGGCCGCCGACGACCTGCGCGGGTTTGATGCGGTCGTCCACCTCGCGGAGCTGTCGAACGACCCGCTCGGCCAGTTGAATCCCGACGTCACGTTCGAGATCAACCACCGCGGCAGCGTTCGGCTGGCCACCCTGGCCCGCGAAGCGGGAGTCGAGCGGTTCGTCTACATGTCGTCGTGCAGCGTGTACGGCGCAGCGGCCGACGCCTACAGCACGGAATCGTCACCGCTCCAGCCGCTGACCGCCTACGCTCAGTGCAAGGTCCTCGTCGAGCGCGATGTCGCCCGGCTCGCCGACGACGCCTTCTCGCCGACGTTCCTGCGCAACGCGACGGCATTTGGGGCGTCGCCGCGGATGCGGTTTGACCTCGTCGTCAACGACCTCGCCGGCCACGCCTGGACCGAGAAGGTCATCCGGATGGACAGCGATGGCCGACCCTGGCGCCCGTTCGTCCACATCCTCGACATCAGCCAGGCGATCGACTGCGTGCTGCGGGCGCCCCGCGACTCGATCCACAACGAGACATTCAACGTGGGCAGCACGGCCCTCAATTACCAGATCCGGGAGATCGCCGAGCAGATCTCAGACGCCTTCCCGGGCTGCGAGCTCCACGTCGGCGACAGCACCGGTGATCACCGCAACTACAAGGTCAACTTCGACAAGATCCATGAGCGGCTGCCGGGCTTCAGGATCCGCCACGACGTCGCGGCCGGCGCCCGCCAGCTGCTCGACGTGTTCCGCGCCGTCGACATGTCCGCCGAGCTATTCGAGTTCCGCGGCTACACCCGGATCAAGCAGATGGAGCACCTGCTCGCGACGCGCCAGATCGACGATCACTACTACTGGATCGATCGGCCGACGCCGGCGCCGCCTGGCGCGGACCTCGAGGTGCAGCCCGCCGCGGCCCATGGTCAGGGCGCGGTGGCGCTCGGCTAGGGCTGACTCGGCTCGCCCCTGGGCAGTTCCGGCGAGGGCGCCGCAGCAGGGGTCACGATGGCGACCAGCTCGGCTCGAATCCCGACCAGGGGCTTCATCGCGTCGACGACCCTCTGCCCGCCCCGCCTGTACGCGGCGACGTTCGTGATGCTCCCGCCAAGGGTGTTGGCAACGACCGCGTGCGTGGCGTCGGAGACGGCGACGATCCGGGCGGCGAGATCCGCCGTTTTCGGGTCGCGCCCGAGGTCCGCGACCGGTTGCTCGAGCGTGATGAGCTTCCCGTTGACGGACGTGAGCCGGTCGAGGATGTCCCGCACCATGGGCCTCCGCGGTGCGACCGTCGCGGCCAGGTCGGAACGGGTGGCGAGCAGATCGTCGACGAATTGGAGGACGACCTGCGCTGTCGATGTGTCCGGCGTCGGCGTCGCGGGTGGCGGGACGGCTGTGGGCGGGGTTGGTGGTCGCGACGCCGTCGACCCCGGTGGAATGATGGCGCCGGGCGGGCTCGAACCGCCTGGGGCAAGAAGAAACACCAGCGCGGCGACCAGCAGGACCGGAGCGGCGAGAACTGACGCCAGACCTTCAGGGCCGAGCCGTTCACCGAGCCGCGCCGACATCGACGCTCCGGGCGGGACCTGAGTCATCGCGAGGCGATCGCGTCCGAGGATGCCGCGGCCGCGATGATCTCGGCGACGCGCTCGGGCGTGCCACCCGCGAGCGACATGAAGACCATCGCGAACCTGCTGCGGAAGCCCTCGTCCGCGGTGATGATCAGTTGGCCCCCGTCGCCCGTAGCGTCCATGCCGCGAAGGGCACGGAGGACGACGATCGCCGAGGGGTCGACGTCGACGGGGCCGAGGATCCCCAGGTTCGTCCCGATCAGCGCGATCCCGTACCGGCTGCCCGCCTGGAGGCCGCGGGTGCCGGTCACGTAGATCGCCGATGCGAGGAGGACCTCACGCGCCTCGACGGGGGGCTGCGCCGGAGGCGGGACGAGCTCTGGCCCGGTCTTCCTAGGCGTGGAGCCCGTGGCGCCCGGCGTGCCCTGGGCCCTCCGCGGGCGGCGGACCCGTCCCGCGGTCGCTGCCGCGGCGGTTGGCGCTGGCGAGGACAGCGCGGCATGTGCCGCGGTGTCCGGCTCCATCTCACCCCGGTGAGCCGGGCTCGTGCGCTTGCCTTGGATGATCGTCAGCGGCGTCGGCGCCGAGACGTCGGGCTCGGGCTCGGCCTCGGCCTCTTGCTCGGACTCAGGCGACGGCAATCGCCTTGCCGGAGCGGCCCGGACGTCCTCGCCGCACCAGGGGCATTCCGTCGACCATCCGCGCGTCCGCTCGCCACAGCTGGCGCAGCGGCCCGGCGGCGCCCTTCGCAGGATCAGCAAAGCCAACGGCCCGATGATCGCGCCGAGGATCGCCCACCACGCGGGATTGCGGCGGTACTGGACAGCGAGATACGCCGCGGCCGCTCCGAACCCGATGAGCCACGCGAACACGACGACCCGCAGCAGAATGTCGATGGAAACCCTCGCCATGCGGAATGGTCACATTCCGCAGGCACCCCGGAGGGGTGCCCACTGCCTGGATACGGTACGGCATGTCGCAACCGAAAGCCGTGAGCCGCTCGCCGGGGCGGCGGGGATCAGCTGACTGTGCCGCCCCGCTCCGGCGCGTGGACCTCGACGTCGCGAAGGCCGCGCGCCGCGATGGCGTCGCGGAGCTGCTCCGGCGTCCCCGCGAGGATCGGGAACGTCCCGTAGTGCTGCGGGATCACGTGCGTGACGCCGAGGAACTCGACGGCCTGGGCAGCGCCGATCGGGTCCATCGTGTAGTGCCCGCCGATCGGCAGCATCGCGAGCTCCGGCTTCCACCGCTCCGCGATCAGGCGCATGTCGCTGAAGACGTCCGTGTCGCCCGCGTAGTAGACCCGGAAGCCGTTCTCCATCTCGATGATGAAACCGACCGGCTCGCCGAGGTAGAGCGGCGCCTCCGCGCCGGCGTACATGTCGCCGGCGGAATGGTCGGCGCGGACCATCGTCACCTTGATCCCGAGGGCCTCGACCGTGCCGCCCTTGTTCATGCCGATGAGGCCGTCCTTGTGGGCGTAGTTCCGGCCGAGCCACAGGCTGAGCTCGTGGACGCACGGCCACGTCGGCCGCGTCCGGCTGCCGACGACCAGCGCATCGCCGAAGTGGTCGAAGTGGCCGTGGCTCACGAGCAGCAGGTCGCAGGTTGTGACCTGGTCGGCCGGCTTGGGGCTGGTCGGGTTCGAGTACCAGGGATCGATCACGATCGTGCGGCCCCCGGGCGTCGTCACCTCCCAGCAGGAGTGCCCGAACCACGTGAACGACGTGTCCCGATCGAGTCCCACGCGACACCTCCTTGTCAGTTCCGCCATCGTAGGCTGAGCAGCCGTCAAACGCAGTCGCGGGCGGGGCCTCGGCTACACTCGGCCTGTGGCGGCGCAGCAGATCGGCCAGAACCTCGCGTTCATCAACTGGACGGTGCTGACCGGCTTGGCGATCGGCTCCTTTGTCGCCGTGGTGATGGCGGCGTTGCGCACGGAAGCCACTCGCGGGTTCCTCGCGTTCACCGCCGGCTGCGCGACGTTTGTTGCGATCCTCGCCTTCGCGTCGGACCGGGCCCTGCCGGCGACATTCGGCGGCTCACCCGTGATCCCGGATCTCGCGTTCGACACGCCGCGGCGGGTCGCGCTGGGGCTGTTCACGATCCTCGCGGGGGCCTACACGATCGCCGTCGCGCGTCGTCGCCGCGCGCCGTGGCTCGCCGCTGCTGGCCTGGTCGCCGCCGGCGGCGTGCTGCTGATCGCTGCGCTCGGCTGGGGCGGCGGCGCGCTCGGCGCCGTGCCGCTCCTGCTCCAGCTGGCGGTGCTGGCGATCGCGACGGGCGGCGTGTTCGCCGCGATGATCCTCGGCCACTGGTATCTCGTGACGCCGAAGCTGCCCGAGGCCCCGCTGATCCTGATCGCGCGGGCGCTCGTCGCTGTGATCGCGATCCAGCTGCTGCTGTTCAGCGTGTGGGTCGCGACGGGCGCGGGGCCGGCGGGCGGAGCGCCGTTCGGCGTCCTTGTCGGCCAGTGGGCGTTCTTCGTCTGGATGCGGCTCATCATCGGCCTGTTGTTCCCGCTGATCGTGTCGTGGGCTGCCGTCCGCACCGCGACGACAAGATCGATGGAGTCGGCGACGGGGCTGCTCTATATCAACGTCGGGACGATCGCGGCGGGCACGATCCTCGCCGCCGGGCTGTATTTCGGCGCCGGGCTGCTCGTGTGAGCGGCGAGTCCGCAGGCCGCCGGTGACAAGCGAAGTCGGGGTCCGCGTCCGAGTCCGCCTGTTCGCGATCCAGCGTGAGCTCGTCGGCGCGCGCGAGGTGCCACTCGATCTCCCCGCCGGCTCGACGATCGAGGACGCGTGGACGGCCCTCGTCGCGCTCCACCCGGGCCTGGCACCTGGGCGGCCGGCGGTCCGGTTTGCGCGAAACGCGGAGTACTCAGACGCGGCAACCGTGTTGCACGATGGCGACGAGCTCGCGGTGATCCCGCCGGTCAGCGGCGGCGCGGACGTCGCCGACTCACCGACCGGATCCGGCCTCACGATCCTCGAGCTACGCGAATCGGCGTTCGATGCCTCGATCCTCGCCGAGCTCGGCGACCGGTTGGCGACCGACGCCGACGGCGCCATCGTCGGGTTCCTGGGTCGGACGCGGGTGTCGCCGGGAACACCGGCCCCGGGGCAGGAGGCGGAGGCGGCGCGCCACGCCGGCCGATCCGTCGAGGGCCTGGCGTACGAGGCGCACGAGCCCATGGCCCTCGCGATCCTCGACCAGATCGCGCGTGAGATCGCCGATCGGTTCGGCGTCGACCGGGTCGCGATCGTCCACCGGACCGGGGAGGTGCCGCTACGCGAGGCGAGCGTCGCTGTCGTCGCCGTCTCGCCGCATCGGGACGCGGCGTTCCAGGCGGCGCGCTACGCGATCGACGAGACGAAGGCCCGCGCTCCCATCTGGAAGGCCGAGCGATTCGTCGACGGCCACATATGGGTGGGCGAGCCGGCCCGGACCGGACCCGGCGACGACGGCGAGCGCCGCGAGTGAAGGTCTACATCAGCGTCGACATGGAGGGCGTCGCGGGGATCAGCCACCCTGGGCCCACCGGCCGGGAGGACAGGGCGTATCCGGCCGCCGCGGACCTCATGGTCGGCGAGGCCAACGCCGCGATCGAGGGCGCGTTCGAGGGCGGCGCCACCGACGTCCTCGTCAACGACAGCCACGGCGCGATGTACAACCTGCGACCCGCCGACCTCGACCGGCGCGCTCGCGTCCTACAGGGTCAGAAGGCGTGGTCGATGGTCGAGGGCGCCGGTCCGGACCGCGGCTACGGCGTCGCCCTGTTCGTCGGCTACCACGCTCGGGCGGGCCACCCACGGGGGACGATCGCCCACACGTACAGCGGCCGCCCGACGCTCTCGCGGCTCAACGGCCGGCTCGTGGGCGAGACCGGCCTCAACGCCGCGGCCCTCGGCGGGTGGGGCCTGCCTGTCGGGCTCGTCACGGGCGACGACGCGCTCGCCGAAGAGGTCGCCGACTGGCTGCCGTGGGCGGAGCGCGTCGTCGTCAAGGACGCGGCCGGCGGATCGAGTGCGGCGTCGCTTCATCCGGAGGCGGCCCGGGAGCTCGTCTGCGACGGTGCTGCGAAGGCCGTCCGCCGGGCTGCCGCCGGTGAGCTCCGGCCGCTCGACGTCGAGCGGCCGGTCGTCATCGAGGTCGAGTACGTCAACGGCGTGACGGCCGACTTCGCCGCGATCGTGCCCGGCGCGGAACGGTTCGGCGATCGCGGCGTGCGGTTCGAGGCGCCGGATCCCGTCACGGCCTACCGCGGCTTCCTCGCGGGCGTCAGGCTCGCTGGAATCGTCGAGAGCTGACGGCCATGCCCAAGGCCGAGCCCTACGGCCCGATCGATCGGCTCGCCGAGCGCGCGGCCACGCTCGCGGGCGCGTGGGCCGCACGCGCCCGGGCATCGACGACGATCGGGCGGGAGCGAGCGCTGTTGCGGCTGTTCGGCGTGGGCGGGCTGGACGCCGCGGGACGGCCACTCGCGTGGTCGGTCGTAGACCGCTATCTCGCCGGCGGCCGGGGAAGACTCGGGAGCGGCGTCGTCCTGCCGTTCGCGATGGCGCTTGTCGAGTACGACCTCGCGCCGCAGCGCCTCGCGCTCGACGTGGCGTCCGGGGCGGTGGACCTCGGCATGGAGGGCGAGCTCCTCAGGGATATCTATCGCCGCGCCGTGGCCGAGGAGGCGGCCCGCCGCCTCGTCGCCGCGGCGATCGACCGGATCGACGCGAACCGGACCGCGCGGCGGGAGCTGCTCGGCGTCCTCGGTGACCCCGTCCGGCCGTGGATCGGGACCTCGATCACCGAACCGGAGATCACGGAGGCGATCCAGGCGTCGCGGCGGGCGCTCGACGCCGGTGCGGACATCGTCCAGGTCGAGGTGCCGATCGGGCGCGAGCTGGCGGAACGCCTCCGCGACGCTGGACTGGACGCGCCCGTGTGGCGGCCGGGAGACAACGACGCGCGAGCCGACTCGCTGGAGCAAGCGCCCACCGGCAGCCAGCGGGCGTTGACGGCGCTCCGCCACCAGCTCGACCAGTTCGCCGCCCAGCGCCGAAACTACGTCCGTCTGGCGGCCGTGCCGCCGGCGCTCGGCGCGCCGGAGCTGGCAGTCGTCGCGGCGTTCGAGCGGGTCGACGTCGCGGACTCCGACCCGATGACCGAGATCGTGGCGGGCCGCGTCGCGCCCGACCGGGCACTCGCGGACCACGCCTTCGCCCACTCGCTCCACGCCCGAGCCGGCGTCGTCGTCGCGATCTCCGCGGGGCCACTCGTCGTCGCGCCGGACCTCGCCCGGGGCGTGCCGTCCGATGCCGCCACCCGCGCCGGCAGGGCCCTCGCCCTCCAGGCCCTGTCTGTGGCGATCGCGCGCGGCAACGGGCTGTCGGACGACCAGCTCCTTGTCGGAGCGCTGCCGAGCTGGCTCGCCGAGGAGCCTCAACCGGCTGCCCGGGCGGCGGCGGAGGTAGCGGTCCGGCGAGCGCTCTACCCGGGGCTCGCGCTCTCGTTCGAGGAGCCCGCGACGTCGCCGCGCGGCGCGGCGGCCGGGACGTGGGCCGCGGTCGTGAGCGCCGTCGCGCCCTCCGTCGGCGCGGGGGTCGTGCTCCGGCGCGCGGGCGAAAGCACAGCGCGAGCGATCGCGGCGTCTCGATTGGCGGCGACCGTGACTCGCGAGCTCGCAGGCTCGCTGGAGCCGGCGGCGCTTAGCGGCGCCGCCCTCGAGCACGCCCGGGCGACTGTCGCGGCGGCGCTGACGACGCTCGAGCGCCTGGCGGACGACGGCTGGCGGGCGGTACTCGGCGACCCGCTCCAGGGCGCCGAGCGAGTCAGGCTCGGCGAGGACTCGATCGCCGAGAGGACGGAGTCGTTCGATCCGTTCGCGAGGGCGCTGACCGCCGTCGGCTGAGGGCTGTCCTAACCGCCCGAGACGGCCGGAATGACGTGCACAACGGAGCCGTCATTCAGCCGGGTGTCGAGCGCCGCCTGCTCGCCATCGACGAACACGTTGATGTGCTCGCGGACGGCGGGCCCGCTGTCGACGAGGCGGTTGCGGAGCCCCGGCGTGCGCGCGTCGAGTGCGTCGATCGCCTCGGCCACGGTCGTCGCCTCGACCTCGGAGCGACGCTCCGTGCCCGGGATCAGGCTCACGAGCGACCGCGGGAGGAGCACCGTCACGGCCACGTCGCGCCTCAGTCGACCTCGATCGCCTGGACACCCCAGATGGGTGGAAGGTTGTCGGCGATCCGCTGCCACGAGGCGCCCTCGTCGGCTGAGCCGTAGAGCTGACCGGTGCTGGTCCCGAAGTACACGCCGGCCGGGTCGCGCCGATCGACCGACAGCGCCTCGCGCAACACGGCGACGTAGGCATTCTCCTGGGGCAGCCCGTTGCCCTGCCGCTCCCAGGTGTCGCCCCGATCGCGCGTCCGCCACGCCGCGAGCGCCGCGTCGGGGGCGAGGCGGCCCTCCTCCGGGTGCGTCAGCGGGATGACCCAACCCGTCTCGGGGTCGCGCGGGTGGGCCGCAAAAACGAAGCCGAACTCCGACGGCAGGCCCGCGTCGACCTCATCCCAGGATCGGCCGCCGTCGCTCGATCGGTAGACCCCGCAGTGGTTCTGCTGGTACAGCATCTCGGGGTCGCCGGCGGCCATGACGAGCTTGTGGACGCACTGGCCGGTCTCGGGGATCGGGCCCGGGATGAAGTCGGCCTTGACGCCGTTGTTGCGCGCCTCCCATGTCGTCCCACCATCGGTCGTCTCGAATGTGCCGACCGCGCTGATCGCGACCCACATCCGCTCGGCCTCTGTCGGGTGGGGGACGATCGTGTGGCAGATCAGCCCGCCGGCGCCCGGCGACCAGCCCGGATCCTCGCGGCTCGGGTGGTCGCGCAGGCCGTGGATGTGGGTCCACGTCTTGCCGCCGTCATCGCTCCGGAACAGTCCCGCCGGCTCGACCCCGGCGAAGATCGAGCCGTGAGCCGGGGTAACGTTCCAGACGGTCGGGATCTTGGGGCCGTCGTCGCCGTAGGTCATGCCCTCCGACGAGTGCGTCCAGGTCCTGCCGAGGTCGTCGCTCCGGAAGACGGCCGGGCCGAACCAGGCAGAGCCGCCACCGGCATAGATGGAGCCGGTCGCCGGCTCCCATTGGAGGTCGTGGATGGGCCAGCCGTTGCAGAGCGGCTCCGAGATCGTCCAACCGGAGCGATCGCGGCCGCCCTCGAGGGTGAACGCCCCCTTGCTGGTCCCGACGAGCAGCACCGTGCGAGTCATGCGAATTCCTCCACGAGCAGTGGCCTACGCCTGCTCAGACCGCGGCCGCGCCCGAAACTCATCGACATCCGCCTTCAGTTTCCCGACTTGAACGGATAGACCACCCAGTTCTCCGTACTGGCCGCGTAGTGATCGGGTTCGCCCGGTACCCGCGAGCGACCGGGCTTGAAGTGAAGGACGACGGTCGTGGGAATGCCACCCCCCTGGCGGACGCGTTCGGTGACAGCGTGGATCGTCGTCCCGCTGTCCCACACCTCATCGACGATCAGGATGCGCTGGCCTCGGAGCAGCGGGTCGGCCGGGAACTGGAGGAACGTCGGCCGCGGTCCGGGCTTGCCTTCGTCGTCGTAGAACTCGACCGCGGCAACGAGGATGTTCCGGATCCCCAGCCGGTAGGCGAGCATCCCCGCCGGCACGAGGCCGCCCCGCGTGATCGCCAGCATCAGGTCGTAATCGGCGGGGCGGAGCTCGTCGACGAGCCGGCCGACCATGTCGGACAGGTCGTCCCAGCTCACGATGTGGCGCACGATCCCGGTGGTCATCGGTCGCGTCCTCCGCCTCCTGCGTCCTGATCACTGATGCCCATGGCGGCGCTCCGAATCGCGCCGATCGTCATCGGGTCGTCGAGGGCCGAGAGGTCGCCCGGGTCGAGGCCGAGGTAGGCCGCCCGGACGACGCGCCGCATGATCTTGCCCGATCGCGTCTTCGGCAGCGCGGCCACCACGACGACCGCCTCCGGTCGAAGCGTCTTGCCGAGATCCTCGACGACGCGTCGGGAGATCGACGCCCGCAGCGCGTCGTCGTCCGTCTCGCCGCGGCGTAACGTCGCGACAACGACGATCGCCTCGCCCTTCACGGCGTGAGGGATGCCGATCGCGGCCGCCTCGACGACCGCGGGATGGGCGGTCGCCGCCGCTTCGACCTCGGCCGGACCGACGCGCTTGCCGGCGACCTTCAGTGTGTCGTCGGAGCGGCCCCGGATGTACCAATAGCCGTCGGCGTCGATCACGGCCCAGTCGCCGTGGACCCACGTCCCGGGCCAGCGGCTCCAGTACGTCTCGAGATACCGATCGGGGTCGTTCCAGAAGCCGCGTGTCTGGCCGGGGTGCGGCCGGCGGACAACGAGCTCGCCGACGTCGCCCCGGATCGGTTCGCCGTTCGGACCCAGGACGTCAGCCGCCATGCCCGGACACGGCCCGTTGAACGACGCGGGGCGAATCGGCGACAGCAGGTTGCAGCCGACGATGCCGCCCGAGACCTCGGTCCCGCCGGAGTAGTTGACGATGGGTGTCCGGCCGCGGCCGACCTCGCGGAAGAGCCACGACCACGACTCGGGATCCCAAGGCTCGCCTGTCGAGCCGAGAACGCGAAGATCCCGGAGGTCGTGAGCTCGGACGGCGTCCTCGCCGTGCGGGATCAGCGCCCGGACGACGGTCGGCGATAGGCCGAGATGGGTGACGCGGTGGCGGGCGGCGATCGACCAGATCCGGTCGGGCCCCGGGAAGTCGGGCGCGCCCTCGTACAGGACGATCCGCGCTCCCAGCAGCAGCGACCCCTCGATGGCCCAGGGGCCCATCATCCAGCCGAGGTCCGTGAACCAGAACAGCGCGTCTCCGCGACGGAGGTCGAAGGTGTGAGCGAGGTCCTCGGCGGCCTTGATCGGGAAGCCGCCGTGGACGTGGACGGCGCCCTTGGGCTGGCCGGTCGTGCCCGACGTGTAGATCACCATGTAGGGCGTCTCGGGATCGGTCGCGTCCGGGAGGGGAGGGGCGGCGGTGTCGCTCTCGTCAGCCGCCGCGATCGCCTCGTCCCACCAGCGGTCGCGCCCGGGGTCCCATGGGGTCGCCGCCCGGTCGCCGAGGCGCGGCACCACGATCACGCGCTTGACCGACGGCGAGTCCGGCACGGCCGCGTCGGCGACCTCTTTCATCGCGACGCGCGCTCCGCGCCGCAGGAAGCCGTCGGCGGTGACGAGGACGCTCGCCTCGCAGTCGCGCAGCCGCGCCGCGACGGCGGGCGCGCCGTAGCCGGAGAAGATCGGCGTGAAAATCGCCTCGAGCCGGCTGAGCGCGAGCGTCGCGATCACGGTCTCCGGCAGCATCGGCAGGAAGACGCCGACGCGGTCGCCGGGCCGGACGCCCTGCGCCGCGAACATCCGTGCTGCCCGTCCGACAGCGGACGCGAGCTCGGCGTTCGACAGCGTCGTGGTCGACCCGTCCTCGCCCTCCCACGCGACCGCTCCCGCGTCGGGATCACGTCGGGCCCCGGGCTCGGTGGCCGCGACGGCGTGGTTGAACGCGCCGCCATGCCACCACGTGGCCCACTCCGGTCCGCGATCGAGGTCGACCGTCCTCGTCGGCCGGCGCTGCCAGTCGAGCGCGAGATCGTCGACCGCGGCGGCCCAGAACCAGGCAGGGTCGTCGACGGCGCGCGCCTGGAGCGACTCGAGATCGCCCATGCCGGTCGAGCGCAACAGACCGGCCAGTCGTGACTCGGCGACGAGCTCTGGGGACGGCCGCCAGGCGGCGTCGGCGACGTCCCGGCCGAAGATCGGCACTCGCGCCATCGTCATCGCCCGAGCCTACGCCACGCCCGGTGACGGCGCAGGACGACGCCGATTCGGCCTGCGGACGCACCGCTGGGACTGAGCCGGAACGCCGGCACTCTCCGCGGATGTCGCGGCGTATCGTTCGCCGATGACGACCGATGTCGGCCGGCGTCGTCCCCGTCGTGCGTCCGGCGGCATTCCGCAGCTGCCCTGGCGGACTGTCCGGAACCCCTACCGCCCCATCGAGATCCTCTCGACGGACGAGGTCGAGACGCTCCATCGCGCCTCACTGAGGATCCTCGCCGAGATCGGCGTCGAGGTCCTCGGCGACCGGGCCCTCGACACGCTCGCCCGGGCGGGCGCGACCGTCGATCGCGAGAGCCGACGCGTGACGATGGAGTCCGCCCAGGTCGAGGAGCTCGTGGCGAAGGCGCCCCCGACGTTCCAACTCCATGCCCGCAACCCGTCGAAGACGCTCACGTTCGGTGATGGCCACGTCGTCTTCTCGGCGGTCGGCGGCCCGGCGTTCGTGACGGACATCGACCGCGGCCGGCGGCCGGGGAACATGGCGGACTTCGTCGACTACGTCCGGGTCGTCGGCGCGCTCGACATCGTCCACCAGGAGGGTGGCGGCCCGCTCGAGCCGACCGACCTGCCGGTCCCGACGCGCCACCTCGAGATGTACCGGGCGCTCGCGACGCTGCTCGACAAGTCGTGGCAGTGCCTCGGCGCCGGAGCGACCGTCGTCCGGGACGCCCTCGAAATCGCGGCCCGAGCGCGGGGCGTCGGCGTCGACGCCCTCGTCGCCGAGCCGAGTCTCATGACGATCATCAACACGAACAGCCCGCTCCGGCTCGACGGACCCATGTCCGATGGGCTGATCGAGATGGCGCTCCATGGCCAGCCGGTGGTCGCGACGCCGTTCACGCTCGCCGGCGCGATGAGCCCCGCAACGCTCGCCGGGGCGGTCGCGCAGCAGAACGCCGAGGCGCTGTTCATGGTCGCGCTGGCCCAGGCTGCCCGGCCCGGCGCGCCGATGGTCTACGGCGGCTTCACCTCGAATGTCGACATGCGGACGGGATCGCCGGCGTTCGGGACGCCGGAATTCGTCAAGGCCGCGTTCGCAACCGGCCAGATGGCACGCCGCTACGGGCTGCCGTGGCGATCGTCGAACGCGACCGCCTCGAACGTCGTCGACGCGCAGGCGGCGTACGAGAGCCAGATGGCGATCTGGGGCGCGATCATGGGCGGCGTCTCGCTGCTCTACCAGGGCGCTGGCTGGCTCGAGGGCGGCCTGACCGCCTCCTTCGAGAAGCTCGTCCTCGATGCCGAGATGCTCCAGATGATCGCCGAGGTCCTCGTTCCGTTCAGGGTCGACGACGCCGAGATCGGGCTCGAGGCCATGGCCGAGGTAGGGCCCGGCGGGCACCACTTCGCGACGGCCCACACGCTCGAGCGCTACGAGCATGCTTTCTATCGCCCGATCCTCTCGGACTGGCGCAACTTCGAGACCTGGTCGGAGGACGGCGCGCGGACTGCGACGGAGAGGGCCAACCGCGTCTGGAGGCAGCTCCTCGCCGAGTACGAGCCGCCGCCGCTTGACCCCGGCGCGGCCGAGGCGATCGACGACTACGTCAAGCAGCGTCGCGGCGAGATCGAGGCGGCGCTCTAGGTCCGGTCGCGCGGCCCCTCGGCCGGGTCGTCGGAGCCGCCGGGCGCGCTCCGCAGCCAATCCGTCTCGTCGTCCGCCGTCGTGGCCCGGTCGTCGTCCTCGCCGGGCGGCGGCGTCTCGCCGGATCCACCCGACGACCGGTCGCTGCCGACGCCGTAGCCGCCGCTCGCGCCCGTCAGCTGGCCTCGAGGGGGCACGGTCTCGCGATCGCGGGCGCGGCCCGCTTGGGACGTCGCGTCAGCAGTCGGCGGATGGACCTCCGACGGGCGCTCGTCGTCCGCGTCGGGGTGATGTTGGTCGGTCATCCGGGTCACCTCCAGGGTGAGGCGATCGTGAATAGGGCGACGAAGAGCCGGCGGCGTTGCGGCGGGCGGCGATCGTGTCAGCGGAGCGACAGTCCGCCTTCAGCGGCCGGGGTGCCGCGAACAACCGATTGGTCTTGACGGGTGTGATTTGTAATACTAGTCTATGGATGTTTTAGAAGCGCCGGGAGGCCGAATTGATGCCCACAGCCAGCGAGCCCGTACGGCTCGCCCTTCGCAAGCTCTGGTCCGACCATGTCATCTGGACCCGCGAATACGTCGTCGCGGCCGTCGCCGGTTCGCCGGACGCGGAATCGGCCGCCGGCCGCCTGCTCCGAAACCAGGAGGACATCGGTTCGGCGATCGTGCCCTACTACGGCCAGGCCGCGGGCGATGGCCTGACCGATCTGCTCAAGCAGCACATCCTCATCGCCGTCGACCTCGTCGACGCCGCCAAGTCGGGTGACAACGACGCGCTCGGCCGCCACGACGCCCGATGGACGGCCAACATCCGGGAGATCGCCCGCTTCCTGGCCGGCGCCAACGCGAACTGGCCCGAGGATGCCGTGTTCGACTTGCTCGCACTCCACCTCCAGCTCACGAAGGGCGAGGCCGTAGCCCGTATCCAGCAGGACTGGGCCGCCGATGTGAAGGCGTTCGACGACATCTTCACGGAGATCCTCGTGGTCGCCGACACCCTGTACGATGGGCTCGCCGTCCAGTTCCCGGATCGCGTCGGGAGCGCGGCTGCCTCGTGACGGCGATCGCCCCCGCAGGAGTAACGACCGACACGACGCTCGCCGTCGGGGCGAGCGGACCGGCCTTCGAGGGCCTTCTCGGCACAGATGGCCGGCGCTACGGCAGTGCCGACGGTGCCGGCCGGTCTGCCCTTGTGCTCGTCTTCTCGTCGAACCGCTGCCCGACGGCGAAGGCCTACGACAGCCGCCTGGTCGGACTACAACGCGACTACGCGGCGCGTGGCGTTCAGGTCATGGCGATCAACTCGAACGATCCGCACCTCTATCCGGACGAGTCGTTCGCCCGAATGGTCGAGCGGGCTGCCGAAGGCGGCTTCACGTTCCCGTACGTCGTCGACGCCGGCCAGGCGGTCGCGAAGGCGTGTCGGGCGGTCTGCACGTTTCATGTGTTCGTCTTCGACCGCGACTATCGTCTTCGGTACCGCGGGCGATTCGATGATTCGCGGATTCCCGAGCGCGTCACGAGCCACGACCTGCGAGACGCGCTGGACGCGATCGTCGCCGGCCGCGACGTGGCGCGGCC
>JBJMMH010000213.1:0-29081 GCA_045804885.1 Chloroflexota bacterium | reverse complement strand
CCTCGGTGGTGCGGTGGTAGTGCTCGATCGTGTCGCCGCCCGGCGGGACGGTCGCCTGCGCCAGCGACTGGTGCCGTGCGTTCCCCGATGGAATTCCGGCAAGTTCACGGATTTGCGACCCATCGGCGGTGATGAAAGCTTTACGTTCTTCGATTCGCGTGACCTGCATCCGGACAAGTAAAGACCTGTGACCCCGCTCGCCCCCGATGAGCTGCGCGCGATCGACCGCTGGTGGCGCGCCGCCAACTACCTCTCGGTCGGCCAGATCTACCTGCTCGACAACCCCTTGCTCCGTGAGCCCCTCGATCCGGGGCACGTCAAGCCCAGACTCCTCGGCCACTGGGGCACGACACCCGGGCTCAACTTCATCTACGCCCACATGAACCGGGTCATCCGGCGCGACGATCTCGACGCGATCTACATCGCGGGTCCCGGACACGGCGGCCCGGGACTCGTGGCGAACGCCTATCTCGAGGGGACGTACACCGAGACGTACCCGGCCATCACCCGCGACGAGGAGGGCCTCCGGAAGCTGTTCCGGCAGTTCTCGTTTCCCGGTGGCATCCCGAGCCACGTCGCGCCGGAGACGCCCGGCTCCATCCACGAGGGCGGCGAGCTGGGTTACGCCCTCGTCCACGCCTACGGCGCCGCGTTCGACAACCCGGAGCTCATCGTGTGCTGCGTCGTCGGCGACGGCGAGGCCGAGACCGGGCCGCTCGCGGCGAGCTGGCATTCGAACAAGTTCCTGAACCCCGCGACTGACGGCGCCGTCCTGCCCGTCCTCCAGCTGAACGGCTACAAGATCGCGAACCCGACGGTCCTCGCCCGGATCCCCACCGACGAGCTTGTCGCGCTGCTCGAGGGCTACGGCCACCGGCCGATCCTCGTCGAGGGCGACGATCCCGACGTCATGCACCAGCAGATGGCGGCCGCGCTCGACGACGCCATCGCCGACATCCGGTCGATCCAGGCGGCCGCACGAGCGACCGACGCCGCGCCCACACGGCCGACGTGGCCGATGATCGTCCTGCGGACGCCCAAGGGCTGGACCGGCCCGGAAACGGTCGACGGCCAGCAGGTCGAGGGGACGTGGCGCGCCCACCAGGTGCCGTTCGCCGAGGTCCGCACGAACGCCGACCATCGCCGGCTCCTCGAGGAGTGGCTCGAGAGCTACCGGCCCGACGAGCTGTTCGACGCGGACGGCCGCCTCCTTCCGGAGCTGGCCGGGCTGCCGCCAGTCGGCGATCGCCGGATGAGCGCCAATCCGCATGCCAACGGCGGGCTCCTGCTTGAAGATCTCGACCTCCCGGATTTCCGGGATTACGCCGTGGCCGTCGCGCGGCCCGGAGGCGGCTTCAGCGAGGCGACGAAAGTTCTCGCCGGCTTCCTCCGCGACATCGTCGAGCGCAACCGCACCACGTTCCGGGTCTTCGGGCCGGACGAGACCGCCTCGAACAGGCTCTCGGCGATCTTCGAAGCCACCGACCGGGCATGGATGGCCGAGCGCGTGGCCGGCGACGATCACCTCGCGCCCGAGGGCCGCGTCGTGGAGGTCCTCTCGGAGCATCTGTGCCAGGGCTGGCTCGAGGGGTATCTACTCACCGGCCGCCACGGCCTGTTCAACTGCTACGAGGCGTTCATCCACATCATCGACTCGATGTTCAACCAGCACGCGAAGTGGCTGAAGGTGACCCGCCATCTCGACTGGCGCAAGCCGATCGGTTCGCTGAACTACCTCCTCAGCTCGCACGTCTGGCGTCAGGACCACAACGGCTTCAGCCACCAGGACCCGGGGTTCATCGACCACGTCGTGAACAAGAAGGCCGAGATCATCAGGGTCTACCTGCCGCCCGATGCGAACTGCCTGCTGTCGGTCGCAGACCATTGCCTCCGGAGCCGTGACTACGTCAACGTCGTCGTGGCCGGCAAGCAGCCTCAGCTCGACTGGCTGTCCATGGATGAGGCGATCCTCCATTGCACCCGCGGCGCCGGGACGTGGGACTTCGCGAGCAACGACATCGGCGGCGAGCCCGACGTCGTGATCGCCTCGGCGGGCGACGTGCCGACGCTCGAGGCCCTCGCGGCGGTCGACCTCATCCGGCAGCACCTGCCGGAGCTCAAGGTTCGCTTCGTGAACGTGGTCGACCTCATGCGGCTCCAGGACGAGCGAGAGCATCCCCACGGCATGTCCGACGCCGAGTTCGACGCGCTATTCACAACGACCCGGCCGGTCGTGTTCGCGTACCACGGCTACCCGTGGCTGATCCACCGGCTCACGTACCGGCGGCGGAACCACGCCAATCTGCACGTCCGGGGCTACAAGGAGGAAGGCACGACGACGACGCCGTTCGACATGGTGATGCTGAACGACCTCGACCGATTCCACCTCGTGATGGATGTCATCGATCGCGTCCCGGGACTGGCCTCGCAGGCCGGACACGTCCGGCAGCTGATGGTAGACAAGCGCCTCGAGGCACGGGCCTACACCCGCGTCGAGGGCGAGGACCTGCCGGAGGTCCGCGACTGGACCTGGCCGGAATGACGTTGCCGGCGAGCGCGTGACGGCGGATCCGGTCCTCGTCGTCAACGCCGGCTCGTCGACGCTCAAGCTGTCGGTCGTCGCTGGCGATGGGCGGGCGATTGGCGCGAGGACCCTCGAGACGGTGGCCGGCGGACTCGCGGAGAAGGTCGTCGCCGACGAGATCGCTCCGTTGGGTCGTGTGTCGGCCGTCGGCCATCGCGTCGTCCACGGCGGCGACGCGTTCCGGTCCGGGACCCGCGTCGACGACTCAGTGCTGGCGAAGCTGCGGAGCTTCACGTCGCTCGCGCCGATCCATCAGCCGCGGTCGCTCGCGGCGCTCGAGCTCGTCCGGCGCATCCTTCCGGAGCTGCCCCACGTCGCCTGCTTCGACACGGCATTCCACGCGACGTTACCGCCGGCCGCGTCGACGTACGCGATCCCGCGGGAATGGCGGGAACGCTGGCCCCTCCGCCGCTACGGCTTCCACGGGCTGTCGCACGCGTACGCTGCCCGCCGGACGGCGGAGCTCCTCGGCCGGCCCCTCGACGAGCTTCGCGTCGTGACCTGCCATCTCGGCGCGGGTGCGTCGCTCGCCGCGGTCGAAGCCGGCCGTTCCGTCGACACGACGATGGGCTTCACGCCTCTCGAGGGCCTCGTGATGGCGACGCGGTCCGGCAACGTCGACCCGGGGCTCGTGCTCTGGGTTCAGACGGAGGGCGGCCTGTCGGCGGCGGAGGTCTCGGACGGCCTTGAGCGCGACGCCGGACTGGTCGGCGTGGCAGGCACGGCCGACATGAGGGCCGTCCTGACGCGGGCCGCGGCCGGCGACGCCGAAGCGACGCTCGCACTCGATGTCTACGTTCATCGACTGCGAGCCGGGATCGCCGCGATGGCAGCATCGCTCCGCGGCATCGACGCGGTAGCGTTCACCGGCGGGGTGGGGGAGCACGCGCCGGAGATCCGGCGCCGGGCGGTCGACGGGCTGGCGTTCCTCGGCATCAGCCTCGACTCGGCCCGCAACGAATCGGCTGCCGGTGATGCCGTCATCGGCCTCGCCGGTGCCTCCGTCGACGCGCTCGTCGTCGAGGCCCGCGAGGACGTCGAGATCGCCCGGCAGGTCCGGGCGGTACTGGGAGGTTGAGCGTGACGGATCCCGATCTGCCCGAGGGCGTGACGATCGAAACCGTGTACGCGGTCGAGATCAGCTACTCGCCGGAGGCCCAGGCGAAACGGCCGGCCGTCCGATTCGAGCACCTGACGCGGATCGCCCGGCTCCTGGGAGACGGGAGGCTCGTCGAGGCCGGTGGCTATCTCGATTGGAAGTCGGCGCTGCTGGTCGTCCGCGCGTCGAGCGAACAGGAGGCGATCGACCTCATCCGCGACGACGTCTACGTCCGCTCCGGCGTCTGGCTGGACGACGCCGTCGCGCGGGCCTTCGGTCGCGTCGTCCTTGACGCAGGTCGTTGACTATGCAACTATCTACCGAGTAAACGATCCGCCGCAGGAACCGACCAGAGCATGCCAGCGATCACCGTCGACGACATCACCGTCCTTCCCCGAATCCCCGCGCCGGACGAGACCGCGGCCCGCGACCGTCCCGTCGCGAGCGTGACGGTCGCCCGAACCGGCTTGGAGGGCGAGGGTTTCCCGGTCCGGCGGGCGTTCTCGCACGTCGACCTGGCCGATCTCGACCCGTTCGTCCACATGGACCAGATGGGCGAGGTCGATTACGCGCCGGGCGAGCCGAAGGGCACGCCGTGGCATCCCCATCGCGGCTTCGAGACCGTGACATACATGATGGACGGGACGTTCGAGCACCAGGACTCGAACGGCGGCGGCGGCGTCATCACGAACGGCGACACGCAGTGGATGACGGCCGGCGCCGGGATCCTCCACATCGAGAAACCGCCCGAGTGGCTCGTCACGAGCGGCGGCCTTTTCCATGGGATCCAGCTCTGGGTGAACCTGCCGCGGGCCCAGAAGTGGGCCGCGCCGCGCTACCAGGACCTCCGCGCCTCGGAGGTCGCGCTCGTCTCGTCGACGGACGGTGGCGTCCTGGTCCGGGTCATCGCCGGTGAGGTCGCCGGACACGCCGGGCCCGGCTCCACGTACACGCCGATGACGCTCGTCCACGCGACGCTCTCGCCGGGAGCCCGCTTGGCGCTGCCGTGGCGGGCCGACTACAACGCGCTCGTCTACGACCTTGCCGGGTTCGGGACCGTCGGGGCGGAGCGCAGGCCGATCCAGACGGGCCAGCTCGCGGTCTTCGGCGACGGCAACACGATCACGATCGACGCCGAGCCGATCCAGGAGTCACGGTCCCCCAGCCTCGACGTCCTCATCCTCGGCGGCCGGCCGATCCGCGAGCCGGTCGCGTGGATGGGGCCGTTCGTGATGAACACCCGCGACGAGCTGCTCCAGGCGTACCACGACTTCCAGGCCGGTCGGCTGGGCTCGATTCCGGCGGTCCACAACACGCCGATGGACCTCGTCGAGTCGCGCCCGAGCGGGGAGTAGGTCGGCCCAAGCGTCGACCGGCCGGAATCTGGCCTCTGGCGTCAACCCCGACGTGGCGCGTCGTCGTCGCCCATCAGCTCCCGCATCGCCGCATCGCTGAGGCCGTACGAGGCCCGCTGCTCAGGGGACATGTTTCGCCAGTAGGCCTGTGTCTGAGCGTTCGCGGTCGCCATCGCGGCGGCCATCATGTCGGCGTGCTGCTCCGCCTGGGTCTTGCTGCCGACCCAGTCGGAGAGCCAGGCCTCGACCGACGGAGCGATCTCGCTGAACGACTTCGCAAACGCCTTCTCGCCCGAGAACTCGCCGAGCTCCTCGGGATCCCAGTCGACCACGCGCCCCGCGGCGGTCGTGCAATCCAGGCAGTAGAAGCCGGGGTTTCGCTCGGCGATGGGCAGAAGGGCCTCCGGCCAGGACCGACCCCGCGGCAGCTCGTCGCCCAGCCGCATCCGCTCGTATTCGGCGACCGCTGCAGCCACGCTGAGCAGGCCGGTTCCGGGTCCGAACCCGCCGTCCGCGGCCTCGGTGTACACGCGCCGCAGAAACGCGGGGAGGGCAGCCCCCAGGCTCGCTTCGGCCGCCTTGATGGCGTCGCCCGTCGCCGGCGGTGGCAGCGACGTCGCGACGGGCGTCGCCATCTGTTGCCCGAAGGCGTGGGCCCGGGTCTGAATCGTCGGATCAATCGCCGCCCCGCCCTGGTTCGCGGCCACGAGCCGCTGGAGATCACCGGACACCGAGCCCAACATGCCCATCAGCCCACCGAGATCGAGCGTCGAGACGCCGGCCATGAACTGGTTCTGCCTGGCGTCCACGCGGCGCTCGGGATCCGCCGCCCGCGCCCGGAGCCGGTCGATGAGGGCGTCGCTCTCGCTCATTCGAGCACGACCGGCAGGTCGGCGCGGAGCCGCAGGTGGAACGCCACGCCGTACGGCGCCTGGGAATCTGGATCGAAGCGCGGCATCGCGGTGAGCCTCCATTGATCGCCCTCTCGGCTGACCCAGCGAGCCAGCGGGCGTCCCTCCCGGAGGACCGCATCGAACAACTCGAACGCCTCCGCGGGTAGACCGAGCATCCCTTCGCGCGCCGGCAGGCCGACGGACTCGACGCCGAACGAAGAGACGAACGCCGGGTTGCCGTAGACGACGATGTGGCCGGCGCCCGAGCACAGCCCGGCGGGTCTGGTCGTCGCGCCCGACGTCCGGGAGACGCGCGTTGGCTCGCCGTCCGGGCCGGTCCACGGCACCATGCCGGATGCTCCGCTCACCTCCCGATTCTGCCCGAGGTTCGGCGGATTGTGAACCACCCCGGACCGTCCATCGCCGACCGATGCGGCAGCGGGAGCCGAGCTGCGGCGCGACGCCACGGACTAGACTCGCCGGGTGAAGGTCGGACTCTGCCTGGCCCAGGCGCCCCAGGACGGTGCCGGCGGCACGTGGCGCGAGATCCGCGAGATGGCCCGGCTCGCCGAGGACGGTGGCGCCGACAGCGTCTGGGTCTCCGACCACTTCCTCTACCGTGCGCCGGACGGCCGCGAGACGGGCTACCACGAGCCCTGGACGCTGGTCTCGGCGGTCGCCGCGGCGACGGACCGTGTCCAGATCGGAACGCTCGTGCTCGCGACGAGCTTCCGCCCGCCGGGGCTCGTCGCGAAGATGGCGGCAACGGCCGACGATGTCGGCGACGGCCGCCTGATCCTTGGCCTCGGGTGCGGCTGGCACGAGCCCGAGTACACGGCGTTCGGCTACCCGTTCGACCATCGCGTCACTCGCTTCGAGGAGGCGGCCCAGATCATCGTGCGTCTCCTGCGCGGGGAGCGGGTCACGTTCCGAGGCGACTTCAACGAGCTCGAGGATGCCGTCATCCTGCCGCCGCCGGCCCACCGGACGCCGATCCTCATCGCCGCGACGCGGCCCAGGATGATGCGCGCGACGGCTCGACTGGCCGACGCCTGGCAGACGGCGTGGTACGGACTGCCCAACGACGATTACCGGAAAGAGCTCGGCGACCTGGGCGGCGCATGCGAGGCCGAGGGGCGCGATCCGACGACGGTCGAGATCTATGCCGGCGTCAACGTCGGCGGCGACCCTGACGATCCCCATCTCGCGCTCGACCCGGCCGCCATAGCCGACGGCCTTGCGGCGTGGGCCGCAGCCGGCGCCGGCCACGTGCAGTTCGGCGTCTACCCAACGTCGGCCGCGGCGTACGAGACCGCGCTCGAGGGCATCGCCCGGTTCCGCGCCGACTGAGGCAGTGCCCGCGCGCGGGGTCGCGCGCGTCGTTGCCATGGCCGTGAAGCCCTTCGCGGTCGGGCGTGATTCCTATCGAGCCGAGGCCGCCTCGGGGCGGTACCTCCGGGACGGTCGTTCCTCAGATGCCGGATCCGTCAGGAGCCTCGCTTCCGCCGTTTCGTCGAGAGCGGCGCGGCCGCGTCGCGAGCGGCCTTCGCCTGGGCGTCCTGGATCTGCTTGAAGACCTTGCCCATGCCGGGCCGCATCAGGTCGCGGGCCTCGGCCTCTGCGTCGCGATCGCGCCGTCGCGCCCGCTCAGCCTCGCGGGAGTCAAGGTCTTCATGGTGCTCGCGCGACCCCTCGCTCATCAGGCCGCCGGGTTCGCCAGTCCCTCGACGACGACGGCCGTCGGCAGCCGCGTCAGGATCTCCGGGGACGCGATGACCTTCCAGCTTCGGCTCCCGCCACCGAGCACGACCCGCGGCAACGCCATCACGTCGGCGTCGATCCAGACCGCGAGGTCGTCGGGCAGACCGAACGGCGTGACGCCGCCGATCTCCATCCCCGTGATCTCCCGCGTCTCGTCCGCAGCCGCGAACGACGCCTTGCGCGTGCCGAGGCGATCGCGGACGGCGCGATTGACGTCGAGCCGGTGCGTCGCGAGGACGATGCACGCGGCGTAGCGCCGTGGGTCCGCCTTGCCGACGACAACGATGGTGTTGGCCGACTCGCCCGGCGCGAAGCCGTAGGCGGCGCAGAACTGGGCCGTGTCGGCAAGGGCCGGATCGCACGGGAACAGCTCGTAAGGAACGCCGAGCGGTTCGAGGACCGCCTCGAGGCGGGCGCGGGCGGCGTCGTCTGCCTGCGTCATCGGCTCACGGTACCTGAGCCGCGACCGAGGCCGCGCGGCGAGCCTATGCTGCGGCATGGCGTTCGAGTCGCTCGACTACGTCTACACGCCCAGCCGCGATGTCGCGTCGGACGCGCGTTATGCGACCGACGTCCTGGGCGGCCGGCTGGTGTTCGCCATCGAGGGCATGGGCGCGCGGGTTGCGATGGTCGAGCTGACCGAGGGTCCGCCGGCAGTCGTGTTCAACGACCACCTCGAGGGCGACCGGCCGGTGCTCGTCTATCGGGTGGCCAGCATCCATGCCGCCCGGGCCGAGCTCGAGGCGCGTGGCTGGGCGGCTGGCCACAGCCTCGAGATTCCGCAGGGCCCGGTGACGACGTTCGCGGCTCCGGGCGGTCAGCGGCTCGCGATCTACGAGCTGGCCCGGCCGGGCGTCATCGAGACCTTCGCCGGCAGGCGCGACTTCTGACCTCGCCGAGGGCGAGGCCCCTCATCCGGATCCCTCCGAGTCGCTCAGACGTTGCTGCCGGTGATGATCACGACGGCTGGTCCGTCGGGTCGTGGGCCGGCGATGAGCGCCGCCCACGAGGCTGCCGCCGCCCCCTCAACCGTGATGCCGAGCGCGTCCGTGAGCTCCGCCTGCGCATCGCGCAACTGCGCCTCCGACACCAGGACCATGTCGTCGACGCGGCCGTCCAGCAACTCGACGGCGAGCGGGATCGAGACGCGCGCGGCGATGCCATCCGCGAAGGTCGCGGCGGTCTCCGTGTCGATCGGGCGCCGCGCTCGCCAGCTCAGCGTCATCGCGGGCGCCTCCTCGGCCTGGACGCCCACGACGCGGCACCCCGGCGCCGCATGGCGCAGCCACGACCCGACGCCGATGATCAGCGCTCCGTTGCCGACCGGCACCGACACGACTGCCGGGGAGGGAAGCGCGCCGGCGGCGCTGGCCGCCGTCAGCTCGACGGCGATCGTCGCGGCCCCCGCCGCGATTCGGGCGTCATCGCCGTCGACGACGAGTCGGGCGCCGGACGCCGCCGCGAACTCGCGAGCAGCGGCGACGGCGGCGTCGAAGTCATCGCCGATCTGGCGGACGTCCGCGCCCAGCGCCCGCATACGCGCGACCTTGCCGCGATTCGCGTTGTGCGACGTGAAGACGACCGACGGCACGCCGGCAGCCGAAGCCGCGAACGCGACGCCCTGGCCGAAGTTCCCGGCCGACGCGCAGACGACGGCCATATCCGGACCGAGCAGGCCCTCGCGGACAAGGGCGTCGACGACGACCCAGGTGCCCCGGCCCTTGAACGAGCGAATCGGGTTCACGGTCTCGACCTTGACGATCACCGGTGCCCCGAGGCGCGTGGAGAGCGCGTCGTGGACGTACTGCGGCGAGTTCCTGAATGCCGGGTGGATCGAGCGCTGGGCGGCCTGGATCGCGTCCGGGGCGAGCTCAGCGAGTTCGAGCATGCGGACAGCCTACGGGACGTGAAACCCTCGCCGCGCCGGACGTGTTATCAACGGCGAGACCGCGGTATGGCGGCCCGGATGCTCGGAGGCCCACGACGGTGATTGACGGCGCGCCGCGGCTGGATCGGCTCGCCCTGGCGGCTGCGCTCGTGACAGTCGCGCTGTGGGCGTCAGCGTTCGTCGGGATCAGGGCAGTCGTCAACGACTTCTCGCCGGGCTCCCTCGCCGTCGGACGCCTCGCGGTCGGGACGATCGCGCTGGGTATCCTCGTCCTCATCCGCGGGTTCCGCCGTCCGGCGCGTCGCGATCTGCTGCTGATCGTCGCGTCCGGTGTGCTCTGGTTCGCGATCTACAACGTGACGCTCAACGAAGCGGAGCGGAACGTCGACGCAGGCACGGCCGCGATGCTCGTCAACACCGGCCCGATCTTCATTGCGTTGTTCGCCGGCCTGTTCCTCGGCGAAGGGTTCCCGCGGCGGCTGCTGCTCGGGCTGGCCGTGGCCTTTGCTGGCACGGCGCTGATCGCGTTCGGCAGCTCGGCGGCGTCGGGCGGGGCCGCGAGCTCGACCCTCGGAATCGTCCTGTGCCTCGGCGCAGCCGTCGCCTACGCCGCCGGCGTCACGCTGCAGAAACCGGCCCTCCGGGCGACGCCGGCGCTGACCGTCACATGGCTGGCGTGCCTGACGGGAATGATCGTCTGCCTGCCCTTCGGCCCGCGACTCCTCGCGGAGTTGGGCGACGCCGAGGCGAGCAGCGTCGCCTGGCTCGTCTACCTCGGGCTCTTCCCGACGGCGATCGCGTTCACGACGTGGGCATTCGCGCTCAGCCGAACGCCTGCCGGGCGGCTCGGATCGACGACATATCTGGTCGCCCCGGTCGTCATCGTCCTCGCCTGGGCGCTGCTCGGCGAGGTCCCGGCGGTGATCGCGATCGCCGGTGGCGCGCTCTGCATCAGCGGCGTCGTCCTCGCCCGGTCGGGTGGCGGCCGCTACCGGGCGGCGGCGCAGGCCGGAGTCGTGGGTCACGGCGGTGGCGATGCGCCGGCTCCGGCTGTGACCGCGAGCCCGGAGACGGCCGATTAGGTCCGCTGCTATCGTCGGGCGGATGGACCCCGAAATCCGCCATCCCGCTCGCGACGAGCTTCCGGCCGTGATCCGGACGATGAACGCGTCGTTCCTCGAGACTCCCGACGCCGACCGGGTCGCTGCCGACGTCGCGGGCACCTGGGACCTCGATCGGCTCTGGGCGGCCTTCGACGGCGACCGGCTCGTCGGCACCTACCGGTCGTTCGCGACAGAGCTGACGATCCCCGGCTGCGCCCGCCTCCCGGCCGCCGGAGTCGCGGGCGTCAGCGTCATGCCCGACCACCGGCGTCGGGGGATTCTCCGCCGGATGGTCGCCGAGGAGCACGCGGCATCGCGCGACCGAGGGGAGGCCCTCGCGGTGCTATACGCAGCGGAATACGCGATCTACGGGCGGTTCGGGTATGGGCCGAGCTGCCTGGAGGCCACGTGGACGCTCGAGACGGCGGGGGCCGGGTTCCACGAGGAGCCGACGGGCGCCGTCGAGATCGCCCCGAGCAACGCTGCCACCCGGGACGCGATGATCGCTGTATTCGAGGCGTGGCGGGCCAGATCGCCGGGTGAGATCCAGCGGGCCGCGTATCGCTGGGACTACGCGCTCGGCCTCAGGCCCAGCGGCTGGGGCGACGACTGGAAAGGCTGGGTCGCTCTCCACCGTGACGACAGGGGGGCCGTCGACGGCTACGTCCGGTACCACGCCAAGGACCATTGGGAGCGCCGCCAGCCGCGCAACACGTTGGTCATCGACGACATGCACGCACTCGGCTCGGCCGCGTACGCCGCCCTGTGGCAGTTCGTCGCGACCCTCGACTGGGTGGGAATGGTCGAGGCGGAACGCCGCTCGCCAGCTGAGCGGCTGCCGTGGCTGCTTGTCAATGCCCGGGCGGCGACGTTGACGGAGTCCGGCGACGGTATCTGGGTCCGGCTCTTCGACGTCCCCCGGGCGCTCGAGGCGCGTGCCTATGAGCGCTCGGGACGCGTCGTGCTCGAGGTCGTGGACGGTGACCCGGTCGGCGGCCGGGCGCGACTCGCGCTCGACGCCTCGCCCGAGGGTGCGACCTGCCGCCCGACCGACCGATCGCCCGATCTGACCCTCGACGTAGCGGCGCTTGGGGCGGCGTTCCTCGGCGGGACGCGGCTGGTCGACGCGGTGCTGGCGCAGGGCGTTGACGAACACCGCTCGGGCGCGCTCGCGGAGGCGGACGCGATCTTCCACACGCTCCAGGCCCCATGGTGCTCGACGTTCTTCTGAGGCCGCGGATCGGACTCGCCGTCTAGGCGTTGACGCCGACCGTGAGCCGGACGGCGTAGCCGCTGCCAACGTCGCCCGTGATCGTGCCGAGCTGGTGAACGCCGCCGTCGTCGGCGAAGACCATGTCGGTCTGGAGGCTGAGCGACTGCATGTTCCGTACGCTCTGCTCATAACCGGGCGTCGCGTAGACCGCGTCGCACGCATCCTTCGGCAGCGCGATCTGGGAGGTCGCGATCTTGTTCGCCTCGTCGGTCGCCGTCTCGAGGCCCGGGTAGACCTCGAAGTGGATGTGCGGCCAGCGACCCTGGTACGCGGCCGGAAAGATGCTGTCGAAGGTGACGACGCCGTCGTCACCCGCGGCCTGGACACCGCGGAGGTAGTTCTCCGAGGCGGCGGCCTCCGAGTAGAGCGAATAGTTGCCGTCGCGGTCGCAGTGCCAGACGTAGACTGCGGCGCCGGCCAGCGGCGCACAGTCGGTTCCGTCCTGGAGCGCCAAGGCGATCGACACCGGCACGCCCTCCGCGACCGTGCTCGATGAGCCGAAGCTCGACGTGATGTCCTTGCGGACTACGCCCGTCTGCGAAAGCACGTCCGGGCCGTTGGATCCGTCGCCGGGGAACGGGCCGGCCGTCTCCTCGGGGATGATCTCGCAGCTCGCGCCCGAGGCTCCGTCGGCCGCCGACGCTCCCGTCGTCGCTGCGCTCGTCGCGGATGGGCCGCCGGTCGCGGTCGACCCCGACGGGTTGCAGCCGACGATCGTGAACAGCCCGGCGCTGATCCCGCCCAGGCTGAGCAGCTTCAGCATCCTGCGGCGGTCCAGCGTCGCGAGATCGAAGACGAGGCCGCGATCGTGGTCCTCGGTGTCGTGGTAGCGGTGGTCGAGTCGCAGCACCGGGTTCATCAGCATCCTCCCGTGTCCGTCGGTGGCGGTGCGACCCTGGACTTCCGGTCTTCGAGGATTCTGAGAACGGCGCTGATCTCTCGCGTCAGGAGCCGCTCGCGACTTCCTTGGCCCCGAGCAGCTCGCGCCGGATCCTCGGGCTCTCCTGGACGGCCCAGCTGTTGCCGTCCGGATCGTCGAAAAAGACGAACGAGTTCCAGTCGCCGCCCTTGCCGTCTTCCCAGCCGTTCGACCCCATGTGACGTACGGGCGTGCAGTCGAGGCCGCGCGCCGCGAGCTCCGCGTGTGCGGCGTCGATGTCGCCGACGCAGAGTTGGACGCCCTTCAACGATCCGGGGACGCCGCCGCCCATGCCCTCGCCGACCATGATCGAGCAGGCCGAGCCAGGCGGCGTCAGCTGGACGATCCGGACGCCCGCCACCGGACTCGAGTCGACGTCGACGTTGAAGCCGAGCTTCTCCGCGTAGAAGGCCTTGGAGCGATCGACGTCGGTGACGGGGACGACGACGACCTCGAGCTTCCAGTCCATCCGTTTCTCCTCCGGCGATGTGGACGAGGATCGTACGCCGTCGGCGCGCGGCAGACCGGGGCGTCCGGAACCGGCCCTAGACTCCTCGTGGTGGACCGAATCACCGTGCGGCGTGCCCCGACGAGCGAGCTCGAACCAGCCGAGGTCGAGGCGATCCGGGCGATCCTGTGGGCGGCGTTCGAGGACGACGTCGACGGGGCGTTCACGGAATCCGACTGGGAGCATGCTCTCGGCGGCACGCACGTCGTCGCGCAGGACGGCGACAGGATCGTCGGCCACGCGTCCGTCGTGGAGCGGGCGATTCACATCGGCGGACGGCCGGTCCGCGCCGGCTACGTCGAGGCGGTTGCGACGCTGCCCGGGCGGCAGGGAGAAGGCATCGGGACTGCCCTGATGCGCGAGATCGGGGCGATCGTGACCGGCGGGTACGAGATTGGCGTCCTCGGGACCGGCGAGCACCGCTTTTACGAGCGGCTCGGTTGGCGGACGTGGCGCGGACCGTCGTCCGTTCGGACGCCGGACGGCGACCGCCGGACACCGGACGAGGACGGCTACATCATGGTCCTGCCGACTGCCGCCAGCCCGCCGCTCGACCCGGACGCGCCGATCAGCTGCGACTGGCGACCCGGCGACGTTTGGTGACGCGAGTGGGCCGCGTCAGCGTCAGAACGCGCGCCTGAGGATGATCAGCCCCGCGATCACGAGGATGACGAGCAGCGCCAGCTGCCACGCTGGCATCGCGGCGAGCGTGTTGACGGCGTCGTTCGCGGCGTGGCCGATCGCGCCGCCCCAGTCGCCGTTGGCGGCTCCACCACCGCCACCGCCGCCTGACACCTGACCCGCGGGGCCGTCACTGAGACCGTGGCCGTACTCAACCATGGCCGGATCATCGCACGGCTTTCACGTTCCACAACCCCCGCCATCGTCGAATCGGTGCCGGCTCGCACTCGCTTCCGGTCGTTGGCGTCACTGACGCCGCAGCAGCAGATGTCGGTAGCCCCACTCGCCGCGCCAGTCCTGGTCCTCCGCGACCGGCTCGAATCCAGCGTCGGTCAGCCATCCGATCGCCCGATCGCGCCCCGGATAGAAGTGGTAGCCACCGGTGTCGCCCTCGACGACCTCCCCCGGCACGACCGGCACGCCGCGCTCCGAGAGCTCGCGGTAGGCATCGGCGACGTACGTCTCGTCCGACTCCTCCAGCGAAACGTAGAACGTGCCGCCTGGTTTCAGGGCCCGGTGGAGATTCCCGACGACCGCCGGCCACTCCTCGGGCGGGACGTGCTCCATCGCGTCGATCGTCATGACGCCGTCGAACTCGCTCTCGAACGGCAATTCCTGGAGGCCGACCTGCTCGAGGCGATCGGCGATCCCGTGGGCCCGCGCCTGGGCGAGCATGCCGGCGGACTGGTCGGCGCCGACGACGCTCCGCCCGGCCGCCGCCACCTGGCGGAAGTAGCGCCCCGTACCGCAGGGTGCGTCGAGGATGACGCCGGCGGCCGGGCACGTCGCGAGCAAACGGTCGACGAACGCCCGGTGGAGGTCGTTCGGGTAGAGGTCATCGTCGTATGTCGGCGCGTCGTTGTCGTAGTCGGCCTCGACCGCCGTCCGTCGCTCGCGGAGCCATGCCGCCCTCGTCGACTCCATCGCCGTACGATGCCAGCGCGGTGCGCCGCCGTCCACTGCCTAACGAGGTCATGCCGTGGTCGAGCCCTATCCGCCGATCGAGCCGTACGCGACGGGCATGCTCGACGTCGGCGACGGCCAGTCGATCTACTGGGAGGCGTCGGGCAACCCCGATGGCAGGCCCGCCATCGCGCTCCACGGCGGACCCGGCAGCGGGCTTACCGCTGGCCGCCGTCGTTGGTTCGACCCCTCTCGCTACCGGCTGGTCCAGTTCGACCAGCGCGGCTGCGGGCGAAGCGTCCCGCACGCCGGGGATTGGGCTGTCGGACTCGAGGCCAACACGACGCACCACCTGATTGCGGACATCGAGCGACTCCGCGAGCACCTCGGGATCGAACGCTGGCTGGTCTGGGGTGCGTCATGGGGCGTGACGCTCGCGCTCGCCTACGCGGAGCGCTTCCCTGACCGTGTCACCGAGATGGTCCTCTTGTCGATCACGATGACCCGGCCCGGCGACGTCCACTGGCTGGCTCACGAGACCGGCCGATTCTTCCCCGAGCAGTGGCAGCGCTTCCGGGCCGGCGTCCCGGAGGCGGAGCGGGACGGCGACCTCGTCGCCGCCTACGATCAGCTGTTGAACGGACCGGGTCAGTCGGTCGACCGCCGCCTTCAGGCTGCCCGGGACTGGGTGGCCTGGGAGGACGCGATCCTCAGCCTCGAGGAGGGCTACGTCGTGCCCCACCCGCGCTGGTCGGACGAACGATTCATGGTTGCCTTCGCGAGGCTCGTCACGCACTACTTCTCGCACGCCGCGTGGCTCGAGGAAGACGAGCTGCTGCGCAACGCTTCCCGGCTCGAGGCGATCCCGGCGGTCCTCCTCCACGGCCGCCTCGACCTGGCCGGTCCGCCCGACATTGCCTGGGAGTTGGCCCGGTCGTGGCCCGCCGCTCAGCTCCACTTCGTTCCCGGCGGCCACACCGGCGACGCCGAGATGGACCGGCTGCTGCTGGAGGCGACCGACCGCTTTGCCGCGCGATCCTGACGGCCGCTACCGCGACTCGATGGACGATGGCGGCGGCGCCACCCAGGGACGACGCTCGCCGCGCGTACCGGGGGCTGGCTCAGGGGGTGGCGCCGGGCCCTCGTTTGCTGAGACGCTCCGCCCGGCCCGCGACGACGTCGTAGGCCTCGTCGAGGAGCGGCTTGACCTGCGACTCGAACGTCTGCGTGCTCGGGTTGAGGATCGATAGCCAGTGCTGGCGGCCGTAGACAGGGTGGGGCAGCCAGGTGTCGAGCGCCGTGTAGTCGTGGTCCCGATCGAGCGCGCCCTCGCCGAGCGTCGCGTCGAACGTCTTGCCCGTCACGCCGATGTTGAGGCGGTACACGCCCTCGCGGGACAGGTTCGAGGCGTCGTCGAAGTCGTCCGTCGTGACGAGCGTCGCGAAGTTGGGCCAGTGCTTCTTCGGATCGCAGGAGAAGAACGTCCCGCCGCCGGTGGCAGCGACGTCGACGCCCTCGTAGGTCGAGGTGATGTAGTCGGCGATCGCTTGGTCGATCGGCCCGTCGGTCATCGGCCGGTATGCCTATAGTCGCCGCTCAGTGGCACGTTGGAATCGTCGCACGAATCGGTCGACGGCTCAGACGGCGTCGAGGACCCAGTCGTTGACGCACATCGGGTGGCCGGGCCGGATCTCGATCTCGATTTCACGATCCAGGCGGAAACCTGCTCGACGGCACATCGCGTTCGAGGGGCCGTTGTCGACCGCCGGGTAGGCGTGGATCGTCCGGCCGGGTCCGTCCCGCCGGGCGAACTCCGGAGCGAGCAGCAGCGCCTGCGTACCGTAGCCGCGGCCCTGGAACTCCGGCAGCACCGAGCAGCCGAGCTCCCAGGCACCCTCTCCGGCGCGGTCGCTCAGCCAATAGCCCGCGCTGCCGACGGCAAGGCCGGGATCGCCGTCGTCCGCTTCTCCCGCGAGGATCGCGAAGATCCGGCCCATCGGCGGTCGGAGCGCGAGGTACTCCTGATGGAGCCGGCGGAGCTTGAGCGGCGGCTCCGGCCCACCCAGGTGGACGGTCATCGCGGGGTCGCCGAGGAGACGCTCGAGAAGCGGCAGGTCGTCGGGTCCCCAGGGCCGCAGGCGGACGTCGGGAGCCACGGGATTGCGGGCCGGCACGCTGCCACCCTACCGCGCGGGTCGCCCAGGAGCCCGCGACCCGACATCCGTCGAGCCGCGGCCGGCGACGTCGTGCTAACGCTTGACGATGACGGCCTCGAGGTACTCGCTCGGGGCGACGACGGTCCCATCGGTCGCCCGGTTGAACGAGCCGATGAGCGCGACGAGGTCCGTCTCCAGCGCCTCACGACCGTCGTCGCCGACCGCCTCGAACGACTTGAGCGTCGGACCGTACCAGCGTCGAAAGCTCTCGATCCAGTCCTCCGGCGTTCGCGCGCGGAAGGTGTACTCGCGCCTGGCGACGCGGATGTCCGCGGCGGAGTCCGCGAACAGCTCCTGGAGTCGCTCGGGGGTGCCCCACTGGATGGGTGAGCGGACGCCCGCGGGCGGCGGCACGTGCCTCGCGTTGGTCTTGAAGAACTGGCCGATGAAGCCGTCGGGCGTCCATGCCGCAAGCCCGATCCGGCCACCCCGCTTGGTCGCCCGAACGAGTTCGGCGGCCGCGCGCTCCTGGTCCGGCGCGAACATCGCCCCGAAGACCGACGCGACGACATCGAACTCCCCGTCCGGAAACGGCAGATCCTCCGCGTCGCCCTCGATGAACTCGGCGTCGAGGCCTTCTGCGTCGCGCCGCCGCCGGGCTCGCTCGAGGAGCGCCGGCACGTAGTCGACGCCGACGACGGAGCAGCCGCGTCGGGCCGCGGCGAGGGCGGCGTTGCCGCTGCCGGTCGCCACGTCGAGGACCCGTTCCGTCGCATGGACGTCGAGCGCCTCGATGAGCAGCTCGGACACGATCTGGATCTGCGTCCCGATCATGTGGTAATCGCCGCTGGACCACGTCGCCTGCTGGCGACGCTTGACAGCGGCGAGATCCGGCGGCGCCGGCGAAGCCGCGGGGTCGGTGTTGAGTGCGTTCATCAATTCCCTCTCGAATGCCGAGTCGATGCAGGCAGCCGCGCCAAGAATGAGGCTAACGCGGCCGTCCGCCATGGCCAATCGTCTATTTGTGGCGGATCCGCGCTTCGTTCGTCAGACTGACGGCCGGAGGTTCCGATGTCCTATCACGTCGCCCAGCTCAACATCGGCCGCGCGGTCGCCCCGCTCGACACGCCCCAGCTCGCCGACTTCATGGCCTGGCTGGAAGCGATCAACGCGCTGGCCGAGGCCAGCCCCGGGTTCGTCTGGCGGCTCCAGGGCGACAACGGCAACAACACCGAGCTCAAGGTCAGCGACGACCCGCTGTTCATCGTCAACATGAGCGTATGGGCGTCGATCGAGGACCTCCACTCGTTCACGTACCGTTCCGCCCACAAGACCGTGTTCGCCCGCCGCTACGACTGGTTCGAGCGCGCGGACGGCCCCAACGTCGTCATGTGGTGGGTCCCCGCGGGCACCGTCCCGGCGGTGGAGGACGCGCTCGCACGCCTGAGGCGGCTCGCGGAGCGCGGCCCCACGCCCGAGGCGTTCACCTTCAAGGACCCCTTTCCGCCGCCGGACGGCGGAGCACAAGCGCCGGGCAGTGCGGCAGTGGCGGGCGCGATCTGACGATCCGCTCCCGGTCTATCTCGAGCGCCTCGCCCGCGGCTGAGGCCCGCGCGGCGACTGAAACGGGACCGTCACGCACGGCGGTGGCCGGGCGCCGCCGGGGCGGCTCGGGTCGTGCTAAGCCGGGAGCGTGCCGCCACCCGTCCGACCGCCGATCGAGCCGATGCTCGCACGGCTCGTCCGCGAGCTCCCGACCGGACCTCTGACGTACGAGCCCAAGTGGGACGGCTTCCGCTGCCTCGCGTTCGTCGAGGCCGATAACGTCGACCTGCGGAGCCGCCACGATCGTCCGCTTGCCCGCTACTTCCCGGAGGTCGTCGCGGGATTGGAGCGGATTCGCGACGCTCGTCGCGACGACGCTCGAGAGCCCGGGTACGTCCTCGACGGGGAGATCCTCCTCGACGCTCCTGATCGAGGCCACGACTTCGCCGCGCTGATGAGCCGCCTGCACCCGGCCGCCTCAAGGGTCGAGCGCCTGAGCCGGGAGACGCCCGCGCGCTACGTCGCGTTCGACCTCCTCGCGGACGGCGCCTCCGACCTTCGGGAGGCACCATTCGTCGACCGCCGCGCGGCGCTCGAGCAAATCCTGCCGCCGACCGGAATCGTCGCCGTCACGGCTTCCACGCGCGACGCGGCGGCGGCGGAGCGTTGGCTCGAAACCGCCGGCAGCGGGATCGACGGCGTGGTCGCGAAGCCCGACGATCTGGCCTACCGGCCGGGGCACCGGTCCATGATCAAGGTGAAGCGGCAGCGGACGGCCGAGTGCGTAGTGGCCGGCATCCGCGTCTATGAGCGCGGCATCGTGGCGACGCTGATCCTCGGGCTGTACGACGACGCCGGCGCTCTTCGCCACGTTGGCGTTGTGACGCAGCTCACGAAGGCCGCCCGGCATGCCCTGTTCGACGAGCTCGTGCCGGACGCAATCGCGCTCGAAGAGCATCCGTGGCGCGAGGGGTTCGCGATCGGCGCCAGCCCGCTCGGCAGGCTGCCGGGAGCCGCGGCGCGGTGGCGACCGGGGATGGACCACGATTGGGTGCCGCTCCGGCCGCAGCGAGTCGTCGAGGTCGCGTACGACCAGGTCGACGGCGACCGGCTCCGACACCCGGCGCGGCTCATCCGCTGGCGACCCGATCGACCGCCCGAGAGCTGCCGCCTCGAACAGATCCTGGTGACCGGGTCGAAAGCCGCGGTCGGCGCCTCGTGACGTCGCACGCGCGACCGACGTCGGGCGCCGGCGTCGACGATCCGCCGCTCGAGGTGGAGGCTGGCGGCCGGTCCATCACGATCAGCCACCCGCATCGCGTCGTCTGGCCGATGACCGGCACGACGAAGCTCGATCTCGTCGAATACCTGCTCGCGATCGCGCCGGTCCTCCTGCGGCACGTCGAGAATCGGGCGACCATGGTCTGGCGGTTTCCGGAGGGCATCGACGGCCCCGGCTGGTTCCAGGCGCAATGCCGGAGTCGCCCGTCATGGGTCCGGACGCACGACATCTTCGACCGGCGCGGCGACACGCTCCGCTACTGCGTCATCGAGGAGCCGGCGACGCTCGCCTGGCTCGCAAATCTCGGCACGATCGAGCTCCATCCCCACGGCTGGACGATCGACCGCCCGGCCGAACCGACCGCGGTCGTCTTTGACCTTGATCCCGGTCCGCCGGCGGGTCTCGTCGAGTGTGCGATCGTCGCCCGCCGAGTCGCCGACGTGCTTCGCGCCGACGGACTCGAGCCCGTCGTGAAGACATCAGGATCGCTCGGCTTGCACGTTGCCGCGGGACTGCCCCCGGGCGACTCGTTCGAGAGGGCGAAGGCGTACACGCGGGAGGTCGCGGAGCGGCTTGCCCGCGAGACACCGCGGCTCGTCATCGCCCGGAGCGATCGGCCGGCGCGGGCCGGCCGGGTCTTCGTCGACTGGATCCAGAACAACCGGAATCGCCAGCTCGTCGCACCGTACTCGCCGCGAGCAACGCCGATCCCGGGCGTCTCGACGCCGCTGATGTGGGGTGAGGTTACGGCCATCGCGGAAGGCAACGCGCTGGTCGGGCGGCCGTCCTTCGCGACCGTGCGCGAGCGCGTGAACCGCATCGGCGACCTCTGGTTGACCTGACCCGCGCCGGGTGCGATCGCTACGCTGAAGTTTGAACGTGCTGGGCCCTGCCCGACTCAGTAGGGTCGGTGGGCGTCCCCAATGGACGCCGCAGAGGGGCCGAGACGTTGGATCGCGACCTCGTTGAGCAGGCGCAGCGCGGCGACCGGGAGGCATTCGCCATCCTTGCGCGCACGCACGGCGACAGGCTCATGTCGATCGCGCAACGGATCCTCCGTGACGTCGGACGGGCCGAGGACGCCGTGCAGCAGACCCTGGTGATCGCCTGGCGGGAGCTGCCGAACCTCCGCGATCCGGACCGCTTCGACGCCTGGTTGCAACGCCTCATCGTCAACGCGAGCTACTCCGAGGCGCGTCGATCACGGGCCTGGAACGCCCACGTCCGAGTGCTGCCGGTCGACGGACCGGCGGGACCCGATGAGGTGCTGACCGTGGACAACCGGGATCGGTTGGAGCGCGCCTTCCGACGGCTCCCGCCCGATCAGCGGGCCGTCCTCGTCTTCACTCACTACCTGGGGCTGTCCCACGCCGAGATCGCGGACCGACTCGGGATCTCGGTCGGGACGGCTCGTTCGCGACTTCACTACGCCCATCGCGCGATGCGCGCGGCGATCGAGGCCGACGAGCGCCCGGTCGCGGTGGCCGGAGGGCGAATCGGATGACCGCGCAGCACGAACTCGATCTCATCCTCGACGCGTTCTTCGTCGACGGGACGGACGAGCTCGCGGACCGGGTGATCGACGCCGCCCTCGATCAGATCGACCACACCGATCAGCGGCGCCGCATGCGGACGCCGCGGAGGTTCCAGACCATGTCCTTGCCACTGCGCTTCGCGGCCGCCGCCATGATCGGCGTGATCGCCCTCGGCGGCGCCTTCCTGCTGTGGAAACCATTTCAATCGGGCGTTGGCTCTCAGGCGACGCCCGCGCCGGCGTGGACCACGACCGGCGCTCGCGCCGTCGACGCGCAGAGCTTGATGGCGGTCAGGCTCGACGACGGCCGCGTCCTCGTGATGGGCGGCGGCGGTCCGACGGGCGCATCGGCCGTTGCCGAGATCTACGATCCGCGCGCGGGCGCGTGGAACGCGACCGACTCCATGCCGTACCCACGCGCGTTTCCGTTCGCTACGCTGCTGAAGGACGGCCGCGTGCTCGTGGTCGGGGGCGACGATCCGGGCAGCTTCGAGGCCGACCTGTTCGATCCGCGCTCCGGGACCTGGACCGCGACAACCCCGCCGCGACAACCTCGCGGCCAGCCTTCGGCCCTCACGCTGCGGGATGGTCGGGTCCTCGTCGTCGGTGGGACGTCCGGAGGCGCGAGTGGTCCCCAGGCCGAGCTGTATGACGCCGTGCGCGCGACGTGGACGGCGACGGCCCCGATGCAGGTTGCGCGAGCCAACCCCGCGATGAGCCTGCTGCCCGACGGTCGAGTTCTAGTCGCCGGCGGATTCGCCGGCGACATCGGGAATACGCTTGGCGAAACGGCCGAGATCTACGACCCGATGGCGGACATCTGGACCGAGACGGGGGCGATGCACGCGTCGCGGGTGTTCGCCGCGACGACCGTGCTGGGGGACGGTCGCGTCCTGATCGTCCGGGGAGGGCGTACGGGCGACGTCTACGACCCGGCGACACGCGTCTGGACGCCGACCGGGCCGATGCAGGAGTCCTACCCGGACGACGCCGTCGTCGTCGCCGCGACGCTCCCCGACGGCACCGTCTATCACACGCGGGGCGGTGGCACCGGCCAGACCTACGATCCGGGGACCAACCAGTGGACGAGAGTCCCGAGCGGCCCCTCGGCGTCAAACGTCCTCTCGGCGACCCCGTTGCTCGACGGCCGCGTCCTCATCGTCGAGAGCTCGAAGAGCGGCGGAGGCGGAACGCCTTCCGCCGAGCTGTTGAATCCTGCGGCCTTGCCGTGAGCTTGCTTGGAGACCGCGGCGGTCCCGTCTGTGGGACCGCCGCGGCCTGGTTCAGCGCTCGGTGCCGGTGAGCTTCATCAGGCCGAACGCCGCTCCCTGCGGGTCGTTGACGATCGACATCCGGCCGCCGGGGAAGTCGGTCGGCGGCAGCAGCTCGCGTCCGCCGGCCGCGATCGCGGTCCGATGCGTCGCGTCGACATCGTCGACGGCGAAGTAGACCTGCCAGTAGCTCGGGACACCAGCGGGGACCATCGCGTTCATCTCGGTGGCACCGGCGATGCTCCGGCCGTCCACCTGGAATTCGACGTACGGCTGCTCGGGCGAGCCGACGTCCTTGGGCGACCAGCCGAAGACGCTGTGATAGAACGGGAGGGCGTTGGTCACCCCGCGGGCGTTGAGCTCGGCCCAGCCGAACGCATTCGCGCCCTCGGTCGCGAAGCCCCGCATCTGCGTCGCCTGCCAGGCGGAGATGAACGCCCCCACGGTGTCCTGGAAGACCGCCATACGGCCCTGGTCGCCGACGTCGAACGGCGGGGCGACGACGGTACCGCCCGCGCCCGTGACGGCCTTTGCCAGTGCCTCGATGTCGTCGGTCCCGATGTACACCGACCACGCGGTCGGCTGGTCCGGCGCCTGGGTGGGGCCGATCCCAGCGGCGTCCTTGCCGTCGCGCTTGGCAAGGCCGTAGCCGCCGTACTGCGGATCCGGGTTGACCTCGACATTCCAGCCGAAGACCTTGGCGTAGAACGCCCCGGACGCGGGCGCATCCGATGTTGCGAGATCGACCCACGCCGGCCGATTCACGATCCGAGTTGCAGCTTCAACCATCTCGGGCACCTCCACGGGCAGAACGTCGGCGCTCCTCGCGCCGCTCGCTGGGGACCCAATTCTCTCACCGATGGCGAGGCCCACCCCGTCAGCCGATGGCCACCGACCGGCTCACGTGAGCCCGCGCGGAGCCTCGTCGTCGGTGAAGCCGTCGCGGCTGTCGACGCCGAACGTCAGCGCGGCGATGTCGAGCGCGATCAGCGCGAGCACGGCAACCAGGATCAAGGCAAGAGCATCCATTCAGCGTTCCCCTCGGGTAGTCAGATCTCACGGGTTCTACGCTCGAAGCGCCGCTTGCGGTTCGTCTAGGCGCGGCCCGTGCGACACCCCTGCAAGGACCGTGCAACCCGCGGTGAAAAGCCGTGACGAGGCGCTGACGGCCGGTGTCAGAGACTGGTCGATGGCCCCCAGGGATCGCGGAGGAGCTGATGTACCGGAGCGACACGCGCCCGCAGCAGGACGAACGACAGTGGACCGGCTCGCAGTCGCGGTCCGACGACTACACCGGACGTGAAATGGAAGCCACCCAGCGGCCCGGTTCCATGGAGCGCGGTCAGGAAGACTACGGTCAGGGCCAGTCCCGACAGTGGCGGGGCTACGTCGTCCCGTACCGCTACTACGGCCAGGGCTATCGCGGCGTCGGCTATTACTCGGTGATGTACCTAGGTCCGACCGGCTCCGAGACGGAGTCGCAGGGCGAGTTCGATCAGCGTAACGTCGACTACGGCCAGGGTCAGGGGGCCGGCGCGGCATGGAGCCGCAGCAAGGGCCGAGACTGGACAACGAGCGGCGGCTACGCCGGTCGGGGCCCAAAGGGCTACAAGCGGAGCGACGAGCGGATCGAGGAGGAGATCAACGACCGGCTCATGGCCGACGACGGGATCGACGCCTCCGAGATCGAGGTCCGGGTCCGGGGCGGCGAAGTGACGCTCTCGGGAACGGTCGACGACCGCGACGCGAAGCGCCGCGCCGAGGACGTCGCGGAATCCGTCATGGGCGTCCGCGAGGTGATGAACCAGCTGCGCCTCCAGTCGTCCTCGGGCTCGAGCTCGAGCTCCAGCTCGCGATCCCGATCCTCGCAGGAGTCCGGGGGCTCCCGGTCGATGACGGGTTCGAGTTCCGGCACGTCGAGCCGACGTTCGAGTCGGAACGGCAGTCGGTCATCCGACGAATCGACGACCGGCGGTGGCGACAGGACGAGGACGCAGTCGAGTTCGTCGTCCGGGTGATGGGCGGCTCGCAGGTCCAGGGCCCGGGGCACTAGCCCCGGGCCGGTGATTCCCCCGTCGCACGACCGCAACGAGCGTGCAACCCGAGTCCCGGACCCGTGACGCGAGCGACGCCCGGCGCGTGGGAGCCTCAGCCGCATGGCACCTGTGGTAGCCGAATCGAACGACGACAGCCAAGCGACGCGGCCCTCCGAGATCGGTCGCGAGGAGCTTTCGGCAGTCGGCCATCAACTGATCGACGGGATCAAGAAGGACGACGTCTCCGGCCTGGCCGCTGAGATCGCGTACCGATTCCTGTTTGCCGTCTTCCCCTTCGGCCTGTTCGTCGCGGCCCTCGGGTCTTTCGCCGCTGGAGCCCTGCACGTCGACAACCCGGCCCAGCAGATCGTGGCCGGCCTGGGCGACAACCTCCCGCCGTCCATCGCCGAGGGACTGCGCCCCGAATTGGAGCGGCTGCTGAACTCCGCTCGGGCGGACCTCCTGACGATCGGTTCGCTCGCGGCTTTGTGGGCGGCGACCGGCGGTACGAACGCGCTGGTGAAGGGGATCCACCGCGCCTACGAGGTGCCCGAGCAGCGGCCCTTCCTCCTCCGATACGTCGTCGCCGTCGGCCTGACCGTGCTCGCCGCGGTCGGTGCGATCGCCTCGTTCGTGACGATCGTGGGCGGCGCGATGATCACCCAGCAGCTGGCGGAGCAGATCGGGCTGGGCGATCAGGCTTTCGCCGTGATCCAGATCCTGCGGTGGCCGGCGGTGTTCGTCGTCCTGGCCGCCGCGGTCGCAATTCTCTACCGGTATGCGCCGAGCATCGTCGTCCCGTGGCGCTGGATCGTCGCCGGCGCGGCCGTGTTCACCGTGGGCTGGCTCATCGCGACCGCGGGCCTCGCGTTCTACGCGGCGAACGTCGCGAACTACGGCGCGACGTACGGATCGCTCGGAGCTGTGATCGTCCTGATGCTCTGGTTCTATCTGACCGCGGCGATGCTGCTGATCGGCGCGGAGCTCACGGCCGCGCTGGCGCGGCAGCTCTCGCCGGGCGAGATCCGGCGTCGCGGCGAGGAACAGGAGGCGGCTGAGGCGCTGGCGGGCGCCGGATCGCGCGTGAAACGAACCGCGGGCACCGCGACGAGCGCACGCTGATCCGGCGTTCTGCCCTGATCAGCCTCGAGTAGCGGCGTCCCGCGCGCCTGCTCGCGCCGCGGCCGCCGCGACGAACCCGGCGAACAGGCGCTCGAACGCGGCCGGTGTGGATTCCGTTCGCTCTGGATGGCATTGGACTCCGACGACGAAGCGGCCGTCGGCGGCCTCGATTCCCTCGATGAGCGGTCCCGCCGGGCTGTCGGCCCAGGCCGCGGCGCGCAGCCCGTCGGCGAGATCCGACGCGAGGATCCCCTGGTGGTGGTAGGCGTTCACCTCGAGTTGCTCGTCCGTGTCGCGGGCCAGCAACGCTTCGAGGCGCGTTCCCCGGACGACGCGTAATGGGTGTGTCGTGGCGGGCCCGGAGTCCCAGGCCGCTCCGGAATGGCCCTCGACGTGCTGGAGCAGCGTCCCGCCCGCGAAGACGTTGATTGCCTGGAGCCCGCGGCAGATTCCCAGCACCGGCACGTCGCGAGCCCGCGCGACCCTGAACGCGGCGGCCTCCAGCTCGTCCCGGGCCGGATCGACGTCGCGCGCGCCGTTCATCGGCTGTCCGTAGCGGGCAGGGTCGAGATCGGCGCCGCCGCTGAGGAGCAGTCCGTCCATCTTCGCGACGGCCGCGTCACGCTCTTCGCTGGCCGTGCGGCTCGTCAGGCGCACCACTGCGCCGCCGTGGCGCTCGACCGCTGCGGCGTAATTGTCATTCCGGCGTCGTGCGAGGTCCGGATCGGCCGCCTCGGACGGGTCGGCAAGCGTGACCGCTATGAGCGGTTTGGACTGGATCTGCTGCGGTTGCTGCACGGCTCCTCCGTGTCCCCGAGCGGAATGGGTTCTTGTCATCGGCGAGGCTGCGAGAGATAGTGTCGCGGCCGCCAGCGTCCCGCGCGACCGATCGTCGTACGCTCACGGCTGCGAGGTCAAGGCACCCCAGCGCCGGCCTCGGGCGCCCGCCGGCCGTCGGCGGGGAGGAGGAGTCATGAAGCGCACTGCCCTCGCGTTCGCGAGCGTCATCGTCCTGATCGCGGCGTGCTCCAGCACGGCCTCCCCCGGGGCCGGGGGAGCGACAGGCGACAAGATCAAGATCGGCGGCGGCTTCGCGCTGACCGGCGACGAGTCGGCGCTCGACCTGCCGGCGGCCAACGGGGCGAAGCTGGCGGTCAAGCAGGTCAACGCGGCCGGCGGCGTCCTCGGCAAGCAGATCGACTTCATCGTCCACGACAGCCAGTACAAGATGGACGTGACGGCCCAGAACGCGAAGCAGTTCGTCGAGCAGGACAAGGTCCCGCTCATGATCGGCTACACCGACACCGACTCCGTCCTGGCGTCGGGCCCGACGTTCCAGAGCGCGAAGATCCCGTTCATCACGGTCGGCGCGACGTCGCCGAAGATCCCGACCCAGGTCGGCGACATGATGTTCCTGGCGTGTTTCGGCGATAACGTCCAGGCCGCCGTCGGCGCCGAGTACTCGTTCAAGACCTTCGGGAAGAACGCCTACTTCCTGTGGGACAAGGGCGTCGAGTACACGACGCTCCTCGGGCAGTACTTCAAGTCCCGGTTCACGGAGCTCGGCGGGACGATCGCGCTGGAGGACTCGTACGACGACAAGGCGACCGACTTCTCCGCCCAGATCACGAAGATCAAGGCGCTGAACCCGCCGCCGGACTTCTATTACGTCGCGGCGATGCCGTACAACATCGGGCCACTCGTGAAGCAGTTCCGGGACGCGGGCATCACCGGCCCGATCGTCGGTGGCGACGGCTACGACACGCCCGATCTCGTGAAGGTCGCCGGTCCCGCGGCCGAGAACGTCTTCTTCACGACCCATGCGCTGATGGACGCCACGGGCGGCACCGAGGGGATCAAGAAGTTCATCACCGACTACAAGGCCGAATACGGGAACGACCCCGAGAACGCGTTCGCGGCCCTCGGCTACGACACCGTCTATCTGCTCGCCGACGCCGTAAAGCGGGCCGGCAGCACGGACTCGGCGGCCGTCAAGGCGGCGATCGAGAGCACCAAGGACTTCAAGGGGATCACGGGCGCGATCACGTTCTCGGCCGATTCGCACGTGCCCCAGAAGGGCGTGACCGTCATCTCGATCAAGGGCGGCAAGTTCACGCTCGGTGCCGAGGTCGTGCCCGAGAAGGTCCCCGCCCCGTAGCAGCGGCGGAGACCAGCGAATGACCCCCGAAGAGATCGTCAGGCAGGCGGACGAGCAGGGTCTCCAGCTCGTTCGCTTCCTGTACTGCGACAACGGCGGCGTGATCCGCGGCAAGAGCACCCACGTCGGGCAGCTGGCGCGGCGGATCACGAGCGGGATCGGGCTCGTGAAGGGCATGCAGTCGTTCACGAGCCTCGACTTCCTCGCGCCGGACGCGACGTACGGCCCGGTCGGCGAGATCCGTCTCGTCCCCGACCCGGACACGTTCGTCGTCCTGCCGTACGCGCCGCGGAGCGGCCAGATGATCGCCAACATGGTCGAGCTCGACCACCAGCCGTGGGCCCTCGACCCCCGGCACTTCCTGCAGCGAATGGTCGACGCCGCGGCCGCGCAGGATTTCGCCTTCGACGCCGCCTTCGAGAACGAGTTCTTCCTCGCCTACCGGCGCGACGATGGCTACGTCCCGGTCGATCGGAGCCTGTGCTTCAGCGCGATCGGCATGGAATCCACCGAACCGGTCATCCAGGACATCATCGCGGCACTGACCGAGCAGGGCCTGACGGTCGAGCTGTCGCACCCCGAGCTCGGCGCCGGCCAGCAGGAGCTGTCGATCCGCCACGCCGACGCGCTCCGGGCGGCGGACAACCAGATCACGTATCGCCAGACTGTCCGGGCGGTGGCCGCTCAGCACGGCATGGTCGCGACCCTCGCCCCGAAGCCGTGGGCCGACCAGGCCGGCAGCGGCGCGCACCTTCACTGGAGCATCTGGGACGCCCGCCGCACCGAGAACCGGCTCGCCGATGCCGCCGGCATGGCTGGGCTCAGCACGCTCGCCCGCCAGGCGATCGCCGGCGTCGTCGCCCATCTCCCGGCGCTCCTCGCGCTGACCACGCCGAGCGTGAATTCCTTCCGGCGGCTCCAGCCGCACTTCTGGAGCTCGGCGTACACGGCCTGGGGGATCGAGAACCGCGAAGCCGCCGTCCGGGTCCCGACGCGGTACTGGGACGACG
>JBJMMH010000212.1:0-53139 GCA_045804885.1 Chloroflexota bacterium | reverse complement strand
CTCGAGCAGCACGCCCGGTCGCTCGCCGAAGCCCAGACCGTCACGACCGATCCTCGCCGAGGTCGGACGATCAGCCCGCGCGTCGCCGAGAACGGCCGGATCCTCCTCGAGTCGTACCGGACTCTCGCGGGCGCGATCAGGGAAGAACGCTCGATCAGCCCCGCCGCGGAGTGGCTGGTCGACAACTTCCACATCGTCGACGAGCAGATCCGCGAGATCCGCGACGACCTGCCAGCGCATTACTACGGCGAACTCCCGAAGCTCGCTGGGGGACACCTCGAGGGCTACCCCCGGGTCCTCGGGATCGCGTGGGCGTATGTCGCCCATACCGACAGCCGGTTCGACCCGGACAGCCTGCAGCGGCTGGTGAGCGCGTACCAGGAGGTCGAGCCGCTGACCATCGGCGAGTTATGGGCCGTCGCGATCAGCCTCCGGATCATCCTCGTCGAGAACCTTCGCCGGCTCGCGCAGCAGATCCTTCGCAACCGGACTGCGCGCCAACGAGCGGACGAGCTGGCCGACAGCCTGCTCGGGATCGGCCGGGACAGCCCCGAGGCCGCCGCTGCTTCCCTGCGACGGGTCTCCGATGTGACGCTGGCGACGGCGGGCCGGGTCCAGCTCTTCCAGCGGCTGCGCGACCAGGACCCGGCCGCCACGCCGGCGCTCGGTCGGCTCGAAGAGGTGCTTGCTGCTCAGGGCACGACGGCCGAGGAAACCGTCCGGATCGAACACCAGCGGCAGGCGGAGATGAACGTGACGGTTCGCAACGTCATCACGAGCATGCGCCTCATCTCCTGGTTCGATTGGTCCCGGTTCGTCGAGAGCGTGAGCCTGACCGACGAGGCGCTCCGGGCCCACGGCCTGTTTGCCGCGATGGATTTCGCCACCCGCGACCGCTACAGGCACGCGATCGAAACGCTCGCCCGAGGCGCGGGGCGGCCGGAGCTCGACGTCGCCAAGGCCGCCGTTTCGATGGCAGAGCGAGCGCCGGACCCCGGAGCCGCAACGTCTGCAGGACAGGAGGATGTCGTCGACCCCGGCTACTACCTGATGGGCGACGGTCGGCAGGCCTTGGAACGCGCGCTGAACGTCCGGATACCGCTGTCCCGCCGGTTCCGGCGGGCCTATGCCGCCGCCGGCACCTTCGCCTACGTCGGCACGCTGATCCTCGTGGTGGCCCTGATCCTCTCGGTGCCACTGCTGCTCTCGGCTGGAGGCGGCACGACGGGCCCTGCCCTGCTCGTGCTCGCGATCCTCGCCGTCGCGCCCGCCTCTGACCTGGCGACGTCGTCACACTCGACGCCGACACCCGGTTGCCGCGGGGCGCCGTCGGGCGGCTCGTCGGGACGATCTCCCACCCGCTCAACCGCCCCCGCTTCGACCCAAAGTCCGGGCGTGTCAGTCATGGCTACGGGATCCTCCAGCCGAGGATCACCCCGACGCTGCCCGCAGAACGGGGAGCCTCGCTGTTCCAGCGCATCTTCTCCGGCTCGGCCGGGATCGATCCGTACGCCTCCGCCGTTTCGGACGTGTACCAGGACCTGTTCGGCGAGGGAAGCTACACGGGCAAGGGGATCTACGACGTCGACGCCTTCGAGGGGGCGCTGGCTGGACGAGTGCCCGAGAACACGATGCTGAGCCACGACCTGTTCGAGGGCACGTTCGCCCGGGCAGGTCTCGTGACCGACATCGAGCTGTTCGATGAGTTCCCGTCCCACTACCTCGAGGCTGCCGCCCGCCAGCATCGCTGGGCACGCGGCGATTGGCAGCTCTTGCCGTGGATCCTGGGTCGAGCCCGGGACGAGGCCGGCCAGCGAAGCCGGAGCTCAGTTCCGGGCATCGCGCGCTGGAAGATGGTCGACAACCTGCGCCGAACGCTGTCGGCGCCGCTCACGCTCGCGACGCTCCTGGTCGCCTGGACGGTCCCTTCCGTGCCCGCCGATGCCTGGACCGCGTTCGTGCTGACGGCCCTCGTCGTTCCCGCCGCGTTGCCCGTCATGGCCGGTTTGCTGCCGCGACGGCGCGGCATCTCCAAGCGCAGTCACCTCCGCGCGGTTGCCGCCGACATCGCCGATGCGGCCGCGCACGTCGGGCTGGGTGTCACGTTCCTGGCCCACCAGGCGACGCTCATGGTGGACGCGATCGTTCGGACGCTGGCGCGCCTGCTGGTGACGCGTCGAAACCTGCTCGAATGGACCACGGCGTCGCAGACGAAGGGCAGTCTGGACCTCGACCTGGCCGCTTTCTACCGGCTGATGGCCGCCGCAGTCGGGACCGCGGCCGTCGCTGGGGCTCTCGTTCTGGTCGCGAAGCCGACGGCGCTCCCTGTGGCCATGCCCTTCGTCGGCCTGTGGCTGTTGTCCCCGGCGATCGCGCGTTGGGTGAGCCTGCCGCCGACAGAATCGGCCGGTCGCCAGCTGTCGGCGGCCGACGCCATCGAGCTTCGCCTCATCGCCCGCCGCACGTGGCGGTTCTTCGAGCGGTTCGTCACACTCGAGGACCACAGCCTGCCGCCCGACAACTTCCAGGAGGACCCCCAGCCGGTCGTCGCTTACCGCACGTCGCCGACGAACATCGGCCTCTACCTGCTGTCAATTGTCAGCGCCCGGGACTTCGGGTGGATCGGCGCTCACGACATGGTCGACCGGCTCGAGGCCACGCTCGCGAGCATTGACAGCCTGCCGCGCTATCGCGGGCATCTCTACAACTGGTACGACACCCGGGACCTCAAGACGCTCGAGCCCGCCTACGTATCCTCGGTCGACAGCGGCAACATGTGCGCTTCGCTGCTGACAGTCGCCAACGCCTGCCGCGAGCTCCTCGACCGGCCGCTGCCGATCGAGGCCGCCGTCGCGGGAATCGATGACGCCGTCCGGCTTGCGCGCGAGGCGGCCGACGCGATCGGCGACGAGCGCCGGACTCAGACGGTCACGCGCCGGCAACTCGACGAGGCCCTCGCAGCGTTCCAGCCCTCGGACGGCCTCGTGACGGGCGCCGCGTGGGCCGCCCGGCTGACCGCACTCGCGCCCGACGCCCTGACCCTCGCGGATGTCGCGGCGGCCCTCACGGCGGAGCGCGGCGAAGGTGCCGACAACGAACTCGTGACCTGGGCCGAGGCCGCGTGCCGGACGGTCGAGAGCCACCTTCGCGACCAGGTCCTCCACGAGGGGGACGACGACAACCCGGCCGTCGTCGCCCTTGCCCGGCGACTCCACGCGATCGCGGACCGCTCGCAGCAGCTGTTCGCCGAGACCGACTTCAGCTTCCTGTTCGACCCTACCCGTCAGCTGTTCTCGATCGGCTTCCGCGTTCGCGACGGGACGCTCGACCCGAGCTACTACGACCTGCTCGCGTCGGAGGCGCGGCTGGCGAGCTTCCTCGCGATCGCCAAGGGCGACGTGCCCCCGGAGCACTGGTTCCGGCTCGGTCGGCCGCTGACACCGGTGGGCCGCGGCTCGGCGCTCATCTCGTGGTCGGGCTCGATGTTCGAGTACCTGATGCCAGCGCTGGTCATGCACGCGCCGCCGCGGAGTCTGCTCGACCAGACCTCCAGCCTCGTTGTTGCGCGCCAGATCAGCTACGCCGCCGAGCGCGGAGTGCCGTGGGGCATCTCCGAGTCGGCGTTCAATGCCCGGGACCTCGAGCGGACGTACCAGTACTCCAGCTTCGGCGTGCCGGGCCTCGGCCTGAAGCGAGGTCTCAGCGAAGACGTCGTCGTTGCTCCGTACGCGACCGCCCTCGGCGCGATGGTCGATCCCGAGGCGGCCGTCAGGAACTTTGCGGACCTCCGGACCGCCGGCGCGCTGGGGCCGTACGGTTTCCGAGAGGCGCTCGACTACACCGCACGGCGACTCCCGGAGGACGAGACCGTCGCGATCGTCCAGAGCTACATGGCGCACCACCAGGGGATGGCCCTGGTCGCCATCGGGAACGTGCTTCACGACGACGCGATGGTCGAGCGTTTCCACGCCGAGCCCATCGTCCAGGCGACCGAGCTGCTGCTCCAGGAGCGCATGCCGCGCGACGTCCTCGTCGCACGCCCGCGGGCCGAGGAGGTGAAGAGCGCGGCCGACGTGCGCGATCTCGTCCCGCCCGTCCTGCGCAAGTTCAACTCCCCGCACGACCTCACGCCGCGGACGCACCTCCTCTCGAACGGGCGGTACGCCGTCCTGGTGACTGCCGCCGGATCCGGCTACAGCCGTTGGGGCGACATTGCGGTGACGCGCTGGCGCGAGGACGTCACCCGCGACTCGTGGGGCAGCTACCTGTTCCTGCGCGATACGCGCACCGGGGCGGTCTGGTCCGCGGGACATCAGCCGAGCGGCGTGGAGGCCGACAGCTACGAAGTCCGCTACTCGGAGGAGCAGGCCGAGTTCGTGCGGCGCGACGGCTCGATCTCGACCGCGATGACCATCGTCGTCTCGGCGGAGCACGACGCAGAGATCCGTCGCGTCTCGCTGACCAATCTCGGCTCGCATGGCCGGGAGATCGAGCTCACGTCCTACTCCGAGATCGTCCTTGCGCCGCAGGCGGCCGACGTCGCGCACCCGGCCTTCCAGAACCTCTTCGTGCAGACCGAGTTCGTGCCGGAGGTCGGCGCGCTCGTGGCGACCCGCCGCCCGCGCTCGCGCGACGAGCGGCAGCTCTGGGCCGCCCACGTCGCTGCAGTCGAGGAGCAGAGCGGCGAGGTCATCCAGTACGAGACGGACCGTGCCCGCTTCCTCGGCCGGGGCCGGTCCGTCCGATCGCCTGTGTCGGTCATCGACGGCCGTCCGCTGTCGAACACGGTCGGTGCGGTGCTGGATCCGATCTTCAGCCTGCGCTGTCGCGTGTCCCTCGCACCGGGAGCCACCGTCCACGTGATCTACTCGACGGTCGTGGCAGCGTCACGCGAGGACGTCCTGGACCTCGCCGACAAGTACCGCGAGGACGCGACGTTCGAAAGGGCCGCGACGCTGGCCTGGACGCAGGCCCAGGTCCAGCTCCACCACCTGGGCGTGGAGACCGACGAGGCCCACCTGTTCCAGCGCCTCGCCAACCGGATCCTCTACTCGGACCCGACCCTCCGGCCATCCCCGACGCTGATCGCACGCAACGACCGGGGCGCACCGGGACTTTGGCCGTTCGGGATCTCCGGCGACCTACCCATCGTGCTCGTCCGGATCGACGAGGCCGAGGACATCGACATCGTCCGGCAGCTGCTCAGGGCCCACGAGTACTGGCGCCTCAAGCTGCTCGATGTCGACCTCGTCATCATCAATGAGCACGGCGCCTCGTACGGCCAGGACCTCCAGGAGGCGCTCGCGGCCGTCGTGCGCACGAGCCAATCGACGCTCGTCGACGAGGGACAGCGGGCTCACGGCGGCGTGTACATCGTGCGCGGGGAGCAGCTCTCCGCCGAGGACCGGACGCTCCTCCAGGCGGCCGCCCGGGCCGTCCTCCTGAGCCGGCGAGGCACGCTCGCGGACCAGGTCATCCGTCTGGAGCGCCCAGACAGAGTCGTCCGCTCCGCTCCCTCAGTGCCGGCGGAGGGACCGACGCGGACGGAGGTTCCCGGACCGCCCCGGCCGGAGCTGGAGTTCTTCAACGGCCTGGGTGGCTTCGCCGATGGCGGCCGGGAGTACGTCGTCGTCATGGGGCCTGGTCAAGCGACTCCCGCGCCGTGGTTGAACGTGATCGCCAATCCGTCGTTCGGGTTCCAGGTCTCGGAGTCCGGCGCCGGGTACAGCTGGTCCGAGAACAGCCGGGAGAACCAGCTGACCCCGTGGTCGAACGACCCGGTCAGCGATCCGAGCGGCGAGGCGATCTTCGTTCGGGACGACGAGACCGGGGAGCTGTGGGGCCCGACGGCGCTGCCGATTCGGAGCCCGGAATCGACGTACGTCGCGCGACATGGTCCCGGGTACAGCCGTTTCGAGCATGCCCGCGACGGGATCGCGCTCGGCCTCGTCCAGTTCGTGCCCCTCGATGCGTCGGTCAAGGTCTCCGTCCTGACCATCGAGAACCAATCCGGCCGGGCCAGGCGGCTTTCAGTGACGGCCTACGCGGAGTGGGTGCTGGGCGCCTCGCGAGGCGTGACCGCACCGCACGTGGTCACCGAGGTTGAGGCGGAAACCCGGGCGATCCTTGCCCGCAACCCCTGGAACACGGAGTTCGGTGGTCGGGTCGCGTTCCTCGACATGGGCGGTCGTCAGCAGTCGTGGACGGGCGATCGGACAGAGTTCCTCGGTCGCAACGGCTCCCTGGCCCGCCCCGCTGGCCTTGAGCGGGGTCATCGTCTCGGCGGCACGGTCGGGGCGGCGCTGGACCCGTGTGCCGTGCTCCAGACGAGCATGGATCTCGCGCCCGGAGCGCGGGCGGAGGTCGTCGTGCTGCTCGGCGAAGCGGACGGCGCGGCGGCGGCAACGGAGCTGATCCGGCGCTGGCGGGCGGCCGACCACGAGGCGACCCTCCAGACGGTAAGAACGTACTGGGACGACGTCCTCGGCTCGCTCCAGGTGCGAACTCCGGACCGGTCGATGGACATCATGCTCAATACGTGGCTGCTCTACCAGGCGCTCTCCTGCCGGCTGTGGGCGCGGGCCGCGTTCTACCAGGCCGGCGGCGCGTACGGCTTCCGCGACCAGCTCCAGGACGTCGTCGCCCTCACGACCGCCCGGCGCGACCTGACCCGCGAGCACCTCCTGCGTGCAGCCGCCCAGCAGTTTCCTGAGGGCGACGTCCAACACTGGTGGCATCCGCCGTCGGGCCGTGGCGTGCGGACGCGGATCTCCGACGACCGGCTGTGGTTGCCCTATGCCGTCGACCGCTACGTGGCGGTGACCGGCGACGTCGGCGTGCTCGACGAGATCGTCCCCTTCATCGAGGGACCGGTGCTCGGCCGCGACCAGGTCGATGCCTATTTCCAGGCGGAACGCTCGTCCCAGTCGGCCACGCTGTACGAGCACTGCGCCCGGGCCATCGAGGCAAGCCTCGCCGTCGGCAGTCACGGACTGCCGCTGATCGGATCCGGCGACTGGAACGACGGCATGAACAGGGTGGGTCATCAGGGGCGCGGCGAGAGCGTCTGGCTCGGCTTCTTTCTCTTTAACGTGCTCGCCTCGTTCGAGCCGATCGCGGCAGCGCGCGGCGACGCCCGTGCTGAGCGCTGGCGCGGCCATATGCGGACGTTGCGACGGAACCTCGAGCGCCACGGCTGGGACGGCGACTGGTACCGCCGCGCATTCTTCGACGACGGCACGCCGCTTGGGTCGGCGAGCAACGTCGAGTGCCGGATCGACTCGATCGCGCAGTCCTGGAGTGTGCTGTCGGCTGCCGGACCGATGGGCCACGCGCGGCAGGCGATGGCCGCGGTCGAGCAATACCTCATCCGGCGCGGAGATGGTCTCGTGCTGCTGTTCACGCCGCCGTTCGACCAGTCCGACCTCGATCCGGGCTACGTCAAGGGCTACCTGCCCGGCGTCCGCGAGAACGGCGGCCAGTACACCCACGGGGGGATCTGGACGATCCTCGCCTTCGCGGGCCTCGGCGATGGCGACAAGGCGGGCGAGCTCTTCTCGATCCTCAACCCGATCAATGACGCAAGCACTCGGGCCGGCGTCCATCGCTACAAGGTGGAGCCGTACGTCATGCCGGCCGACGTCTACGCCGAGCCGCCCCACGTGGGCCGCGGCGGCTGGACCTGGTACACGGGCTCAGCCGGCTGGATGTACCAGGCCGGCGCGGAGTGGATCCTCGGCTTCCGGCTGCGTGGCTCGACGCTCATCGTCGACCCGTGCGTCCCGCGGGCGTGGCCGGGCTACGAGATGTCGTTCCGATACCACTCGGCGCGCTACGAGATCGCCGTCGAGAACCCCATGGGGGTCGGTCGCGGAGTTGCCTCCGCCGAGCTCGACGGCAGGCTGCTCGACGGTGCGACCGGTGAGGACGCGTCGGGTGCCGCCATCCCGCTCGCCGACGATGGCGTGACGCACAGCGTCCGTGTCGTCCTCGGCTAACGGGCTTGGCTCGCAGGCGTACAGTGACGGTCTCTTCGAGGGGACGACATGGCGCGGCAACAGGCCCGACCTTCCCGGCGAGTTGACCGCGACCTCCAGGCGATCGGCGCCCTGACCCAAGCCGTCCTCGACGGCGACGACCTGGAGCAGCTCCTCGGCCGGATCGCCCGCGAGGCGCGCGTCCTCGTCGATGCCGTATCCGGGGTCGTCGTCACGGTATCGGACGCCGGCGAGATGACGTTCCGCGCCGTGGATGGACTGAGCGTCGGGCCGCTCAAGCTCGGCCACATCATGCCTGCCCGCGACACGCTCACCGAGCTTGCGCTCACCAAGGCGACGAACATCGTCGCCCGCGATGCCGCCGAGATACCGCCGGCCGGACGAGCCTTCGCCGCGGCGACCGGGACAGGTCCGCTGATCGCCTCGCCGCTGGCCCAGATCGGCAGCGCGCGTGGCGTGCTCGTCGTGGCTCGGGCTGTGGATTCGCCGGCGTTCCGGCCGGCCGACATCAGCCTCGTGTCCACGTTCGCCGCGCAGGCAGCCAGCGCTATCGAGCTTTTCGAACTCCGATCCGCGGAACACGGGCTGGAGGTCGGCGCCGAGCGTGAGCGGATCGCAGGCGAGCTCCACGATGGTGTCGTCAGCGCACTGCGCGACCTGCAGGCCGGCGTCCGCGGCCTGGCCGATGGGACAGACGAGGCCCGGATCGTGGCAGGCATCAGCGAGGCTGTGGCGCAGCTGGACGCGGCTATCGAAACGATAGGCGGCTACGTCGTCGAGCTCCGGGAATCGCCGCCCCAGGCCGAAGCGGTCGTCGCGAGCGCCACCCCCGTCGAGAGCGAGCTCTTGCGTCCGACAGCGCCGCCCGCCGCGGATCCCGGTCCGACGCCCCGCGCCAATCATCGAACGATTGCGGTCATCGGGGAGCTGGCCCGGACGGCGGCCGCGGACGCGCCGACGGACGAGATCCTCGGGGCATTGGTCCGCGAGCTCGTCGAGCGCGCCGACGCCCGCTTCGCGCTGATAGGAACGCTGATCGACGACGGCACGGGGATCTTCGTCCGTACCCTCTCCGGGCCGGGCCTGCCGGGTCGTGGCGTCGGCGACACGATCCCGATCGGCGACACCGCCGCGGGCGAGGCGATCGCCCTCGGCCGGCCGTTCGTCGTCGCGTCGGTCACCGAGTCGGCGGGCACCATGTCGATTCCCCGCGCGGTGATGGACCTGGTCGGCCCGATGGTGTCCGTGCCCCTGGTCATCCGCGACCGGCGCTTCGGCGCCATGGCGATTGGGCGGCCGGTCGGCTCTCCGCCATTCTCGGAGTCGGAGGTCCGGCTCATCGAGGCCTACGGTGTGCAGGCTGCGGTCGCGCTCGAGTTCGAGCGAGTACGGAATGGCCTTCGGGCCAGCGCGATCTCCGGCGAGCGCGATCGCATCGGTCGCGATCTGCACGAGCGGGTCATCCAACTCCTGTTCGGCGTCGGCTTCGCGCTCCAGGCCCTCGAATCGACCGTCCTGGACGCATCGGTTCGGGCGAGCCTCCAGGCAACCGTCGAAGGCCTCGACCGCGCGATCCGGGACCTGCGCCGCTTCGTCTTCGGACTCGGACCGGGCCCGGCCGTCGACTCCCGACTCGACGAACGCCTCGAGTCGCTCGCCGCCGACAATGCCCGACTACAGGCCGAGATCGAGGCCCAGCTCGACGAGGTCAAGGCATCGCGGACGCGGATCATCGCCGCCGGCGACGCCGAGCGAAAGCGGGTCGAACGCGACCTCCACGACGGCGCCCAGCAACGTCTCGTGTCACTGACCCTCGCCCTGCGTCTGGCACGGGCCAGCCTCGGCGACGACGTGGCCCCGTCCGCGAGGCTCAGCCTTGACCAGGCATCGGCGGAGGCGAAGGCGGCGCTCTCCGAGCTCCGCGAGCTCGCCCGCGGCATCCACCCACAGATTCTCACGGAGGCGGGCCTGGGCCCCGCGGTCGACTCTCTTGCCGCGAGGTCACCGCTCGATGTTCGGGTCGAGATCGGGTCGACGCGGTTCTCGCCGGCGATCGAGGGCGCGGTGTACTTCACGATCTCCGAGGCGCTCACCAACATCGCGAAGTACGCCCAGGCGAGCCGGGCGCTCGTCCGCGCGGAGTGGCTGGATGATGAGCTCGCCGTCGAGATCGCCGATGACGGGATCGGCGGCGCCGACGCGTCCTCTGGAACCGGACTGCGGGGCTTGGCCGATCGGCTCGAATCGGTCGACGGATCCCTCGAGGTCGTCAGCCCGATCGGCGGTGGGACGCGGCTCTTCGCGAGGATCCCCGTGCCGTCTGCCGTCGCGACGCCCGCCTGACCGACGGTACCCGACGGGGAGCGCGTCCTCCGGGCTGACCCTCTCCCGCTTCCGCCGTCAGCCCGGATGGCGGGGCGCCCAACGACGTGGAAGATCGTCGGAGATGTCCGAGCCTTCTCGGGCCGTCACGCGAGGGGTCAGACCCATGACGACGAGGCCGCTGGCGGCGGCGCCACCATCCGCTGTGACATCGACCGAGACGAGCCAGCTCTCGACGCTCGCCCTTCTCGCACTCCACATCATTCCCGGAGCACTCATGACCGCGGGCTTCGTGCTCCTCGCGCCGGTCGTCGGTGCTCTCGGTTTTCCGCCGATCGCGGCGCTGCTCACCGCGATCGTCGTGATCCTCGTCCCGACCGAGCTCGGCGTCGTGTTGTGGGCCGCTCGCCGCGAGGACGCCCGCGTCGCCGACCTCATTCCCTACCGCCGCGGCCTCCCGGCCCGCGAGTGGGCGGTCCTAGTGCCGACTCTCGTCGTCATTGCGTTCCTTGGCTTCGGTCTCCTCCAGGCCATCGAGCCGGCGGTTCTGGATCGGTTCTTCGGGTGGCTGCCCGCGTGGTACGTGTCGCCCATCTCGCTCGATCGGATCGGCGACTACAGCGCCTCCGCCTGGATCGTGACGCTCGCGGCGTACCTGGCGATCAACGGCCTTGTCGGCCCAATCGTCGAGGAGCTCTATTTCCGCGGCTATCTCCTGCCCCGGATGGAACGGCTGGGCCGCTGGGCGCCGCTGGTCAACGTCAGCCTCTTCTCGCTGTACCACTTCTGGTCGCCCTGGCAGGTATTGGCTCGCATCGTCGGACTCGCCCCAATGGTCTACGCGGTCCGCTGGAAGCAGAACATCTTCCTCGGCATGGCGGTCCACTGCACGCTCAACACCCTCAGCGTGCTGATCGTGGCAGCGCTCGTCCTCGGCCGGATCTAGGCTTCGCCGCCGGTCCGTCCACACGGCTCCTCGACGCCCACTGGCGCGGCGGGCCCCGCGGCGGCTATCGGGTCGAGACCACCTCCTCCATCGCGGCCGGCCGCGGCGCAGTCGCCCTTGCCGCCGCCGGGTCGCCCGCCACTGCCTCGAGCGCCCTCGGCGCGCGCTCCGCCGGTTGCTCCGCCGCAAATGCGCCGGCCAGTCGTCGCGCCGACGCGGCGAATGCAGGGTCGCGGAGCACGGACGCAACGGCCGCGCGGATGTCACTCGGCCGGCTCTTCGGCGACAGCCGCAACCCGGCGCCGTGCGACACGACCCTGGCCGCGTTGTCGGGCTGGTCACGACCGATCGGCAGGCAGACCAGCGGCACGCCGTGGGCGAGCGCGGCATGGACAGTTCCGAGACCGGCATGGGTCACGACGAGGGCGGCCTCGGGGAGCACGTCGGCATGCGGCACGTACCGCGCGACATGAGCGTTGGCGGGCGGCGTCGACCGAAGCGTGGCGCCGCCGGTTGAGATCAGCGCGCGAATGTGAAGGCTCCCGAGGGCGGCGACGATCCGCTCCAGCAACGGGTCGTGGGCCTGGTGGGTCGTGCTGAGCCCGACCACGACGAGCGGACGGTCATCCCCGGGCGACCATGGCGACTGCCAGGCCGACGTCGGTGGCCGGAGGTCGAGCTGCGGCCCGACGTATTCAACGTTCCCGGGAAGGCGCGCGGGGAAGTCGAACGCCCGCGAAGTCAGCACGAGCATCCGGTCGACTCGCTCGAGGAGCTCTTCGAACGTCCGCAGCGGTTGGAGGCCGAGGTCCGCGCGAACGGCGTTGAAGCGGGGCAGCAACGGTCGTTCGTAAACCTGCCGAAACATCAATCGGCCGACCGCCTCGCGGACGGTTCCGAGCGGTCCGGCCATGGGCGACCAGCCCATTCCATAGGACGGCAGGCCGGGCGCGGGGAAGGGGTAGATCGTGTGGATCACCATCGCCGCGGGGAGCCCGGCCTTCTCGGCGGCGAACTGCGCGCCGAACAGCAGGAAATCGAAGGCGACGACATCGGCGGGTCGGCGCTCGAGCGTCGCCAGGACGTCCGCCGCCACCGGGCCGGCCGTCGCGGCGACGAGGTTGTCGCGGGCCGCGGCGAGTGCGCCGACCTTCGTGCGTGCCTCGAAGTCGCGGACGAGGGATCGCTCGGGCAGCGATTCGTCGTGCTCCGGGGTCGCCCGGTACGGCTCGAACTCGATCCCGGCCGCTTCGATCGACTCACGCAGCACTTGCGGGGCGAGCATCCGCACGCGATGACCCCGGGCGGCCAGCCGGCGCGCGAGCGTTAGCTGTGGCGGCACATTGCCACCACCAGCCCAGAGCACGAACAGGAATTCCCGGCTCATGACTTCCTCCTGTCTCCGACGACCGCGCCGATCATGCCGGCGAGTGCCGACTCGGTCTCGGTGCGGTCGAGGCCGAGATCGAGTCGGAGGAGCTTCCACGTGAATACGTCCGTGAGCGCGATGAGCTTCGACCGCAGCAGCGCGTCCGACGTGTCGGCGAGGAGCGGCCCGAACGTGCGATCGACCCATGCGTAGTGGAGCGCTCGACCACGGTCCGCGACGGCGCGGAGCTGGGGAACCTGCTCCTCCTGCACGAGTAGCCGCAATGACGACCGTCCCCACTCCTCGTAGTGATCGATCAGGTTCTCGACTGCACCCTCGACGTCGCCGACCGGTGCGGTATTCCGCTGCGCGAGAACGTCGCTCGTCGCCTGCTCGGCGGCGGCCGTGACGAGCGCGTCCCGAGAGCCGAAGTGTCGAAGCACCGTCTGGACGGTGACGCCCGCCCGTTCGGCTACGTCCTCGAGCGTGATCTGGTCGTGAAACCGCTCGATGTGGAGGTCGAGGACGGCACGGAGGATGCGGGTTCTGGTTTCGGCGGTCGCGTGGGCGCGTGCGCCCATGCGATAGGGACGGGACGACGACGCCGCAGTCGCTTTCATGTGAGTGAATACTAACGCGAATATCGCGCCCGTCAAGCGCTCCCGCGACACGCGGCCAGGGCTCAGGAGCCCGAGGAACCCTCAGCGTCGTCGGCGCGCCGCTCGCCACCCTGATCCGGCGGCTGCCATGAGTACGCCGAGTACTTGAGTTGGCGCTGGGTCAGCTCGTCGAGTCGTTCCGCCTCCGCGCGCAGCACGTCCAGCTCGTGCTGGCGCTCCTCGAGGTCGCTCTGCGGCGACGCACTCGCCCTTTCGTCGAGGCCGACCGGTGCGTCGTCGTCGGCTCGTTCACGGCCGCGACCGAAGATCCCGCGCAGGAAGTCCATCCCTGGCAGTCTAAGCGGCGCGGATCCTTCAAGGGATTGGGCCCGGGCCAGCCCGCGAAATGCCACAACAGCGCCGGATGCCGTAGCGTTTCGGCCATGAGTCGCGAGGTCGAGGACTTCAACCGGCGCCTCCTGCGCGCCCGCGATGCCATGGACCGTGCCTACGCGGAACCGCTCGATGTCCCCGCCGTTGCGGCCGTAGCGCACGTCTCGGAGGCGTACTTCATCCGAAGCTTCCGGGCGGCGTTCGGAGAGACGCCGCATCGGTACCTCCAGCGGCGTCGCGTCGAGCGCTCGATGTTCCTCCTCCGCGAGACCGAACGAAGCATCACCGAGATCTGCTTCGACGTCGGCTTCATGAGCCTCGGGACCTTCAGCCGCACGTTCCGCGAGATCATCGGCGAGACACCGTCGAGCTACCGCGAGGGCCACGGGCCGATGGTGGCGCCGAACTGCGTCCAGATGTGGGCGATGCGGCCCCGCGTATCCGCGGGCGAGGCGTCGCCCGCCGACGACACGACGCAAGTCAGCAGTTTTGGAGAAGCCCGCGCGGAGGCGGCTCCCGTAGCCTGAACCGCGTTCAGATGGACACCCGCAGCGGAGAGAACGACCGATGATCACCAGGCTCAACGTCGCCTCGATCTACGTCCTCGACAAGGACGAGGCGCTCGACTTCTACGTCAACAAGCTCGGCCTCGAGAAGGGCTCTGACTTCAAGCAGGGCGACTACCGCTGGCTGACAGTCCGCGTGCCGGGCAACCCCGACGTGGAGATCAACCTCGAGCAGCCCGGCCCGCCGCTCCACGATGAGGCGACCGCCGAGCAGCTCCGGGAGCTGATCGCGAAGGGCGCTCTGGGCGGCCTCGTCTTCCACACCGACGACGCTCGAGCGCTGTACGAGACGCTCCAGGAGCGGGGCGTCTCCGACTTCACGCAGGAGCCGATCGACCACTTCTACGGCACCGACATGGGCCTTCGGGACCCGTTCGGCAACGCCATCCGGATCCTCGAGCGCAAGACGACGGCAGCCGCCGCCACCGCCTGACGCATCCCAAAGGAGTACCTGACATGCCCACCAAACAGAAAGCCGGCAACGTGTGGACGGACGAAGAGCGAGCCGCGATGCAGGAGAGCGCCCGGGAGCGCAAGTCGCGCGCGCGTCTCAGCCCCGAGCAGGAGCGCGAAGCCGGCGAGCAGGAGATCCAGGCGAAGATCGCCGAGATGCCTGAGCCCGACCGATCGATGGCTGAGCGGATCCACGCCCTCGTCGTGAAGACTGCGCCGTCGCTGCTGCCGAAGACCTATTACGGAATGCCGGCGTATGCCAAGGACGGCAAGACGATCTGCTTCTTCCAGCCCAAGTCCAAGTTCAAGGTTCGCTACTCGACGTTCGGCTTCCAGCCGGATGCCAACGTCGACGACGGCGAGATGTGGCCCGTTGCCTACGCGGTGGCGGAGCTCACGCCGGCCGTGGAAGCCAGGCTCGCCGATCTCGTCAGGAAGGCCGTCGGCTGAACGGCGCGACGATGGCCGACTGGGGCGCGATCGAGGTCCGCGGCGCCCGCGGGAACAACCTTCGGAACATCAGCCTCGACATCCCGAAACGCCGGCTGACCGTGTTCACCGGCGTTTCGGGTTCGGGCAAGAGCTCGCTGGTCTTCGGCACGATCGCCGCCGAATCACAGCGCCTGATCAACGAGACCTACAGCGCCTTCGTCCAGGGATTCATGCCGACGCTGGCCCGGCCCGATGTCGACTCCCTGGAAGGCTTGACGACGGCGATCATCGTCGACCAGGAACGGCTGGGCGCGAACGTTCGCTCGACGGTCGGCACCGTGACCGACGCCAACGCGATGCTGCGCGTCGTCTTCAGCCGCGTCGCGAAGCCGCACATCGGCGGGCCGCAGGCATTCTCCTTCAACGTCCCTTCGGTCTCGGGCGGCGGGGCGATCCGCGTCGAACGCGGCAACGGAAAGACCGAGAGCCGCAGCTTCAGCGTCGCCGGCGGGATGTGCCCCAGGTGCGAAGGCATGGGGACCGCGAGCGCGATCGACCTGACCCAGCTGTACGACGAGACGAAGTCGCTCAACGAGGGTGCGATCACGATCCCCGGATACACCGCGGACGGCTGGTCGACGCGGATGTTCAGCGAATCCGGCTTCTTCGACGCCGACAAGGCGATCCGCGACTACTCGGAGGCGGAGCTCCACGACTTCCTGTACAAGGACGCGGTCAAGGTTCGGATCAACGGCATCAACCTGACATACGAGGGACTGGTCCCCCGGATCCAGAAGTCGATGCTCTCGAAGGACGTCGGGGCGCTCCAGCCGCACATCCGGGCGTTCGTCGAACGGGCGGTCACGTTCAGCTCGTGCCCCGACTGTGGCGGGTCCCGGCTCAACGAGGCGGCTCGCTCGTCGAAGATCGACGGGATCAGCATCGCCGATGCCTGGGCGATGCAGATCAGCGACCTCGCCGTCTGGGTCCGCAGCCTGGCCGAACCGTCGGTGGCGCCCCTGCTCGCGGGATTGGCCGAGAACCTCGACTCGTTCGTCGAGATGGGCCTCGGCTACCTCAGCCTCGATCGCTCGTCGGGCACCCTGTCGGGCGGCGAGGCGCAGCGGACCCGGATGATCCGGCACCTCGGGTCGTCGCTGACGGACGTGACGTACGTCTTCGACGAGCCGACGATCGGGCTGCACGCCCACGATGTCGAGCGGATGAACTCGCTGCTTCGTCGTCTCCGCGACAAGGGCAACACCGTCCTCGTCGTCGAGCACGATCCGGAGGTGATGCGGGTCGCCGACCACATCGTCGACATGGGGCCGGGCGCGGGGCCGCACGGTGGGACCGTCGTGTACGAGGGATCCGTGGATGGCCTCCTCGCCTCAGGGACCGCGACCGGCCGCCACCTCGACGTCCGCCAGGAGCTGAAGCGGGAACCACGCCCGTCGCGAGGGTCGATCCCGATCCGGAACGCCCGCCTCCACAACCTCAAGGACGTTTCCGTCGACATCCCGCTCGGCGTGCTCGTCGCGGTGTCCGGCGTCGCCGGCTCCGGCAAGAGCTCCCTTATTCACGGCTGTCTGCCGCGGACGGACCCGTCGGTGACGGTCATCGACCAGTCGGCGATCCGCGGCTCGCGCCGCTCGAACCCGGCGACCTACACCGGCATCCTCGACCCCATCCGGATGGCGTTTGCCAAGGCCAACGGGGTGAAGCCGGCGCTGTTCAGCGCGAACTCCGAGGGGGCCTGCCCCAACTGCAACGGCCTCGGCAAGACGTACACGAGCCTCGGGTTCATGGCCGAGGTCGTGAGCGTCTGCGAAGTCTGCGAGGGCCGTCGCTTCACCGACGACGTTCTCGAGTACCGCCTCCGCGGCCGGAACATCGTCGACGTGCTGGCGATGCCGGTCGAGGAGGCGCGCGACTTCTTCACCGAGCGGCCGGTCCGGACCATGCTCGACCGCCTCGCCGACGTCGGCCTTGGCTACGTGTCGCTCGGTCAGGAGCTCGACACGCTGTCGGGCGGGGAGCGCCAGCGCCTCAAGCTCGCGATCGAGATGTCGGGCGACACCGAGGTATACGTCCTGGACGAGCCGACGACCGGCCTCCACATGCAGGACGTCGACGCCCTCATCGGACTGCTCGACGGGCTCGTCGAGTCCGGTCGAACGGTCATCGTCATCGAGCACAATCTCGACGTCGTCGCGCGCGCCGACTGGGTCATCGACCTGGGTCCCGGCGGCGGCCATGACGGCGGTCGGGTGATCTTCGAGGGAACGCCGGCAGAGCTCGTCAGGGCCGAGGGCTCGTTGACCGGGCTGCACCTGGCCCGACGGGTTGCCGTACCAGCCGCCTAGACAACCGGGGTCGTGACCGGGGATGGGACGCGGACCGAGCAGCGGAGGTGCGCCACGCCGGCATCGTCGACCCTGCCCTCGGCGCTGAGCTCGACGGACCGATCCTCCGGACCGCCGAACAACCGCGTGCCGGCGCCCAGGAGGATCGGGACGACGTGCAGTCGGAGCTCGTCGACGAGGCCCGTCCGGAGGAACTCCCGGACGGTCACGCCGCCGCCTTCGATCCGAATGTCCTTGCCGCCGGCGGCGGTCCGCGCCAGGTTCAGCGCGGCCTCGGGTCCAGCGGCCACGAACGTGTAGGTCGTTCCACCGCGCTTCACGATTGGTTCGGCGGGTCGGTGCGTCAGCACGAACACCGGCGCATGGAACGCAGGCTCATCTCCCCATGGCCCGATCCCGACGTCAAGCATCGTCCGGCCCATCACGAAGGCGCCGGTTGACGCGAGCTCGTTCTCGAGGAAGGCACTCACCTCGTCGTCGGACTTGCCCTGGAACATCCAGTCGTGCAGGCGGTCGCCGTCGTCGCCCATCCCGTTCCCGACCTTCACGTTGGGGCCCGCGATGAACCCGTCGAGCGACATCGACATGTTGGCGTAGATCAGTCCCATCCCTCGACCCTACCGCGGATCCGGGCCTTCTGCCAGCGGAGCTCGCGCGCCTGGCGACGCTGTCACCCCAGCCGCGTTCAGCTCGAACACCGGCCGGCCCTCCGAGGCCTCGACGGGATCGTCGAGATCGACGCCATCGACGGTCTTGATGAACCACTTCCCGCCCGGGATCGCGGGCGCGACGGCGCCGAGGACATCGCGGAAGAATCGCTCTCGCTCGGTGCGGTCGAGCTCGCGGGCGGTCACCTCCGCCTCGCTCCCGCGGACGGTGATGGTCGCGCGGCCGGCCGCCCGCAGGTTGCGGACCCACTGGACCTCGCCCCACGGGCTCCAGATCCATCGCCGGCCTTCGAACTGGATGATCGCGACGGGAATGGTCCGCTGCAGCCCGGTCTTTCGACCCCGGATCGTGATGAGGCCGTTGAACCCAAGGGGCACTCCCGCGCGGAGCGCGACCTTGGCGAGCGGGCTGAAGATCTTCACCCACCACGGCGCGGTTTGGGTCCGGGGCGGGGCGGCAGTTCGATGGGTCATGCGGATCTCCTTCGAGGCAGGCAGGGTTCAGCCGGCGACCTCTGTCAGGTCCAGCCGCTGAAGCCGCTCCGGATCGGCGAGCACGTCGATGGCGACGACGCGCCCACCCCGGACGGTCAGCGCGACGACCGCGAAGGGGTTGCCGTCGGGGGCCCAGGCGACGCCGCCCGGGATCCCGTTCACGAGGACCCGGGTCGCGGTCTCCGCGAAGCGGCGGAAGACCATCGCCTGCGCGCCGACTTCCTCGGCCCCGCGAATGTGCGAGACCAGCCCGGGCCGAGCAGCCCCGCCGTCGGACCGCAGCTCGACATCCGGGTCGAGGACCGCGATCAGTCGCGCGAAGTCCCCGGCTCGAGCCGCCGCCAGGAATGCGTCGACGACGGCCCATTGGCCATCGAGGTCGGTGTCCGGCACCGGCGCGCCCTGGACCCGTCGCCGGGCCCGGCTGGCCAGTTGGCGGGTCGCCGTCGGCGTTCGGCCGACGATCGGCGCGATCTCGTCGAACGGCACCGCGAAAACATCGTGCAGCACGAACGCGACCCGCTCGGGTGGGCTGAGCGAGTCGAGGACGATCTGCATCGCCAGGCCGACCGAGTCCCCGAGGAGCGCTTCCTGCTCGGGGTCGATGCCGTCGCCGGAGCTGACGATCGGGTCGGGGACGTGCGTCTCGAGCGACGCCTCGCGGCGCGTGTTGCGCGAGCGCAGCATATTGAGGCAGACGCGGGCGACCACGGTCGTCAGCCAGGCACGGAGGTTCTCGACGTCGCTCGTGTCCGTCCGGCTCAGGCGGATCCACGCCTCCTGGACAGCGTCGTCCGCCTCGGGCAGCGAGCCGAGCATCCGATAGGCCACGCCGCGCAGGTGCGAGCGACTTGCCTCGAAGCGCTCGGCGAGCCAGTCCTGATCGTTCACGGGTTGCATCGTCTGGTGCATGATCTCCTGACCCGTGAGATCGAGCCGATGTGACCGATGGCGCTGACCTGGAGCCACGTCGTCGCCCGGCGGATGGACCGGCACGGCCTCGTCGCGCCGGTGCCGACGGAGCGGGTCGTCGAGCAGGTGGCCGTCATGTGCGGTGCCCACGCCCAGATCATGTCGGCGGCCGAGGTCTCGATCGGGATTCGGGTGGCAGGTATCACCAGGGCCGACGTTCGATCGGCGCTCTGGGAACGACGGTCGCTTGTCAAGTCGATCGGCCCGCGAGGGACCGTCCACATCCTCGACCCTGGCGACCTCGCCGCTTGGAACACAGTCCTCGCGGCGGCGCAACAGCCGCCCGGCTTCTCACCTGACGTCCGCCTCACCGCTGACCAGTTGGACGTCGTCGTGGCGGCGATCGACGCGGCCCTCACCGAAGCGTCGGAGCTGACGATCGACGAGCTCGACGGCGAGGTGGTCCGCCGGGCGGGCAGGTGGGCCGGCGACCGCGTCATGCCGGCGTTCCAGGAGCTCTGGCCTCGCTGGCGGCAGGCGGTCGGCCGGGCGGCGTACCGCGGCGTGCTCTGCTTCGGCCCGAACCGCGGCACGCGGACGACGTATGCGAGCGCCCGTCGCTGGCTGGGGCCGGCGCCGGCGATATCTGCCGACGACGCCACGAGGCTCGTCCTCCGGCGGTACCTCCACGCGTACGGTCCGGCCGCGCCGGAGCACGTCGCCCGCTGGCTCGGCGCGTCGGCGGCATGGGCGAAGTCCGCGTTCCTGCTTGCCGCCGACGAGCTGGAGCGCGTCGAGGTTGAGGGCGCGCGGACCGCCGACGAGTTGTGGCAGCTGGCCGGCGACGGTGTCGGGCCGACGATCAACGGGATCGTCCGCCTGCTGCCGTATTTCGACGCGTATAGCGTCGGCTCCCATCCCCGGGAACGCGTGTTCCCGGGTCGCGCTTCGGAGCGAGCCCTCGCCCGGACGCAGGCCGGCAACATGCCCGTCCTCGTCGTCGACGGGACGGTCGTCGGGATCTGGCACCAGCGACGGTCCGGCAGGAGAATCGCCGTGACGGTCGAGCCGTTCAAACGCCTGGCGCCGGCAGAGCGGCGCAGCCTCGAGGACCAGGTCGGGCGGATCGGCGAGATCCAGGAGGCGACGCCAAGGCTCACGATCGGGACCGTCACAGCCGGTCCCCACGCGTAGCGGGGCGGATGGAGGCAGGGTCGCCCCATCCGATCCGCTAGTCTCCGCCGCTATGGATCGACGGGAGCCGCGCGCCATCTCCGCGGTCGTATGGGACCTCGGCGGCGTGCTCATCGACTGGGATCCGCGCTATCTGTACCGAAGCCTCTTCGAGGACGAGGCGGCGATGGAGGACTTCCTCGCGACCGTCACGACGCCCGAGTGGAACCGCGCACAGGACGCCGGTCGGCCGTGGGCCGAGGCGGTCGAAGAGCTCGCGGTCCGCCACCCCGAGCGGCGCGACCTGATCACGGCGTACTGGAAGCGATGGCCGGAGACGCTGGGAGCGGCGATCGAGCCGACGGTCCAGATCCTCGACGAGCTGCGCGCCGCAGGCATCAGGCTCTTCGCCCTCACGAACTGGTCGGGCGAGACGTTTCCGCTGGCCCGGCCGCGCTACCCGTTCCTCGAGTGGTTCGAGGGGATCGTGGTGTCGGGTGACGAGCGCCTGGCCAAGCCCGACCCGCGGATCTTCGGGGTCCTGGTGCGCCGCTACGGGCTCGACCCCGGCACGACGCTGTTCATCGACGACCACGCCGACAACGTCGCGGCCGCGACCGAGATGGGATTCCACGCGGTCCGCTTCGTGGACGCCGACACGCTGCGGGCCGATCTCCGCCGGTACGACCTCCTGACCCGCGCCTAACGGGCGTCCTCGACCGCCGCCCCGTCCAGCAGCCCGACCGCGACCGCGTCGTCCACGACGTCGTCGATCGCATGCGGATCCGTGACGAGCGCGAAACCCTGGACGATCACCCGGGCGAGCCCCAGACCGGCGTAGTCGCGCAGCCGCTGGCGGCGCTCCGATCCCGGCGCCACCGCCCCGGCGTCGCCCCAGATGTGAACCGACACGGCGAGCGTCGAGGGGTCCCGGCCGACCTCCTCGCAGCGCTCGCGGATGACTGGCAAGGCGGCGGCCACCCGATCCGGCGGCAGCGCATCGAGGTTCAGCTCATCGGCGAACCGGGCCGCGAGGCGCCACGTGACCTTGGGGCCGTTGCCGCCGACGAGGATTGGGATCCGCGGCTGCTGGAGACCCTTCGGCTCGTGGATCGCGTCGCGGACGTGGGCATGCGTCCCCTCCCACGTCGCCCGGCCGGGACCGAGCATCCGGGTGATGATCTCTAGCTGGTCGGCGAGGACGGCGAGGCGCTCGGGCGCGGGTGGGAAGCCGTAGCCGTAGGCCAGCCACTCGTCCTCCTTCCAGCCCGCGCCGATTCCGAGGATCGCCCGCCCACCGCTGATCACGTCGATCGTCGAGATGCCCTTCGCCGTCAGCCCGGCGTTGCGGTACGACGCCGCCAGCACGAGGTGCCCCAGCCGTGCCCGTCGCGTCTCGACCGCGAGGGCGGCGAGCTCGGCGAACGGCTCGAAGACGGGCGCGTCCTCCGGTGGCGGGTCGACCTGCATGTGGTCGTAGACCCAGAGCGACTCAAAACCGCGGTCCTCCGCCCACTGCGCCACCTCGACCGTTCGCCGCCAGGCCGTCGGGGCGTCGAGGCCGAGGTACTCGCGGTCGCAGCCCTGGGGCAGCGTCAGCCCGAGCTTCATGCAGTCGCTCCCTCCAGCGCCGAGGCCCGCTCGACGAGCTCGCGCACGCGGCCGATATGCTCGTCCGTCGCGGGCACGACGTCGGCGATCGTGAACCACAGGCCGACCTCGCGGACGTACGACTGGAGCGTCCGCAGCGCCTCGTCGACTTCATCCCACGCCACGCCCATCGCCTCCGGACGCACGTCCACGCCGGCCCGGACGAGTGCCGCGGCCATGGCCTCGGGCTCGTTGTCCTGCAGCACGGAGCCCGCGATGATCCCGAGCCCCACAGGCTGGCCGTGGATGAAGTGGCGGCCCGTGATCCGCTCGAGGTTGTAGAACACGAAGTGCTCCACGCCCTCGATGTGGCGGGGGTTCCAGCCGGAGTCGTGGAACGTCGTGCCGCCCCAGCGATGGGCGTTGACGAGGGCCCGGATGCCGGTCTCCGAGCAGTCGCGGATGTCGTCGAGGGCGTCGACGACGGACTCCATCATCGTGGCTGCCTCGGCGACGAGGCGGGGGTCGTACGGCCACCGCGCCTCCGACCGGCCGAGGCGGTCGGCGAGCTCCCAGTCGTGGCGCGCCGTGTGGTAGCAGAGAACGTCGCCGACGCCGGACCGGTTGAGGTTCGGCGGCGCCGAGCGGATGACGTCGAAGTCGATGTAGACGGCTTCCGGGACCGCCCAGCCGAGATACCGCACCCGGCCGTCGTCGCGGAGCCCTGCGCGGTGACCGAACGGCGCGTTCACGGTCGTCGCGGTCGGCACCTGGAAGAGCGGTAGCCGCCGGGTCCAGGCCAGGAACTTCGCCACGTCGAGCGCCTGCCCGCCGCCCAGGCCCACGATCGCGGCCGCGCGCGGCAGCCGCTCATCGAGCGCGACCAGCTCGCTCAGCTCGAGCGTCTTGACGAGGTGGACGCCGGCCAGGTGCGGCCCGGCAAGGCGGTCCTCGAACCGCGGCCAGAGGTCGGCCATCGTGACCACGAGGTACGGCCGGTGGACGAACGCCGGCAGCTCGCCGACGAGCTCGTGGCCGAAGACTGTCCGGAAGCCCTGTGCACCGAGCTCCGCCGCGTCTCGGGCGGCGTCGATCTCCTCGCGGGCTGCGGTCACGGCTTGGGCTCGGCCGGGACGATCGTCAGGTCGTCGAACCCGAGGCGGATCCGGCCGGCGCCCTCGCCGACCGATAGCCGCCGGCTGCCGCCGACGTCGGCACGCAGCTGCCGCCCGCCGACGTCGACGCGAACCTGCGCGGTGGGCCCCTCGAAGATCACGCGGTCGACGCGGCCCTCCACGACGTTCGGCCAGGCGCCGTCTTCAACATCGTCGATGATTCGCACGTCCTCGGGCCGGAGGTAGGCGATGACCGCGTCGCCGACGACGAGCCCCTCGCGGGCGTGGGCGCGAAGCGCCAGGTCGCCGACCCGGACGGTCACCCGGCCGTCCTCGCCGGATCCGCCCGCGGCCTCGATCGTCCCCTCGAGGCCGTTGTTCGCGCCGATGAACTCGGCCACGAACCGCGTCTGCGGCTGGAGGTAGATGTCGGTCTGCGTCCCGATCTGCTCGACGCGCCCGGCGTTCATCACGACGATCCGGTCCGAGATTGCGAACGCTTCGGACTGGTCATGGGTGACATAGACGGCGGTCTTGCCTGTCCGGCGCTGGAGCTCGAGGATCGAGTACTTCAGCGTGTCCCGCAGGTTGCGATCCAGCGCGGACAGCGGCTCGTCGAACAGCAGGACTCGTGGGTCAGTCGCAAGGACGCGAGCCAGGGCGACGCGCTGCTGCTGGCCGCCGGAGAGCTGGGCCGGGAGTCGCGCGCCGTAGCCGGCCAGGCCGACCATCGTCAGCATCTCGTCGACGCGGCTCGTGATCGCTGCCTTCTTCGCGCCCTTGACGGAGAGTCCGAAGGCCACGTTGTCGGCCACCGACAGGTGCGGAAACAGCGCCGGTGTCTGGAACACGAACCCGATGTTCCGCTTGCGCGGCGGCAGGAACGTCACATCGTCGGCATCGAAGTAGATGCGCCCGGCGGTCGGTTCGATGAGGCCGGCGATCATCCGCAACGTCGTCGTCTTGCCGCAGCCGGAGGGGCCGAGCAGGGTGACCATCTCGCCATCGGCGACCTCGAGGTCGAGGGCGTCGACAGCGACTGTCGCGCCGTAGTGCTTCGTGATCGAGGCCAGCCGGACGGTCGCCATCAGAGGATGTACGTGCCCTTGAAGTGGCGCGTCCCGAAGATCCGGAAGAACAGCAGGACGGCCGCGAACGAGACGACCTGCATCGTGACCGCGAGGGCGGCCGTCGCGGGGGACAGCCCGCCGGTCTTCTGGAGGTTGAAGATCCGGAGTGGCGCCGTCTCGATGTCGACCGGGTGAACGAACAACGTCACGAGATACTCGTTGAAGACGATGATGAAGCACAGCAGGAGCCCGGCCGACACGCCCGGTCCGATCAGCGGGAACACGATCTTCCGATACGTCTGCCAGCCGGTCGCGCCGAGACAGCGCGCCGCCTCCTCGAACTCCGGAGGCAGGTCCTTGAGGGCGACGACGATCGGGGTCAGCATCAACGGGAAGGTGCCTACCGCCATCGCCAGCACGAGCCCCCACATCGACACGGCGTGGTACGTGAACGTGTACGTCAGCAGCAGCGCGAGCCCGATAACGGCGCCCGGCACGTACAGCGACAGCTGCAGGATCGAGAAGATGATCCGGCGACCCGGGACCGGGTAGCGAACGAGCGCGTATGCCGCCGGCAGGCTCACCGCGAGATCGATCGCGAGGGCGAGTCCGGTGATCCTGACGCTCCAGAACAGGTTCTCCTTGAAGTCGCCGATCGCGCCCCGGTAGTTCTCGAGCCCTGAGCTCCCGCCGAAGGCGGCGAACGACCGCAACAGCAGAGCCGCGAACGGCAGGACGAACAGGAACAGGCAGAACCAGATGTACGCGTGGCCGAGGACCGCGGTCACTCGGCGCGCCGTCAGCCGCGGGGCGCGAACAGCGGACGGCGCACCGCCCGCAGCTGTCGACCTGCCGCCGACGCCGGCTGTCATTCCGCGAGTGCCCCGCGCGAATACCGCAATGAGAAGTACGTCACGACGAACGCGATGCCCAGGAGCACCATGCCCATCGCCGAGGCGAGTCCGTAGTCGTTCTGGACCACGCCTCGGTCGTAGATCGTCACCGCCAGGGAGCGCTGCTCCTGGAGGCCGCCGAGCAGCGCCGGTTCCGCGAACGCGCCGATGCTCCAGCCGAATACGAGGAGCGAGCCCGCGACGACGCCGGTCCGGGCAAGGGGCAGGACAACCCGCCGGAACGTGGCGAACGGGCCCGCGCCAAGGCAGGCCGCGACTTCCTCGAGCGTCGGGTCGACGTTGGAGAGTGCGGTTCCGATGCTCATCACCATGAACGGGAACGTGAAGATCGACATCGCGAACACGACCGAGGGCAGGCTGAACAGCAGCGACGTCCCGGAGATGCCGAGCGCGCCGAACAGCGGCCCAAGCGGACCCCCCGGCAGGAGGATCGTGCTGACCCCGAACGTGACGTACAAGGCGCCGAACATCGGAAAGACCATGAGGGCCCGGACGACATCGCGGTAGCGCACACGGCGGACCAGGATGTAAGCGAACGGGAATCCCAGGACGAGGTCGACGATCGTCGCGAGGACCGCGAGCTGGACCGTGACGAAGAGGTTGGGCAGGTACCGCTGCGCGATGAGGCCGTAGTTCGCCAGCGTCTGCACCGCACCCGTCGAGGAGAGGTAGGAACCACCCTCGGTGAAGCTCATCTGGAGGACGAACACGAGGGGGTAGTACAGGAAGAGGAGGGCGAGCGCCGCCGCGGGGAAGAGCAGCGCGAGACCGATCAGGCGGGTGTTGCGCTCGCGACGCCGAAGCTGCGGGGCAACGCCCGGCAGCGGCATCGACAGGCGTTCACTGACCACGATCGGCCTCGATGCAGCGGATCGAACGGCTCACCCGCCGTGATCGGCGGGTGAGCCGCATCTTCGCCTCAGTCCGGGCGCTATTGGCCAAGCTGCTGGGCGTAGTAGTCGAGGAAGACCTTCGAGCTGGCGTTGTACGCCGGCCAGTCGATCGCCTTGAACCCTGTCTGGATCTGGTCAAGCGTCGGGAAGTACGTGAAGTAGTCGCTCTTGAACCAGTCCGGGACCTGGTCGACGTAGTCGGGACCGAGGAAGCCCTCTGAGAGCTCGCTCCACTGGCCGTGGTCGATGGGCCACGCGTTGGGGAACTGGACGTCCTTCGCCAGCCGCCAGTTCATGAAGACCTGGGCCAGAACCGGGTGCTGGGCGTTCTTGGGGACCCAGAGATAGCCGTTGGCCGGATAGATCGTCGGCGGCACGAGCAGCGCCGCCTCCTGGTGGCCGCCGAGGTACTCGAGTCGAGCAAGGCTGTTCCAGAACGCGACCGCGTCGACGGCCCCCTGCTCGAAGAGGCCCTGCGGGGTCGCCTGGTCCGTCGTGTACTTGACGACGTTTGGACCGAGGTTCTGGACCGCCCAGTCCACGACCTGCTTCATCTGCTCGGGGTCCTTGTAATCCTTGCCCATCTCGGAGGCGAGGCCCAGCAGGAGGCCTCCGGCGGTGATGTCCGTCGGCTTGGGCAGCGTTACCTTGCCCTTGAGTCGCGGATCGGCGAGGTCCATGAGCTTCTTCAGGTACCCGGCGTCGTTCTTGTCGTAGACGACGCCCGGGTAGGCCGTCGACTGGAAGGCGATCGACTGCTGCTCGTGCTTGAAGATGTCGAGGACCATCGACTGATTCGGGATCAGGTCCGACTTCAGCGAATCGTCGACGAGCCCCTGCTGGGACGCGTCGTACCAGTAGTTCTCCTCGACCGCGATGACGTCGAAGCTGGCCTTGTTGCCGGCCTTCTGGTCGGCCGCGAGCTTCGTCAGGTACTCGCTCGGCTGCTGCGAGCCGACGTAGTTGAGCTTGATGTCCGCGCCGAACGTGTCCTTCACGTACTTCTGGAACTGGTTGACGATCTCACTGGTGGCGGAGTACGTCCAGTTGCCGACCGTGACCGTGCCTTCGGAAGCGATCGCGGCCTTGATCTCGTCGTCGGTCATGTCCTTGTTGACAATCGCGACGTGCTTCGTTCCAGAGGCCGCGCTGCCGGACGGGCCACCACTCGACGCGCCTCCACCGGTGCTCGCGACAGGCGAGGCGGCGACTCCTCCGGTCGACGGCGACGCGCCGCTAGTGCATGCGCTCGCAATGAGGACGGCGGCGGCGAGCGCGCCGATCGTCCGGAACCTGGTCCGACCCAGTCGGTCCTCCATCACACGAACCCTCCTCTCGGGGCAGCCGGCCCCTCCGCGGGCCACGCCCCGAACGTGGCGGTGATCCGGTCGCGGATGCCGTCGACGAGATCGACGGTCACCGGCCGGGCATCGGCGATTGTGTACGGCAGGTCCGCGTGGCGGACATACCATCGGAGCCGCTGCATCGCCGTGCCAGCGGCCTCCCAATCGATGCCCATCGCCTCCGGCCGGACGTCGACACCGGCGCGATGGAGCCAGCCAAGGACGATCTCCGGCTGGTTGTCCTGGAGGACTGCCCCCAGGTACGTGCCGAGCCCCACGGCCTGTCCGTGGATGAAGCTGCGGCCCGTCTGGTATTCGAGGCAGTACAGGAAGTTGTGGTCGACGCCATCGAGGTGGCGGGCATTCCAGCCGGCCTCGTGAAACGCGGCGCCGCCCCAGCGGTGCGCCGACATCAGAAGGCGGATGCCCGCGTCGGTGACGTCGTGGATCTCGTCGAGGCCGGCGACGACTCCGTCGAGCTGCTCGAGCGCCTGGGCGACGAGTCCGTCGTCGTACGGCCAGCGGCGGTCCTCGCGGCCGGCGTCGCGCGCCAGCTTCCAGTCGACGTGCGCCGTGTGGTGGCAGAGGACGTCGCCCACGCCGCTCCGATTGAGCCACGCCGGCGCGCCTCGGATCACGTCGACGTCGACGTAGACCGCCTCCGGAACGGCCCATGCGAGACCGACTTCCCGACCCTGCTGGCGGAGGGCGGCCCGGTGGGCGAACGCGGCGTTCGTGGTCATCGAGGTCGGCACCTGGAACAGCGGCCGGCCCCGGCGCCACGCGAAGAACTTCGCGACGTCGAGAGCGCGCCCGCCGCCGAGGCCGACGACCGCGCCGAACTCCGGCAGCGCCGCGACCTGATCGTCGAGCGCGGCGACCTCGATGGTGTCGACTTCGTGGACCGCCGCGAGATGGCGATCGAAGTGGTGCTCGAACGCCGGCCACAGGTCGGCCATCGTCACGACGACGTACGGCCGGTGGACGAAGTTCGGGAGCTCCGAGACGAGGTCCCGCCCGAAGACCGTGACGAAGCCGGCGTCCGCCGGGGCGCGCGTCGCGACAGCGCTCGTCATGCCGAAGGACCCCGATTGTCGGGGGTCGCCGGGACGCGCAGCGGGACGTCGCTCACGGCTCCTCCGCCCGGTCGCCGAGTCCGCTCCGCGGGGGACCAGCGACCGGTTTAACGATAAGCCTTGACGTTTTCGCCTGAGCGGAACAATAGTCCGCAGTGTCAAGAGGGAGGGCGAGGCGTGGCGAAGCGGGACGGCGGCACCATCACGCTGCGCGATGTGGCCGACCGCGCCGGCGTCTCGATCACGACGGTCTCGCGCATCCTCAACGGCCACGAGACCGGCGTGCCCGTCCGGGCCCAGACCCGCGAGCGTATCCTTTCGGCCGCAGCTGACCTCGGCTACAAGCCAAACCTCTTCGCCCGGGCCCTGCGCGGCAGCCGTAGCTCGCTCCTCGGCGTGATCATCCGCGACATCAGCGACCCGTTCCATACCCAGGTCCTGCGTGGCGTCAACGAAGTGGCGCGCGCCCGCGGCTACCGCCTGTTCCTGGGCCACGTCGACTGGAGTCCGGACGTCGCCGCGGTCTACGGCTCGATGTTCGAGCAGTCTCACGCCGACGGAATCCTGATCCTCGGCGACATTGCCGGCGGCGACGCAACGCTCGACGACCTCGCGGCTCACCACGCCCACGTCGTCGGCGTCAGCGACCGCGTCGGCCAGCGTCGGGTCCCGGGCGTCTACGTCGACAACGAGCAGGGCACGCTGCTGGCGCTCGAGCACCTCTGGCAGCTCGGCCATCGGTCGATCGTCTGCGTCGTCGATCAGCGCATGGCGGACGGTCCGTATCGGGCCGCGACCTACGAGGCGTTCATGCGGGAGCGCGGCCTCGCCGACCGGGTCCGAACGTATTTCACCGAGCAGCCCGATCCGGCCCCCGGCTACCGCCTCGGCAGGGACCTCTTCGCCCATCTCGACCGCCCGGGCCGGCCGACCGCCGTGTTCGCCGCGTCCGACACGATCGCGATCGGCCTGCTCCAGGCGGCGTTCCAGATGCGGGTCGTCGTCCCCGACCAGCTCTCGATCGTCGGGTTCGACGACATCGACATCGCCTCGTTCACGATCCCGCCGCTCACGACCGTCAGCCAGTCCGGCGTCGAGATGGGCCGGACGTCGGCCAATCTGCTGCTCGACATGATCGAGGGCGAGGTCGGGGCCGACCGCCTACCGGACATCGTCGTGGCGCCAGTGCTCGTCGTCCGCCAGTCGACCGCGCCGGCGCCATCCTGACCAGCGACCGCGCCTAGAGCCCGAGCAGTCGCCGGGCATTGTCGCGGTAGACCTTGCGGAGGACGTCGTCCGGCAGGCCGATGGCGTGGATCTGCCATCGCCCCTGGAGCGGCACCTCCTCGCCGCCGTAGTCGAACGATTCGTCGCGCGTCTCGAGGAAGCGGTACCAGCGGCGGTACTCACCCGGGTCCGGGTCGCCGTCGGTGCCGAACACAATCCGGTCCTGGTGACGGAGGAAGAAGTCGCGGGCGGTGTACGGCTGGCGGCCGATCTCGCCGAGGCGGGCGGCAAGGTCGACCGCGTAGTTCGGGCACCGGTCGAGCATCGCCGAGACCCAGTCGAGGTCCTCGGCGGCGCAGCCGACGTGGGCACCGATGAACGTCGTCTCGGGATGGCCATCGACGACGCGCCGGAAGGCGGCCAGCACCTCGTCGAATGCCGGATAGCCGGCGGCGTCCGGGTCGCTGCCGGCACGAGGCGGCCAGAAGTGCCAGTCAGGATGGGCGACCAGCTCCTCGTAGCGTTCGTTGTGACGGTCGAGCGGCAGGAAGAAGGCGATCGGGTCGCCGACGTGGATGAGGATCGGGAGGCCGAGCTGCCCGGCCGTCGCCCAGAGTGGCTCGAGCCGCGGGTCGTCGACCGCGACGAGCCGCCCGCGGCGGTCCCGCGCCGACAGCCCCAGCCGCTTCCAGACCTTCAGCCCGCGGGCACCCGCGGCGGCCGCGTCCCGCAACCGAGCCGCCTCGCGCTCGCCAAAGTCATCGTCGATCGCGAACCCGTCGTAGTCGACGCCGCTGAAGACGACAACGCGGTCGGGATGCCCGCCGTAGTGTTCGATCTCGGCCCGCAACCCGTCGCCCCAGCCGCCGTCGAGATCGACGATCGTCTCGGCTCCCACCTCGTCGAGCACAGCGAGCAGGTCGGCCACGGGCCGCCCGAACCAGCCGCCACCGAACGGCGTCGGGCCGAGATGAGCATGGGCGTCGACGACCGGGAACCGCGGCCGCACGACCTCGGTGACCGGCCGCCGCAGCATCGACCGCGGCGCGAAGTCGCGCAGGAGCAGGTCGGCCGTCGTGTGCGCGGCGTCTGCCGTGTTCGCCTCGTTCACGCCGCCGGCCTCAACCCTTGAGGCCGGTCAGGGCGATCCCCCGGACGAAGTATTTCTGGGCGATCACGAACAGCACGATCATCGGGATGAGGCTGACCATTGCCCCCGCCATCATCTCCGGCCACTTGCCGACGAACTGGCCCTCGAAGAACGCGAGCCCGACCGTCGTCGTGTACTGGTCGAGCTTGCGCAGGTAGATCAGCGGGTTGATGAGGTCGTTCCAGGACCACATGAACTCGAAGATGGCCAGCGTCGCGATCGCCGGCCTCGCCAGCGGCAGGTACACCCGCCGGAAGATCTGCCACGGGTTCGCTCCGTCGATCCGGGCGGCGTCGGCGAGCTCACTGGGAATCGCCATGAAGAACTGTCGCAGCAGGAAGATCCCGAACGCCCCGCCAAGGAACGCCCCGACCCATAACGGCTCCTGGGTCCCGATCCAGTTGCCGCTCTCGCTAGCCGGATGGGGCAGGTTCCGGTACAGGATGAAGTTCGGGACGAGGACCACCTGGAACGGGATGATCAGCGTCGCCAGCAGGATCCCGAAGATGATCGAGCGGCCCCGGAACGAGATCACGGCGAAGGCATATGCCGCCATCGAGCAGGCGATGACCTGCCCGATCGTGTTCAGCCCGGCGAGCTTGACCGAGTTCAGGAAGAAGTTCCCGAACGTCACGTCGCCGAAGGCGTTCCACATCGTCGCGTAGTTGTCCCAGTGGGCGCCGCTCGGCAGCGACAGCGGCGCCGATGAGAAGACCTCGGCCCGCGTCTTGAGCGACGTCAGGGCCATCCAGAAGAACGGGATCATCATCACGAGGCCGCCGACGACCAGGACCGCATAGAGCGAGATGCGCCGGATGACGAATCGTGCCTGGCGCGCCGAGGTGCGCCCGACCGCCCGCTTGTCGGCGAGGGCCCGCCGGCCTGGGACGCGCTCGGCCTTCACTGGTAATGGACCCAGCGACGCTGCGATCGGAAGTAGATGAAGGTCAGGACCGCGACGACGAGGAACAGGATCCACGACGCGGCGCTCGCGTAGCCCATCTTGAAGTTGCGGAATCCGGCCTCGTAGATGAAGTAGACGATCGTGATGGTCGCGCTCGTGGGCTTGCCGGGGTTGCTCAGCACGAACACCTGGTCGAACACCTGGACCGAGCCGATGAGGCTCAGCAGGCCGGTGAAGAAGATGCTCGGTGTGAGCAGCGGCAGCGTCACGTAACGGAGCCTCGCCCAGCGCCCGCCACCGTCGACGCTCGCGGCGTCATAGTAGGCGAGCGGGATCGCCTGCAGCCCGGCGAGGAAGATGATCGTGTTGGCCGGCAGGCCCTGCCAGACCGACATCCCGATGATCGCGGGCATCGCCCAGAACGGATCGGCGACCCAGCGCTGCGGCGGCAGACCGAACACCTCGAGCAACTGGTTCAGGAGACCGTTCGACGGGCTGTAGATCCAGGACCAGACGAGGCCGACGGCGATCGTCGAGGTCACGATCGGCAGGAAGTACATCGTCCGGACCCAGGAGATCCCGGCGATCGCATGGTTGAGGGCGAGGGCCAGCCCGAGCGAGACCGCCATGCCCAGAGGCACCGACACGATCGTGTAGAACGCCGTGTTCCGGAGCGCGATGAGGAATCGCGGGTCGGTGAAGAGCTTCGTGTAATTGTCGAGTCCGGCCGGGTCGGGCGTCGTGAGCAGGTCCCAGTGCGTCAGGCTGATCGCGAACGTCGCGAGGATCGGGGCTGCGGACAGGAGCAGCAGACCCAGCAACATCGGCGCGATGAACAGCCAGGCCCACTTCTCCTCGCTCGCGCGGGGGCCGCGCGGCCGGCCGGCGCCACGGACGCGACCGAAGCGCAGACCGATCCAGCCCGAGCCGTACGAAGGGCGGCGGGCGTCGTCGGTCATCTCGCGCTCAGCGTCGCGTCCGGCGGCGGGTGTCGATCACCAGCGCATCACTGGTTCTCGGCAAGGATCTGGTTGAGCTGGTCGTTGACCGCCGCGAGCGCATCCTTGGCGGTCTTGTTCGGAGCGTTGAAGACGTTCTCATCGAGCTCCGTCTGAAGCGTCGTCGCGAAGTCGTTGTAGCCCTTGAACGACGGCTTCAGATGGGCGTAGCCGAGAGCGTCGGCGAACACCTGCGCGCCGTCGAACGCGGTCGCGTACGTCGTGCTCAGGATCTGCTTGTTGACCGGCACCGATGCCTTCAGGGCCATGATCTTCTCCTGAGCCTCGGGGCTCGCCAGGTACTTGACCAGCGCCCATGCCGCATCGGGCGACTTCGTGTTCTTGTAGACGACGGCGCCGGTCGGGTTGACCGACGTCGCCTGGGCCGCCGGACCCTTCGGCAGCGGCGCGATCCCGAAGTCGACGCCGGCGGCCTCGTGGGTCGCGACCAGCCACGAGCCGTTGATCTCCATCGCCGCGACACCCTGCTCGAAGGCGTCGCCCGTTTCCGCGAAGAGCGCGGGATCGGGCGATACCTTGTCCTTCCAGATCAGGTCCTGCAGGAACTGGATGCCCTGCGCGCTCTGGTCCGTGTCGAGGGCGGTCTTCGTGCCGTCCGGCGCGAGGATGTCGCCCCCCGCCTGCCACACGAACGAGGACCAGGCGTTCTCCATGTCGGTCGTCTCGGTGTAGACGCCCCACTGGTCCGGCGTGCCGTCGCCGTTTGTGTCCTTAGTGAGCTTCTTGCCGACCTCGACGAGCTTGTTCCAGTCCCAGGTGTCGTCCGGGTACGCGATCCCCGCGTCGTCGAACATCTTCTTGCTGTAGTAGAGCGCGATCACGTTCAGGTCGCGCGGCAGCCCGAATTGCGCGCCGTCGGCGGCCGTGAAGTCCTTCACGGCGTTCGCGTCGAGCTGGCCCAGGTCGTAGCCGTCCTTCTGGATGTACGGCGACAGGTCGAGGAGGGCGTCGCGGGTCTGGTAGTCAGGTCCCAGCGGGCCGTCCATGGCGAAGACATCCGGCGCGGCACCGCCGGCGAGGGCGGTCTGGAGCTTGTCCCAGTACGGCTCCCAGTCGGAGACGGTCACGTTGACCTTGATCGAGGGGTTCTTGTCCGTGAACCCGGTCACGATCGCCTGCTGGTTCTTGATCTCGGCGGGGTCTCCCCAGATCGAGTACTCGAGATTGGCCGGCGGGCCGGAGTAGCCGACGTCGCCGCCGGATCCGCCAGGGCTCGACGGCGGTGTCGACGCGCCGGTCGCGGCCGGCGAAGCGGCGCCGCCACTCGAGGCCGACGGGCCCGTCGAGCCGCCGCACCCGGAAATCGCGAGAACCAGCGCGGCCAGTGCGCCGCCGATCCGCCACCGGGCGTTCCATGTTCCCATGAGCGCTTCTCCTCTCGTGGGTCCTGTCCTGATCCGTCAGTCCGGCGCTGCGCCGCCCAGCCAGGCGGGCAGCCATTCGGCTTCCTGCGCGATGAGCTCGTCCGTCATCCGCCACGCGTCGTCGAGCGAGAGCCGGGCCTGCACGAGGGGGTCCTGCAACACCGCGTGGTAGATCGCGTCCCGGTCGCATTCAAGGGCTGCCTGGACCGTCAGCGCCTGGGCGTCGACGGCGGGATGGATGTAGGCAGCGAGGTGGGCCGGCAGCGGACCGGCAGCGACGGGTCGGGGGCCGAATCCATCGACGAGGCATGGCACCTCGACGCACGCCTCGGCTGCAAGGTTCGGGATGAGCATGCCGCGGTTCGGGACGTTGCCGACGATCCGCGCCAGCTCGCCCGTGACGACCGAGTGGATGATGACCGCCGCGTACTCACCGCTCCGCTCGATCTCGAACGGCTCCCCGGTGGCGAGCCGTCGCTTCGTGTCCTCGAACTCGGCGAGGTTGTTGGAGACGCGACGGAGATACTCGCCGATCGGGATGTGGTAGCGATCGACGAGGCCCTTCGGGATGAACCATGGGTTGTACTCGGCGTGGTGCTCCGACGACTCGGTGGGGTAGAAGCCGAGCCGCCGGAACAGCTCCGCCCGGACGAGGTCGTCGTCGGGGATCCGGCCGGCGTCGACGGCGTCCCGTAGGCGGGGCACGAGATCGTCGCCGTCGCGCTCGAGCCGCAGCACGAACGCGAGATGGTTGATGCCCGCGGTCGCGTAGTCGATCTCGTCGAACGGGATACCGACGTAGTCGGCGATCGCCCGGATCGTCCAGTAGACCGAGTGGCACAGGCCGACGGTCCGAACCCCGCTCCGGGCGGTGACAGCCCAGATCAGCATCGACATCGGGTTCGTGTAGTTGAGGAACCACGCGTCGGGGCAGACGGCCTCCATGTCGCGGACGATCCCGAGCACGACGGGGATCGTCCGCAGCCCGCGCATCACGCCGCCGACGTTGATCGTGTCGTTGATCGTGTACTCGAGGCCGTAGCGGCGAGGCACATCGAAGTCGATCTGCGTCGCCCGCGCTCCGCCCACCTGGATCGTGTCGATCACGAAGTCGGCTCCGGCCAGCGCGGCGCGCCGTTCGAGGTGCGTCTCGATGCTCGGGTTCGCCGAAAGCGCGCCGGCCGTCCAGCGGGCCATGGCCTCGGCGGTGGCGAGGCGGTCGGCGTCGATGTCGTGGAGGACGATTGTGGCGTCCTTGAGCTCCGGGTAGCCCAGGATGTCGCCCAGCAGGTTGCGGGTGAACTCGACGCTGCCCGCGCCGACCAGCACGATGCGGGTCATTCGACGGCCGCCGAGCCGATCACGTGGGTCAGGCCCTGGCTGCGGTAGCGCTCTGTCCAGGCCGGATGGTCCGGGTCCAGGCCGCGGGCCCGCGCCAGGGCGTCCGCGAGCAGCGCCACCGACGGCGTCGTGTCGAGCGATGCCAGGTCCTCGTTGGCGGTCGGGGCGATCTCGAGAAGTTCCGCCCCGTCGACAGCCCCGACCGGACCGACTTCGATCACGCGCGCGCCCCAATCGATGCAGTGGCGGGCGACATCGACGACGGCCTCCCGGCCGGGGCCGGGCGGCGCGAGGGCGATCACGGTCGCCGCAGGCCCGATGAGCGTCGCCGCACCGGACGCCGTCTCCCACGATTCCGAGCCTTCGGCGTGGACGAGCGCAGTCTCCTTCAGCTTCAGCGCGGCCTCCAGCGCCGCGACGTGACCGCCGCCACTCCCGACGACATAGAGGTGCTGCGCGTCGGCGAGTCGCGCGGCGAGACCCGGAACGACGCCCTCAGCGGCCCGGATCGCCGCGTCACCGGCATCCGCCGCGACGAGAAGATCATCGACGAGCATCTCGCCCCGGTCGTCGTCGAACAGTTCCGCGACGATCAGCAGCGCCGCGGTGAGCGTCGCCGCGAAGGTCTTCGTCATCACCGGGACGGCGCTCGGACCGCCCGCGGAGACAACGACGTGATCGGTCAGCCGCGTCAGCGAGGACCCGGGCACGTGGACGACGGCGACAACCGGCAGACGGTCTCGATATGCCTCCGCGATCGACACGACGTCGCGGAACTCGCCGGACGCCGAGATCCCGATGATCGCATCGCGGCCGTCGACGGCCGGCGCGTAGTGGCGGAATTCCCCGGCCGTGAGGGCCAAGACTGGGGGGTCGTCGGGCCGGGCGTGGCGACGGTGGACGAGCGCCACCGCGAGCGACGAGTGGTACGACGTGCCGTTGCCAATCACGAACACGCGCCGGACGCCTCGGTCGCGAAGCGCGTCCGCCGCCGCCCGGGCGTCCGCCCGCGACTCACGCACAGTCGCCCGGATGGCATCCGGCTCGGCGGCGACCTCGCCGGCGATGAGGCTCTGGATCCTCATCGCTCGGGCTCTCCGGCGACGATGACCTTGACACCGCGCGAACGGAGGCCGTCGAGCGTTTCGGGACGGATCGCTCCATCCGTGACGATCGTGTCGACGGCATCGAGGCCGAACACGTAGGCCGGTGCGACGAGGTCGAACTTCCGGGCGTCGGCAAGGACGACGCAGCGCGGGGCCATCCGGCGCAACGCCCGATCCGACACGATCTCCGGCACGGAATCGTTCATCAGCCCGTGCTCGAAGCTGATCGCGCCGATGCCGATGAACAGGATGTCGGCCCGCAGCTCCCGGGTCGCCAGCTCGGTCAGATGTCCGAGCATGCTGTGCATCCGTGGCCGGACGGCCCCGCCAAGGACGATCAGCTCGATGCCTGGCTCATCCACGAGCGTCCAGGCGACGTCGAGCGCGTTGGTGATGACCGTCAGGTCCTCGCGGTCGGCGAGCTGCCGGGCGAAGGCGAGCGTCGTCGTGCCGCTGGCGATTGCGATCGTCTGGCCGTCGCGGACGAGGTCGGCCGCTTCCGCGGCGATTCGTTCCTTGGCCGGGGCGGCGGGATCGATGATGTCCGCCATCCGCGAGGGCCCGCCGACCGTCGCTCCGCCATAGGTCCGGAAGACTCGACCGTCGTCCGACAGCCGGTGCAGGTCGCGTCGGATCGTCGACGTCGTCACGCCGACGGCGATCGCGAGGTCCTCGACGCTAGCGTGGCCGCGCACGCGCAGCAGGGACATGAGGCGGAGGTCGCGCTGGGCGGGCCGCATGCCGGGATGCTCCTGCGACCTGCGCGCAGTGTCAAGCAAAGTTGCGCGAAATGCGCAGCAGCGAGGCCGTGTCTGCGCTTTTCGCGTTGTTTTCCGCGCGGTGGCGGCGTAGATTGCGGCCATGGTCGTAGCCCCATATCCGACCGGCGTCCGGCGCGGCCTCGACGCGTGCGCCTCGGCCCGTGGCGTCTTCAACGTGCTGGCCCTCGATCACCGCCAGAACCTCCGGCGCGAGATCGATCCCGATGACCCCGACTCGGTCACGACCGAGACGATGACGGCGCTAAAGCGGGATGTCGTCCGGGCGCTGGCGCCGTTCGTCAGCGGCGTCCTCCTCGACCCCGAGGTCGGCGCCGCGCAGTGCGTCGCGGACGGATCGATCCCCGGCGGGACCGGCCTCCTCGTCGCGATCGAGGCGACCGGCTACGAGGGGCTGCCGACCGCCCGGCGGAGCCGGGTGCTTCCGGGCTGGAGCGTCGCCAAGGCCAAGCGGATGGGCGCGTCGGCCGCGAAGCTGCTCGTCTACTACCACCCGGACGCCGAAACCGCCGCCGACCAAGAGGCGTTCGTTGCGGGCGTCGCGGCAGACTGCCGGGCGACCGACCTGCCACTGTTCCTCGAGCCGCTCACCTACTCACCCGACCCCGATCGGTCGGTCCTCTCCGGCGACGACCGTCGGCGGGCCGTCGTCGAGACGGCCCGGCGCCTCACCGCCCTCGGTGGAGACGTCCTGAAGTCGGAGTTCCCATACGACGCCGGCGTCACCGATGAACGCCGTTGGCGCGAGGGGTGCCTCGAGCTCGACGAGGCGTCGATGGTCCCGTGGGTGCTGCTGTCCGGCGGCGTCGACGACGCCACGTTCGAGCGCCAGGTCGCGGTCGCCTGCGATGCCGGCGCGAGCGGCGTACTCGTCGGCCGATCGGTCTGGGCAGACGCCGCGCGAATGGAGGCGCCGGAGCGTGGCGCGTTCCTCCAGGGCGACGGCGCCGCCCGCCTACAGCGGCTCGTCGACGTCGTCGAGCGACTCGGGCAGCCGTGGCTGGATCGCGCCCCGCCGGCGCTCCGGGCGGGTCGCGTCGAGCCGTCCTGGTATCTCGACTACCCCGACCGGTGACCGGGGCCGATCGCGACCGCTCGTTCGACCTCCTGGTCGCGGGCGAGCTGAATCCGGACGTCGTCGTCAGCGGCGGCGACGTCGAGCCGGCGTTCGGCCAGGTCGAGAAGGTCGTCGGCGACGTGCAGCTGACGATCGGCAGCTCGTCGGCCATCACCGCATCCGCGGCCGCCCGGCTGGGCTTGCGCGTCGCCTTCGTCGGTATCGTCGGCGCAGATGCACTGGGTCGCTGGATGCTGGCGGCGCTCGACGAGCGCGGGGTCGACGTGTCGGCGTGTCGTGTCGACGAGACGACGCCGACGGGCGCGTCGGTCATCCTCGCGAGGGGCGGGGATCGGGCCATCCTGACGGCGCTCGGGGCGATCGGCGCGTTGCGCCCGGAGGACCTCACGGACCGGATGATCGGTTCGGCACGCCACCTACACGTCGGCAGCCTTTTTCTCCAGGAGGAGCTCCGCCGAGGCTTGCCGGAGCGATTCCGTGTGGCGCGGGCGGCCGGCGTCTCGACGTCCTTCGATCCGAACTGGGACCCGACGGGCCAGTGGGACGGCGGGATCGACTCGATCCTCGCGGAGACCGACGTCGTCCTGCCGAACGGCGCGGAGGCTCGACACCTCACGGGCGAGGCCGACGACGTCAGCGCGGCGCGGGCGTTGATGGCGCGAGGTGGCCCCGACGGTCCCAGGATCGTCGCGGTCAAGCTCGGCGAGGCGGGCGGGATCGTCGTGGGGCGCGATGCCGGCGGCGGCGCGGTCCCGGTCGCTGCCCCCGAGGTCGAGGTCGTCGACACCATCGGCGCTGGCGACGCGTTCGATGCCGGGTTCCTCGCGGCCTACCTCGCGGGCGATTCGCCGGTCGACGCCTTGAAGCTTGCCGTTGCCTGCGGCTCGCTGTCGTTGCGCGGCGTCGGCGGGACCGCCGGTCAGCCGACGCGCGACGAGGCCGCCGCGCTCGCAGCGCTGCTGGCGCCGGGCGCGGAATGACGGCCCTCGTCTGCGTCGCGCCGAATCCAGCCATCGATCGAATCTATGAGGTCGACCGGTTGACTCCGGGCGCGATCCACCGACCGGTCCGGGCGACGGCCGTCCCCGGCGGCAAGGGCCTGAACGTCGCGCGTGCCGCTCATCACCTGGGGGCCGACGTCGTCGCGGTGACGATCCTGCGCGGCCATGCCGGGCGCTGGGTTGACGAGGCGCTCGCGTCAGCCGGTGTGACGGTCCGGGCTGTGTGGACCTCCGGCGAGACGCGGACCTGCGTGTCCGTCCGGGATCCGGCGACGCCCGGCTTGACAGAGGTGTACGACCGCGGCGAGGCCGTGCCCGCGGATGCCTGGCGCGATCTCGAGTCGCTCGTGCGAGTCGAGTCGACGGCCGCCGCGCTCGTCACGGTCTCGGGCGGGGTGCCGCCGGGCGTCGACGACGGCGCGTTCGCCAGGATCTGCGGGGTCGCGGCGGAGGCCGGCGCGCGGATCCTCCTCGACGTCTACGGGGTGGCCCTCGCGCGGGCCCTTGGCGAAGGGCCGTGGCTCGTCAAGGTGAACGAGGCCGAGGCCGGTGACCTCTTGGAACGTCACGTCAGCGGCGTCGACGCTGCCCGCGACGCCGCCGCCGAGTTGGTCGCCAGGGGAGCCGGTGCCGCGATCGTGACGCGGGGCACTGCGGGCGCCGTAGCTGCGGCGGCCGGCGATGCCTGGCTCGTCGGCCCGCCGGCGGCGGAGGGTCCGTATCCCGTCGGCAGCGGCGACGCCTTCCTCGCCGGGCTCGCGACAGGGCTGCTCGAGGGGGAGGACCTCGTCGGCGCCCTCCGGCTCGGGGCGGGTGCCGCGGCCGCCAACGCGCTCGTTCCCGGCCAGGGCGAGTTCGACCCGGCGGTCGCCCGGGACCTCGCAGGGCGGATCGGCGTCACCCGAGCCTAGGGGCCGCGAGCAGGCGACACGGCTCACATTTCGCGGCGCCCCCGTTCAGGCCGGCGATGTCGCCCCTTCCGACCGCTCCTCGGCGTGGTCCCAGACCGTCGTGAGCGGATCGTGCCGACCGAGGGCGAGCCAGGCAAGCGGGGCGGCCACGAGGGCAACGACGCCCGTGACGAGCAGCCCTTCACGTGATGCCTCGATGAACGCGCTGCCGTACGCGGCGAGGTCGGTTGGATCGAGGACCGCGAGGACCTGGTTGATCGCGGGCGTCCCCACCGCGATGAGGACCGACCGGAACGCTTCGACGGCGCTCGCGTGCTGGCCGGGATCTGTTGCGCCCAGCGACGCGGTGTACACGTCCAGCGCTCGCTGGGTGATAAGCGCGGTCAAGGCGGCAAGCCCGAGGCGGCTGCCGACGAGGATCGACGCCTCGTTGAGGGCCGCGGCCGTGGCCGGCAGGCCCCGCGAGACGCTGGCGAAGATGATCGCCGTCCGAACCGTCGTCGCCACGACGAACCCGCCGCCAATCAGGAACAACGGGAGGACGAGGGCCGCGTACGCGACGTCCCGGGCGAGGAGCGCCCCGGCGAGGACGTTGCCGACTCCGACTGCGGCAAGACCGGCCGCGACGAGCGTTCGCGGCCGGAATCGGGTCAGCAGGGCGCCGGCGACGGGCCCGGCGAGGACGAGCGCGAGGATGAATGGCGCGGTCGCGATCGTCGCGACGACGACGCCGTAGCCCAGCACGACGTGGAAGAACAACGGCAGCTGGAACAGAGGCGCCGCCTGGGCGAAGCCGATGATTACGCCGACCGCCACCGCGACGGTCACCGGCCGGCGGACGACGTGGCGCGGCGGGGGGCCCGCGCTTCCGCGCCGGCGGTCCCAGACGAGGTACGCCGCGAGCAGGACGACGCCGAGGCCGATGAGACCGAGCCGGATCGGGCTCGCCACGCGGTTGCCGATGTCCGCGAGCCCGGCCGTGATTACCACGATCGCGAACGCCCAGACGGCGGTCGAGATGACGTATCCCCGATCGTCGCGGGCGATGGCAGGGAGATCCGGGGCGCGGGGCCACGTCCACCACAGCGCGATCGCGGCCACGAGCAACGCGACGACGAATGCCGGCCACCACGGGCCGCTCGGTCCCAGGATGGTGAGCAGCACGGGTGCCGCGGCCGTCGCCCCGCCGTAGGCCGCGTAGGCGACGCCGATCGCGGTCGCCCGAGCGACGCCCTGGTACGTCGTGGCCACCAGCGCCAGCGAGAACGGCAGCACGGCATACGCAGCCGCCGAGCCCGCGACACGAGAGACCATGAACACCGGGCCATCCGCGATGAGCAGGCCGGCGAGGCTCGTCACGCAGAGCGCCGCGAGCGCGCCAAGCAGGATTCGCCGTCGACCATCCGTGTCGCCCAGGACGCCGCCGACGAAGAGCAGGCCGGCCCCCGTCAGGGTGACTAGCAGGACGAGCGAATTGAGCTGAGGCTGCTCACGAATCGCCGACTGAACGGACTGGAGCGATGGCGACAGGACCTGGGGATTGAGCCCGGCCGCTGCCATCGAGAGCACGGCGACACCGAGAGCCCGCCGCCGACCGGGGTCGTCGACCAGCTCGTGTACAAAGGGTGGCATCGATCGCGTGGTCACTCGGCGCCATCATCGGCCACCGCCGGTCATGGCGCGAGTCGGAATGACCCCGCGGTGGCGCGGGCACCCCTCGGTCCGCCGTGGCCACCGCATTTCCGTTGGTCGCCGACCGGGCGATCATCCCGAGGGTTTCGTGGGCAGGCGCGAGGAGGGTTTGAGGCGGCATGGACATCATCAGCGACGCAAGGCGACTCGCCACGGTCGGGACGTTCTTCATCGTCGTCGGCTGGGTCGGGATCATCTACACCCTGATCGCCGGCGTGATCTGGTGGATCGACCTCGCGTCACGCGAGGCCTTCAACCTCTTCGAGGCCTTCGCCATCTCGGCGAACGCGATCGCGCTGCCGGTCTTCGCTGCGTTCCTCGTCGGCGGCGTCGGCTACTTCCTGCGCCTGTTCGCGCTCTACGTGGCGAGCCGGATCCAGTAGCGCGTCGCAACCGGAGGCAGGCCGATGCCGAAGCGCTCGATCGGCGCGCTCGTCGTCCTCGTCGCGCTCCTCGCCGCGTGTTCGGCCGGGCCGGGCACGGGTGGCGAGCTGCAGTCCACGAAATGGATCCTGCGGTCGTACGACCAGGCCGGGACACTCACGATCGTTCCGGATACGCAGTACGCGGATGCCGAGTTCGGTGCGAACCGGATCAGCGGCTTCAGCGGGTGCAATACCTACGATGGCCGGTATCGGTCCGGTGGCCGGACGCTCTTCGTCAGCCAGCCGGCCTCGACGAAGATGGCCTGCCCGGAAGAGGCGATGACGTTCGAGCAGCGCTACCTCGAGCTGCTCGACAGCAGCCGGTTCTACAGCGTCCGGCGCGACACGATGACGGTGTTCAGCGCCGTCGGCTCGACGGTCCTCGTATTCGATGCGGCCCCGCGCAACCCGGTCCTCGGCAAGTGGCAGGTCGGCGGCTACGAGAGCGTGCCTAGCACCCAGTCGGCGCCGCTGCCGGGGACGGAGATGGACGTCACGTTCGGGATCGGATCGGTCGGCGGGTTCTCGGGCTGCAACTCGTTCAGCGGGGTCTACGGCACGAACGGCAACGTCGTCCGCATCGGTCGGCTCGCGACCACGCGTCTGGCGTGCCCCGAGGACGTCATGGCCCAGGAGACAGCGTTCCTCAAGGCGCTCGAGGGTGCCGCGCTGATCGAGACGCGGAACGACCAGGTCAATCTGACTGACCTCCGCGGCTCGCTGAAGGTCGCCCTCCTCCGACCGACGCCGGAGACCATCCCGTCGGCGTCCCCCGGCGAACGGCCCTCGGCGCCGCCGGCTTCGGAGCCCGCGTCGGAGGCCCCGACCGCCGGGCCGACGACGGCCCCGACGCCGACAGCCGCCGCCACTCCGCCGCCGACGGCCCGGCCGACGGCGCCGCCGGCGACCCCGTCCGTCCCGCCGCCCAGCCAACCCGCGTCGATCCCGCCCACGGCCGCGATCTGCGAGCTCAAGGCGCCCACGGCGGCCACCGTCGCGCGAATCACCTACCCGGGCAGCTGGCACACCGTGACGGACCCGGCGAACCTCGTGTGCCAGTACTTCGACCCCAACCCGATCACGGTCCCGGCCGACCCGGCGACGCTCAGTACGGCGATCCGCGCATCCTCGACCGAGACGGCCTACGGTGACGCCGTAACCGCAGCGACCGATCCTGCCGCGTGGGTGGTCCAGGCGCAGACGCCGGCGACCCTCGACAACCTCGAGGCGACGGTCATCGCGGAGACCTCGGCAGCCGACGCCGCCGGCGTCGCGGCCGGGACGGCTCGCTACGTCTTCATCATCAACGTCGGCTCGGCGGGGACGGTCTCGATGTGGACGGACGGGGCGGGCGGGGATCCCCTGTTCAAGGCCAACGTGGCTCTCCTGAGCCTGATGGTCGCGAGCTCGGCGTTCCAGGCCGGGGCCTGAGTCGGCGGCGGCGCGGGATCGCCGCGCCGGGGCGGTCAATCGAAGCGGAAGCGCGTCGGGTTCTTCATGAAGTTCGTCCACGCGACGACCTTCCGTGGCCGGATCGCGATGGGGCCCGGCCCCTTGAAGCTCGCGGCGGTCATTCCGTACTCCGGGTACTTCGCCTTCGACGCGGCGGCCATCCGCTCCGCGAAGGCGTCGCTGTTGGATGCGAGAATCTCCGCCTCGCCTTCGACGATGACCACGTCACCGTCGAGCGTGTCGAGGTGGACGGACACGTGGGCGTTCGCGGCGAGATCGCGGACCCAGCGCGTCGCCGGGCTCCCGCCGACGTAGATCACGCCGTCGACGACCATCCCGTCGACCGGTCGAACGTGCGGCCGCCCGTCCGGCCCGACTGTCGCGATCCAGTAGACCCGCGCCGCGTCGAGCCGCTCCACGACGTGCGACCAATCAACGTGCTCGGTCGCCTTGCCGATGCCGTACTCGGCGGGAATCTCGGGACGGTCGACGCGGGGCGTGGGGCGGGCCTCCTCGGGCATCGGGCGGACCTCGGTTCGTTGGGAGCGAGCAGTGCTCGCGCTCGGACGTCGTCGGTCATGATGCGCGTCGGAGGCAGATCCCATGCCTGAACCGCAGCCCGGCATCTTCGCCCTCGGCACGAGCTCTCACGCCTACCTCGAGTTCGATCTGGGCGCCTCGGTCGATGCTGCCGCTGCCGTCGAGCGAGTCGCATCGTTGCGTGAGCCGCGGACAACGATCGGCGGTGTCAATCTCGTGGCGGGGTTCCGGCCCGAGCTCTGGGCCGCGGCCGCCCCCGACGCGGCGGCCGATGGCGTCACCGGCTTCAACCAACCGCTCGTCGGCCGCGACGGCTACACCTTTCCCGCGACCCAGCACGACGTCGTCATCTGGCTCACGGGCGCCTCGTACGACGTCGTGTTCGACCTGTCGCGCGGCGTGATCACGGAGCTCGACGGAGCCGTCCGGCTCGCGAACGAGATCGTCGGCTGGCCATATCACCATGACCGCGACCTCACCGGATTCATCGACGGGACGGAGAACCCCACCCTCGTCGACGCCATGCGCGTCGCCGTCATCGGCGAAGGCCGGCCGTCCGGCGGCGGCTCCGTCCTGCTGCTCCAACAGTGGCAGCACGACGCGATCGGTTGGGAATCTCTGCCCGTCGAAACGCAGGAAGCGGTCATGGGCCGGCGCAAGGGCGACGGCGCCGAGCTCGACCCGAAGCCGCAGGATTCGCATGTCGCCCGGACCGACCAGGACGTCTTCGGCCGGATCTTCCGCCGCAATATCGCTTACGGAACGATCGAGGAACACGGGACGATCTTCGTCGGGTTCGCCGCGGACCAACAGATCCTCGCGACGATGCTCGAGAGCATGATCGGCAACCTGTCTCCAGCGGAACCGGCGGATTCGCTCACGCGGTTCGCGCGACCGGTGACTGGCGCGTACTACGTGATCCCGTCGGCCGACCGGCTCGCCGCGTTCGGCAAGGATCGCCGCGTCTGAGGCTCGGCTGCCCCTATCCGCGGCGGCGAGCCAGCAACTCGGCGACCCACTCGCGCAGTCGCAGGAGGTGCTCCGCGTAGTGGTCGCCGCCGGCCTTCCGGATCCACCACGCGGCCTCGTCGTCCGGCTCCGTCTGCTCGAACCAGACCTGGACCATCCGCGTCCGGGCGGCGTTCGCCTGGATCCACGCGATCCGCCACGGCTGGCCAGCCATCGCGGCGAGGAATTGGGCGTTGAGCGCGTCGATGTCGATGTCGTGGCCGGCATACGTCCCGGCTTCGAGCCGCTCGAGCTGGCGCTGGGCTTCTGCGAGCCATGTGCCGAGGTGCGCGACGGCGTCGCGCACGCTCCAGTCAGGGTCGCGGTAGTAGCCCGGCTCGAGGCACTCGTCCGGGGAAAGGCTCCGGACCAGCTCGAAGAGCTCGTACCAGCCGCGCCGCTCCGCTTCCAGCTCCGCTGCATAGGGATGCGCGGGAAGCTCGGGGAGGGGCGTCGTCGTCGGCGGTGGGATCGGGCCGGCCATGACGGGATTATCGGTCACTGCCGGAAGCGTAGGCTGCGTCGATGATCACGGTTCGACCTCGCGCCACCATCCACCACAAAGAGGGCGGCTGGTTCCGGGCCAACTGGCACTTCAGCTTCGACGACTACTACGACCCCGCGAACACCTGGTTCGGCGATCTCCGGGTGTTCAACGACGACACGCTCGTCCCCGGTGCCGTCTGGCCGATGCATCCCCACCGCGACATCGAGGGCATCACCTACGTCGCCGAGGGGATGTTCGAGCATGCCGACTCCCGCGGCAACGGCGGAATCCTGCCGCCGGGCTCCGTCCAGCGGGCAACGCTCGGATCCGGGATGCAGCACTCCGAGGGCAACCACTCCACTTCGGAGCCGATGCGCTTCATCCAGATGTGGATCGTCCCGTCGGAGCGGGGGCTCGAGCCCTCGATCGAGCAGCGTGAGTTCCCCGCCGATCTGCGGCGCGGTCGCTGGCTGGCCGTGGTGGTGCCCGCCGAGGGCTACGGCGGCGATGGCGCGCCGTCCAGCCCGGACGCGGTGACGGTCCACCAGGATGCGGCCGTCTACGCGACGCTTCTCGATCCTGGCGCGACGCTGACCCATCGCTTCCGGCCGGCATTCAACGGCTATCTCTTCGCCGTCCATGGCGCGGCCGCGCTGGCAACTGCCGCCGGCATCGACGCGGGCTCGGTCGACGAAGCTGGCGCCGCCAAGGTCGAGGGCGAGCCCGAGCTGACCGTGCTGGCCGGCGATTCCGGGGCGGAGCTGCTGCTCGTCGAGACTCGCGCGGAGACCGGTCGCTCGCGGCAGGAGTGAGGCGACCCGTCAGTCGCCACCGTCCAGCAACCCGGCACGGATCGCCGGCTCGACCTCGTAGATCGTCGCGGTTCGGCCGGTGCGGTGGCGGTACTCGTCCGACACACGGCCCCGAAGGTGATCGACGGCATCGCGCCGGACGAGGTTCACCGTGCAGCCGCCGAAGCCGGCCCCGGTCATCCGCGCGGCGACCACCCCCGGCGTCGCGGTGGCGATGTCGACAAGCGCGTCGAGCTCCGTCGAGCTCACCTCGTACAGGTCGCGCAGCGAGGCGTGGCTGGCGGACCAGAGACGGCCGACGGTCGCGAGGTCCCCGGACTCGAGGGCCGTCACGGTCCCGAGGACGCGGGTGTTCTCTTCGACGACGTGGCGGCAGCGACGGAGGGTGACCTCGTCGAGGTCGTCCGCAACGTCGGCGAGCATCGCGGCGTCAACGTCACGAAGCGAGCGGACGGCCGGGCGGCGGCGCGCGATCGCCGCGACGGCCGCTTCGCACTGTGCTCGCCTCTCGTTGTACTCGGAAGCCTCGAGCCGCCGCGAGGAGCCCGTGTGGCAGACCACCAGCGCATGGCCCGTGAGCGGCAGAGCCACGCCGTGCCACTCGAGCGAGCGGCAGTCGAGCAGCAGCGCGTCGCCGCGCCGGCCGGTCGCGCTCGCGAACTGATCCATCAGCCCGCATTGCACGCCGACGTATTCGTTCTCGGCCCGCTGGGCGAGGCGGGCCAGCATCATCGGATCAGGAGCGTCCGGCGCCGCCGGGGGCAGGTCGAGCATCGCCCACGCGGCGGCGAGCTCGAGCGCGGCGGACGACGACAAGCCGGCTGACAGCGGCAGCGTGCCCGCAACGACACCGCGCAGCCCACGCACGGGAAGGCCGGCGCCGACGAGCTCCCGCGCGACCCCGGCGACGTAGTCGATCCACGACCGACGCCGCCCACCGATCGCCCTGAGATCGAAGGCCTGCCGCTCGCCGCTCGAAGCGAGCGTGAGATCGACCCGGCTGTCAGCGGTCGCCCGGAACGCGATCCACGTTTCGAGGTCGATTGCGGCAGGCAGCACGAAGCCCTCGTTGTAGTCGGTGTGCTCGCCGATCAGGTTCACGCGGCCGGGAGCGCGGGCGATGACCGTCGGGCCATCAGGCAGCCCGGGGAGTCCGTCGAGCAGCGCCGCTAGCCGCTCCGGGTCCAGCCCCCCCGCGTCCGGTCGGCCGTCGGTCACCCGCGCTCCACCGCTGCCCGCAGGCGAGCGGCCGCGTCCTCGGGCGTCAGGTCGCGCTGCGGCTCGGCGAGCAACTCGTAGCCGACCATGAACTTGCGGACCGAGTCCCGAAGCAGCGGTGGATAGACATGGCCGTGGAGCTGCCAGTGCTCGTCGGCCGCACCTCCGGGGCCGCGCGCCGGGAACGGCGCCTGGTGCCAGCCCATGGAGTACGGGAACGGCCGGTCGAAGAGTCGGTCGTAGCCGGCGATGAGGCGCAGGAGCGTCGCCGCGAGGTCGTCGCGGGCGGCCGGCGACAGGTCTGGGAGACGAGCGGACCGCGCCCGCGGAACGATGAGCGTCTCGAACGGCCAAACGGCCCAGAACGGCACGACGACTGCCCACAGCTCGCTGATGGTGACAACCCGTGGCCCGTCTGCCTCCTGGTCGAGGTAGTCCACGAGGAGGCTCGAGCCGCGTTCAGAGCGGTGCCGCCGTTGCGTCGCGTCTTCCCTCGCGGCGTAGGTCGGCAGCGCCGTCCCCGCCCAGACCTGCCCGTGCGGGTGCGGATTCGAGGCGCCCATCGCCGCGCCGCGGTTCTCGAATACCTGGACCCACCGATATAGCTCGCCTAACGCGGCCGTCTCTTCGGCCCAGACGTCGACGACCCGGCGGACGTCTGCGATATCCATCGAACCGAGCGACAGGTCGTGGCGCGGCGAGAAGCAGATCACGTGGCACGTGCCGGCCTCGGCAGCAGCGAGCAACAGACCGTCCTCGCGCACTGCGTCACCTGCCTCTGGCGAGAGCGCCGCGAAATCGTTCGTGAAGACGAACGAATCCGTGTACGTCGGGTTGACGTCGCCACTCGCGCGGGCATTGCCGGGGCAGAGATAGCAGGCGGCGTCATAGCGCGGCTGGCGCGCCGCCGGCGGCGGCTCCTCGCTCCCCTGCCACGGCCGCTGGCTCCGACCCGCGGCGACGAGGACCCATTCGTCCGCCAGCGGGTTATAGCGCCGATGGGCGGCCTCGAGTGCCGCTGGATCGATCACGTCGCTCATTCGTCGACGAGCATATCGACGAGCGCCGCCTGCTGGACGCGCAGAAGGCCGGGACAGACCCGGCCGAGTAGCTCCAGCCGCCGAGTCGATTGGGACCGGCCGGTGAGATACGCCGCCGCTGGCCGCCGAGAGCCTCGCGCCACCTACCGAGGCCCGGCCGGCGGGCTGACAGAACGCTGGTAGCGTGACTCGGCGGATGGATCGATCTCGAAGACGCGCGCTACGACGACGGCCCGGTCCTCGAGCTGCGTCGTCGTCTCGACCTCGTATGCGGCGATCTCCGTCAGGCCCTCCGCCGGCAGGTAGCGCCGGCCCGGGTCGCCGACGAGAACCCGGATCCCGCTGTCGGCCGCGGCCCGGAGCCACGGCTGGACGCGCTCGGCGAACGGACCCTCGTACCAGGTGTCGCCGGCGAGGAGCACGTCGACGTCGGCCGGCGGTGTCTCGGCCAGGAGGTCCCGCCCGACGAACTCGACCCGGATCCGGTTGGCCCGGGCGTTTAGCTCGACCGCCGCCTCGGCGAACGGGTCGATGTCGGCGGCGATGACCGCGCTGGCTCCGGCCTTCGCAGCTGCGATCGCGACCAGTCCGCTGCCGGTCGCGAAGTCGAGCACGCGGCGGTCGCGAACGTCCGCAGGCCGATCCGCGAGGTAGCGGGCGAGGGCGAGCCCGCCGGCCCACGCGAAGGCCCAGAACGGGATCGGGGCGCTGGTGGTGCCGGTCGCCTCCTCGGTCGCCTGCCAGACCTGCGCGGCATCGTCGGCAAGGTGGAGCCGGATGCCCTCGACCCCCGCGACCGGCCGGAGCCTGGTGTGATGGGCGACGAAGGCCCGCCGGTGAGAGAGCGGCAGTCGCCGCGGCCGTCGGTCGCCTCGCGGATCCGTCGAATCGTGCGGCGGCATCCCTTCAGCGTGGCAGATCGCAGTCTCGTGGGGTGTGCCGCCTTGCCCGGAGCCCGCATGATGGAGGCGCGCGATGACCGACGCCGTCACATCCGAGCCGCAGCCCACGATCACGCCGCCCGACGCGGGCGGCACGAATCTCGTGCCCGGCTGGTTGATGCGTCTCGCCGCGATCGGCTGGCGCGTGCTCGTGACGGTCGCGCTCGCCGTCGCGATCCTCGCGGTCGTCATCTCGCTGACGACCGTGACCGGGGCGATCCTCGTCGGGCTCGTCGTCACCGCGACCGTTTACCCGCTCGTCCAGCGTCTCGAGGCTCGCGGCTGGCCCCGGACGCGGGCCGCGGTGGCGGTGAGCGTCCTCGCCCTGATCTTCGTCGTCGTGACGATCGCGCTCATCATCATCGCCTTCGTGCCCTACGTTGCCGATCTCCTGCGGTTGATCTCGCAGGGCATCGATACGCTGAGCTCGGAGCTGACGGCGCTGAGCGTCCCGGATCCGGTGCTGCGCGCCCTCGACCGGGCGGTGACCGACTTCCAGGCGATCGTGCTGTCGGCCATCAGCGATCTCGTCGATCCCATCGCCACGTTCGTGACGATCCTGATCCTCGGCGGCTTCCTGACGTTCTACCTCCTCGCGGATGGCGATCATGCCTGGGAGAGCGCCACGAGCCAGCTCGACGACTGGCGCCAGCTCGAGCTGACCCGCCGCGGCGAGCTGGCCCTGGAACAGTTCGGCGGCTACCTCCGCGGGACGGCCGTGCTCGCGACGGTGGACGCGTTCTCCGCCTTCGTGTTCCTTACGGTGCTCGGCATCCCGTTCGCAGGGCCGCTTGCGGTCATCGTGTTCATCGGCGGGTTCATCCCGTACCTCGGCGGCATCGTGACTGTCAGTGCCCTGGCGCTCGTGGCGCTCGCGACGAAAGGCGCGCTCTCCGCGGCCGTGCTGCTCGCACTGATCGCGGTGATGAACGTCATCGAGCAGCGCTACCTCGCACCGCTCGCCTACGGCCCCCATACCCGGATCCCCGCGGCCCTCGCCGTCGTGGCAGTCCCGACCGGCGCGATCCTGCTGGGTCCGCTCGGGCTGTTCGCCGCGGTGCCGATCGTGGTTGCCGTCGTCGCGTTCCTGCCGGCGATCATCCAGAGCCTCGGAACCGCCCGGCGCGAGGAGCCGCCGGGCGCCCTGGTTCCCATCTGGCTCGATCGCCTCGGGCAGTGGAGCTGGCGACTACTCGTCGTCATCGGGCTGGGCTGGCTGCTCGTCCAGGTCGTCATCCAGCCGTTCTTCACCGCCCCGGTCGTCCTCGCGCTGATCCTCGCAGCGACGCTCGCGCCGGTGGTCGAGGTCATGCGCCAGCGGGGCGCGTCGCCGACGCTGGCGGCAGCCGGGGTCACCGTCGCGAGCATCGCGATCGTCGTGGCGCTCTTCGTGCTGACGGTCGCGTCCCTGGCCCAATCGCTCCCGGAGGTCGTCGGCACCACGGAGATCGGGGCGTCGAAGCTGGGTCTGGGCGCGACGCCCTCCGACATCGTCCAGGTCTTCGGCGATGGGCTGATCGGTACGGTGACCGCGATCGTCACCGGCGCCCTCTCGGTCACGATCGTGCTCGCCCTGTCGATCCTGCTGATCTTCTTCTTCCTGCGCGATGGCAGGTCGTGGTGGAGTCGGATCGTCGCGCGCCTGCCCGAGAACCGACGGGACCGCGTCGACTGGACGGGCGTTCAGGCGGTCGACATCCTGCGCGGCACGATGATCGGGACGGCCCTGACGTCACTGGCCGGCGCGATCCTCCAGTTCCTGACCATGGCGGTCCTCGGGTTGCCGTTGGCGTTCCCGATCAGCGTCCTGATGTTCTTCGGCGGGTTCATCCCATACATCGGCAGCTTGATCGTCACGCTGATCGGCTTCCTCGTCGCGGTCGCGGTCGGCGACCCGATCGACATCGTCCTCATGGGGATCTTCACGATCGTCTTCAACATCGTTCAGGGCAACGTCGTCGCGCCACTCGTCTACGGCAAGACGGTCAGCCTCCACCCCGCCGTGGTCCTCCTCGCCGCGCCGGCCGGCGCGGCAATCGGCGGGATCCTGGGGATGGTCATGATCGTGCCGATCCTCGCGATCATGACCCGGACCTGGCGGACCGTGATCCACCTGTTCGACCCGGAGGGGGCGCAGGCGATCCTCCCGCCGGTAGGCGTGCTGAGCACGTCGCCGCCGGTGACGCCTCCGATCCTCGGGCGCGAGGCCGTGAGCGGCGCGGAGCCCTAGGTCCGGCGCCGGCCGATGATTCAAGGTCGGGCGAGCGGTCGGAAGAAGCAACGGCCCGGCGAACGTCGGTGCACGGACTGCTCGCGGAGGTGACACGTGGCGATCAAGGACAATCCCGCCTTCTCAGGCTTCTCCGCAACCGACATTGCAGCGGAGCGCGCCTTCTACGCCGAGACGCTCGGCGTCGAGGCGACCGAGGACCACGGGATGCTCAACCTCGCGCTCGCCGGCGGCCAGCGGGTGCTCGTCTATCCCAAGCCGGACCATCAGCCGGCGACGTTCACAGTCCTGAACTTCGAGGTCGACGATATCGACGCGGCAGTCGACGAGCTGACCGCGAAGGGCGTCACGTTCGAGCGCTATGAGGGGCTCGGGCAGGACGCGAAGGGGATCGCCCGCGAGTACCCGCCGCCGATCGCCTGGTTCAAGGATCCGGCCGGCAACATCCTGTCGCTGATCCAGACGCGCGAGGCGTCCTAGGCGGCCGCTGGGTGCCGCTGCCCCGCCGCACTCGCCGGACAGGATCCGAACGGTGCCGCCGTCGAGCCGCGCCCAGACGATGCCGTGCCCCGACGACGGCCGGGCCGGGTCTCGCAGGGCCGGCGCCGGCCTGGGACGGCGGCGGCAGCGAGGACGCGGTGGGGACCTGAACGCCGCGGGGAACCCGGGCCCGGGCCCGAGCTGATGGTCGCGAGGTTGGTGATCCCGGCCAGACCCCGACG
>JBJMMH010000211.1:0-4010 GCA_045804885.1 Chloroflexota bacterium | reverse complement strand
CATTCGACGTGTACCGCGAGGGCCGCCGCCGCGACGCGTTCGTCCGGACGTCACGCGAGGCAGACGCGCACGAGGTCGTCGGCCACGTCTGGGCCGGCGAGAGCGTCCTGCCGGACCAGGTTCGTCCCGACGTCCGCGAATGGTGGGGCCGTCTTTACGGGCGCTACCTCGAGGTCGGCGTGGCTGGCTTCCTCAACGACATGAACGAGCCGGCGCTCCACGATCGGCCGATCCGCGAAGCCGGCACCCGCAACACGGAGCCGTCGCCCGATACGCCGTTCGGGCCCGACGACGAGCCCGCGACGCACGCCGAGGTCCGCAACGTCTACGCGCTGCTCGAGAACCGGGCGGCCGTCGAAGGCATCGTCGCGGGCCGGCCTGGCCAGCGGCCGTTCGTCGTCACGAGAGCCGGGTTCGCCGGCATTCAACGCGACGCCGTCGTCTGGACCGGCGACAACGCGAGCGCCTGGGAACACCTCGAGATGTCGCTGGCCCAGCTACTCAACCTGGGACTGTCCGGCGTGCCAGTCGCCGGCGCCGACATCGGCGGCTTCTTCGAGAGCTGTCCGCCTGAGCTTCTCGTGCGGTGGACGCAGCTGGGCGCGTTCTACCCGTTTGCCCGGAACAACTCCGCCGAGGGCACTGCCCGCCAGGAGCCGTGGGCATGGGGCGAGCCGACGACCTCCCGCTGTCGCCGGGCGATCGAGCTGCGGTACCGCCTCCTGCCGTACCTGTACACGGTCGCCGTGGAGGCCGTCGAGACAGGTCGACCGATCCTCCGGCCGATGCTGTTCCACTACCCCGCCGACGAGATCGTCTCGCGGGTCGAGGACCAGGCGCTCGTCGGACGGGACCTCCTGATCGCCCCCGTGCTGCGGCCCGGGCGTCTGACCCGCGAGGTCCGGCTGCCGGCCGGCGGCTGGTACGACCTGCGGACATCGAGCTGGCACGCGGGCGACGCGTCCGTGCTCGTCCCGGCCGGGCTCGACGAAGACATCCCGGCGTTCGTCCGGGCCGGCTCGATTATTCCGATGGCACCGCCGACCGCGTCGACGGCCGAGCCGCTCGACCCGCTCACGCTCCACGTGTACCCGACCGCGGAGGGGCTCGCGGAGGGGACCCTCTACGAGGACGACGGCGAGTCGACGGCGTACCGTGACGGGATGTCGGCGCGGACGCGATTCGAGGCTCGACGCGACCACGGCGGGATACGGGTGTCGGCGCTCCGGTCCGGACCGTACGATCCCGGCCCGCGGCGCGTCAGGATCGTCGTCCACGACATGGCGGCCGATGCGAACGTCGACGCCAGCGAGGCGATCGATCTCCACGACGCCCGCGAGTGGTCGACGGTCGCGCCGTCGCGCTCGCCGCGGGGCTCGTGAGGAACTGGGCCGGGACCCACACCTACGCCGCCGCGCGACTTCGCCAGCCAGAGTCGATCGACGAGCTCCAGGCGATCGTCCGTGACGCTCGTCGTGTCCGGGCGCTCGGGTCCCGCCACTCCTTCAACGACATCGCCGACACCGAGGGTGACCTCGTCGCGCTCGCCAGGCTGCCGAGGAGCGTCCAGATCGAGCCTGTCGACCAGTCGGTCACAGTCGACGGCGGCGCCCGCTACGGCGACGTCTGCGGCGATCTCCACGCGGCGGGCCTCGCGCTCCACAACCTGGCGTCGCTGCCGCACATCTCGATCGCCGGCGCGTGCGTCACGGGGACGCACGGCTCTGGCGTCAGGAGCGGCAGCCTGTCGACGGCGGTCGAGGCCGTCGAGCTTGTTGGGCCGGACGGCGAGTTGCGATGGATCGACGCAGGCCGCGACCCCGACCTCTTCGCGGCCGTCGTCGTTTCCCTCGGCGCACTCGGCATCGTGAGCCGGCTCAGGCTTCGCGTCGAACCGACCTACGACGTCGCCCAGGAGGTGTTCGAGGACCTGCCGCTCGACGACTTCCGCGGGCACTTCGAAGAGATCGCCGCCCTGGGCGATAGCGTCAGCTACTTCACCGGGTGGCGAGGCCCGTGGATCGACCAGGTCTGGGTCAAGCGACGGGTCGCGTCGGGCGGCTCGATCGGGCGGATCGGCGAGATCTTCGGGGCGACGCGGGCCGCGGCCGAGCGTCACCCGATCCGGTCGGCCTCGGCCGATGCATGCACTCCCCAGCTCGGCGTTCCCGGCCCGTGGCACGAGCGGCTGCCGCATTTCCGGCTGGATCACACCCCGAGCAGCGGCGAGGAGATCCAGAGCGAGTACTTCGTGGGCCGCGACGACGCTGTGGCGGCGTTTGATGCGCTCGACATGCTCCGCGAGGCCATCGCGCCGCTCGTCCACGTGAGCGAGATCCGGACGATCGCCGCCGACGAGCTCTGGCTGAGCCCGGCGTACCGCCGCCCGTCCGTCGCGTTCCACTTCACGTGGAAGCGACAGCCCGGTCCCGTGCTGGGGCTGCTACCGAAGATCGAGGCCGCGCTCGAGCCGTTCGCGCCGCGGCCCCACTGGGGCAAGGTCTTCTCGATCGATCCTCGCCTCGTCGCCGCCCGCTATCCCCGCCGCGGCGCCTTCGCGGCGGCCGCGACCCGGCTCGACCCTGAAGCGAAGTTCAGGAACGTGTTCGTCGATCGCTACCTGTTCTCGCCACCCGCCTGACGGATCAGGCGGCTACCGGTGCCGGCATCGCGGCGACCGGCGCGGCGGCCGGAGCACGGCGCCGCCGGATCAGCTTTCGGACCTCCTCGATGACGATCACCGTCGCGGCGCCCGCGATGCACATGGCCCACTGCTCGACCGTGAGGTCGATCGTGCCGAGTAGCCGCTGGAGCGGCCCGAAGGCCGTCGCGAGGAAGATCGTCAGCACCGAGAGGCCGGCCATCCGGAGGAGCACCGGGTTCTCGATGAGCTCGCTGCTGAACAGCGTCCGCTGGGCGTTCGCCGTCTCGAGCGCATAGAACAGGTGGAAGAGCGAGAACGTCGTCAGGCCCATCGTGTGGGCGGCGGCATCGCCCCGGAGATTCGTCTCGAGGACGATGACCCCGAGCGTGACGCCGGCCATCCATAGCCCGACCACGACCAACCATATGAACAGTGGCCGCGGCAGGATCACGGCGTTCTTGGGGCGCGGCCGCTCCTCCATCAGGCCTTCGCGGGGCTTGCCGTAGCCGAGCCCGATCGCGAGGAAGATGTCCGCGGTGAAGTTGATCCAGAGCGTCTGGAGCGGCAGGAACGGGACGCCGCCGAGGATGTTGAAGATGCTCGCCCCGAGGAACGTCCCGATGAACCCGAACAGGCACGTCATCTGGAAGCGGATGTAGCGCAGCAGATTGTCGTAAAGCGCCCGACCCAGCTCGACGGCCTTCACGATCGTCGCGAAGTTGTCGTCGGTCAGGATCATCACCGCGGCCTCCTTCGAGACCTCCGTGCCGGTGATGCCCATGGCGACCCCGATGTCGGCCCGCTTCAGGGCGGGCGCATCGTTCACGCCGTCGCCCGTCATCGCGATGATGTGGCCCTTCTGCCGGAGCAGGTCGACGAGGTGGACCTTGTGCTCGGGTGCCACGCGGGCGATGACGCCGATGTCCTCGAGTTGGCGCTCCGCCTCCTCATCGGGCATCGCGATGAACTCGGCGCCCGTGATCGCCCGGCCCTTGATCCCAAGCTGGCTGGCGATCGCCTCGGCGGTGACCGCGTGATCGCCGGTGATCATCCGGACCTGGATGCCGGCCGCATGGGCGTCGGCGATCGCCACTCGGGCTTCTGGCCGTGGCGGGTCGACGATGCCCACGAGCGCGAGCAGGTGGAGGCCGTCGATGAGTGGCAGGAGGTCGGCGCTGGCATCGAACGTCGCCGCGTCGAAGTCCTTCTGGGCCGTCGCCAGGACGCGCAGCCCCTGCGACCCGTAGCGCTCGTTCTCCGCCATGTAGTTGTCCCGGATCTCGTCGACCGGGACCTCGGTGCCGTCGGGCCCATGGGCCGACGTCGCCCGGGCGAGGAGCTGGTCCGGGGCGCCCTTGACGTACGC
>JBJMMH010000210.1:0-12290 GCA_045804885.1 Chloroflexota bacterium | reverse complement strand
AACGGCTACTTCGTGGGGACGATCAACCGGGTCGGGATCGAGAAGGATCTGGGCGACGACGACTTCTACGGCCAGAGCTACTTCTGCGACCCACGCGGGCAGTTCATCGGCGATCTCGGCTCGGCCCACGAAGAGGAGCTGCTCGTCCGCGACATGGACCTCGACAGGATCCAGGAGGTCCGCCAGACGTGGCAGTTCTTCCGCGACCGCCGGCCGGACGCGTACGACGACCTCGTCAGACCATAGCGAAAGTGGCGTCGACGGAGCTCCGACTTCGCCTGCGGTGAGCGAGCAGCGGGCGCCCGCCGCAACTGCCAGTTCGCTCCGCGACGTCGCAAGCGACGAGCTCGCCGACGAGAAGGAGCGGATCGTTCGCGCGCTCCTCGATGCGCTCGAGCGGCGCGACGCCGTGACAATCGGGGAGCTGCTCGCCGAGGATGTCGTCTATTACTTCCCGGGCCGCAGCGCCGTCGCCGGCACCTACCAGGGTCGTGAGGCGGTTCTGGCGCTGTTCGGCGAGTTCGCCCGGCTATTCGACGGGCCGCTCGAGATGGCGAGCCACGACGTGGTCGCATCCGAGGCGCATGTCGTCGACCTCGCGACCTACACGGGCGCCCGCGGCGGTCAACCCTTCACCTGGAACGCGGTGAGGCTCTACCACGTTGGCCCAGACCGGATCAGCGAGATCTGGCTCATGATCGGCGACGTCTACGCCTTCGATGCCTGGCTCGCAAGCTGAACCTTTTCGCCCGATCTCGGGTATGAGAATCACGGTCCGGGTTCGACATCCGGAGGAGGACTGTCGAGACCGGCCCGAGTGCCGGCTTCCGCATATCTGGCGGTGGCCGGCCTCTTCATGTCCGGGCTAGCCCCATCAGGGCATGACCATTCCGCCAGTTTCCATGGCGGACCCCACCGCTACAGTCGCGACCGAACCTGTGCTCGGACCGGGGGTTCCTTCATGAGGTCCAGATGCGCGACCCCGCCGGGTCATGACCCGACTGAACACCTTGCGGCGCGGCCCGCTGACCCGCCTCGCTCGGCTTGCCGCGAGCAGGCCGGTCCTTCCGGTGAGCGCCGCCCTGCTCGGGCTGGCACTCATCGCCGGCGGCATCACGGTCGTCCGATTCGGGGACCAGAGCGCAGCTGAAGCCGACGGCCGCCTCGACGACTTCGCGGAGGCCGGGGCACGCGACCTCGGCGCGCTCTTCGCGGAAGCGTCCAGGGATCTCCGGCTCACCCGTCAAAACTCGACGTTCGAGGTCGCCCTTGGAACAGGCCAGGAGATCACGGCGCCGAACCGCCAGCTGATCGAGACGAGCATCTCGTATGTCGCCAATCGCTATCGCGTCGACGAGATCTGCCTCATCCGGTCGTCGGGTCTTGAAACGGCGCGCTGGAACGACGGCCGCGTCGCGCCGGTCAGCCAGCTTTCGCCCGACGAGAGCGGCAATCCCTTCTTCCGGCCGGCGATGCACCTCCCGAACGACTCCGTCTTCGTCACCGACCCGTACATCTCGCCGGATTCAGGTCGCTGGGTCTACGGCTTCGCAACACCGATCATGCTCGCGTCAGGCCTGCGCACGGGTGTTCTTCACTTCGAGATCCCGGTCCAGCGGCTGACGGACCTCATGGCGGCCGAGCGCTTCGGCGCTCACGGCTACACAGCCGTGATCGACCGCAGCGGCCGCCTCCTCGCCCACCCCGGCCTCACCCGCTTCCGGACCGACGCCGGCCTCGCCACCGACATGAACACCGCCCCGTTCCCCGAGGCGGTCGGCGGCGGGACGGCCGGCTGGCGATCCGCAGTGCGGACTGCGCTCGACGACGGCAGCGGTGCGGGAACCGTCACGTTCGATGACGACGCCGGGCAGTCGCGGCTTGCCTACCGCGCCGTGCCCGACACCAACCTCGTCGTGCTCTCGGTCAGCCCAACCTCCGAGCTGTACGCGGACGTCGCGCGGACGCGGCTCAACCTGATCGCGACGGCGGGACCGCTCGTTCTGTTGATGGTCGCGTTGAGCGCATGGTTCGCCACGCGCCTCTCGCGAACCAACCGGCGGCTCGCGTCGGCGAGCCTGGCCAGCTCGCAGCTCGCGTCGATCGTCGAATCGGCCGACGACGCCATCCTCAGCGTGAGGCCCGACGGTCGGATCGCGACGTGGAACGACGGCGCCCAGGCGATGTACGGGCTCACCAGCGACGAGGTCGTCGGCGAGCGGCTCGATGTCCTTTTCGCTGAGCACCACACCGACGAGCTGCCCAAGCTCCTCGAGGCTGTCGTCGTTGGCGAGCTCGTCGAGCGCCGTGAGACGCTCCACCGCACGTCGGATGGATCGACGTTCCACGTCTGGCTGACCTTCTCGCCGATCCGCGACGCGAGCGAGGAGGTGATCGGCGTTTCCGTAATCGCCCGGAACATCAGTGACCGCAAGCGCCTCGAGGACGAGCTGGCGCACCAGGCTCTGCACGATTCGCTGACGGGCCTGCCGAACCGGGTCCTGTTCCACGACCGCCTTCGACAGTCGCTCCATCCGCGGAGGACGGAGCGACCCGGGATGGGGCGACACGGCGTCCTCTTCGTCGACCTCGACGACTTCAAGATCATCAACGACACACTCGGCCACCGGATCGGCGACCAGCTCCTGATCTCCGTGGCGACGCGCCTGCGCCAGACCCTCCGCGGCGCCGACACGGCGGCACGGCTCGGCGGCGACGAGTTCACGATCCTGCTCGAGGACATGACGACCGACGTCGACGCAGAACGGGCCGCGGAGAGGATCCTCGATGAGCTCCGGCGGCCGTTCGAGCTCGACGGCCACCACATCGTGGTCTCGGCGAGCATAGGCATCGCGTACGCGACCGCAGGCCGGGACGACCCAGCCGACGTGATGCGCTCAGCCGACACCGCGCTCTACGAGGCGAAGGGCCAGGGCAAGGGCCGCCACGAGACCTACAAGCAGACGATGAACGTCAGGGCGTGGCGGCGCCTCGAGCTCGAGAGTGAGCTTCGTCAGGCCATCGCGCGCAACGAGTTCGTCGTCCACTACCAACCGATCGTCGAGCTCCAGACGGGCGAAATCGCCGAGGTCGAGGCGCTCGTTCGCTGGGAGCATCCCGTCCGGGGCCTCGTCCCGCCGGCGGAGTTCATCCCGCTCGCCGAGCAGACCGGAATCATCCTGCCGCTCGGCGACTTCGTGCTCGAGACCGCGTGCCGTCAGCTCGCTGAGTGGCAGCGCCGGATCCCCCGAGCCCGTGTGCTCTCCGTCTCGGTCAACGTCTCGGCTCGGCAGCTCGTCCAACCCGGCTTCGTCGAGAGCACCGCGGCCGTGCTCGCCCGGAACGGGCTCGAGAGCCGACGCCTGAACCTCGAGATCACCGAGAGCGCGACGCTCGAGGGCGACACCGCTCGCGACGCCCTGTACGCCCTCCGCGAGCTCGGAATCCGCATGTCGATCGACGACTTCGGAACCGGCTACTCGTCGCTGGGCTACTTCCGGAATCTGGCGATCGGCGGACTCAAGATCGACCGGGCGTTCGTCGACGGCCTGGGAACGGAACGCGAGGACACGGCGATCGTCACCGCGGCCATCGCGTTCGGCCACGCGCTCGAGGTGGAGGTCGTCGGCGAGGGCATCGAGACCCAGGAGCAGCTCGATCGGCTTCGGGACCTCGGCTGTGCCCTCGGACAGGGGTTCCTGTTCTCCAAGGCCGTGCCGCCGGACGAGGTTGTCGAGCTCCTCCGACTGCCGGCGAAGCCCGGCGGCGTGACGAAGATCGCCAGGCGGCCCATCCCGCCGGCCTTCGGGGAGCAGGCGCCGGCGACCGGCTGAGCCCTTGGTGGTGGCCCTCGGAGAGGCCGGCGCCTCCGATACACGGCGCTTGCCGGAGCGCGGCGTTGTACCCTCTCGGCCTCATGCAGTTCGGCTTCACGCTCAAGCCCGAGCACGACATCGGTCGGACGATCTCACTGGCGCGCCAGGCCGAGGCAGCCGGCTTCGACTACGGCTGGCTGTTCGACTCGCATGTCCTGTGGCGCGAGCCCTACGTCCTGCTGACGCTCATGGCGCAGGCCACGGATCGACTGCGGCTGGGCACATGCGTGACGAACCCCGCGACTCGCGAGCCGTCGGTGACGGCGTCGGCCCTCGCCGTGCTCAACGAGGTGAGCGGTGGCCGGATGGATCTCGGGATCGGGCGGGGCGACTCCGCTCGGCGCGTCCTCGGCAAGCCGCCGACGACGATGGCAACGCTCGAGGAGGCCATCACGGTCATCAGGGCGCTCGTCGAAGGCCGCGCAATCGAGTACGAGGGTACGGAGCTCCGCCTGACGTGGACCGGCAACTGGACCCTGCCGGTCTGGGTCGCGGGCTACGGCCCGATGGCGCTCGCGATGACCGGCCGCGTGGCCGATGGGGTCATCCTCCAGCTCGCCGACCCGGACCTGATTCGCTGGTTCGTCGGCCAGATCCGTGAGGCCGAGACCGCGGCCGCGCGCCCGACCGGCTCCGTCAAGGTCCAGGCCGCCGCGCCCGCTCACCTCGGCGATCGAGAGCTGTGCCGCGAGCGGACCCGCTGGGTCCCCGCACTCGTCAGCAACCACGTCGTCGACCTCGTGAACAAGTACCCGCGGGAGGAGCTTCCGGAGACGCTGACCGGCTACATCCGCGACCGCACTGGCTACGACTACCACCACCACGCCGAGGTCGGATCGTCCAACGCCGGGTTCGTCGGCGACGAGGTCACGGACCGGTTCTGCGTCCTCGGCGGCATCGACGAGCACCTCGCGAAGCTCCATGAGCTCGCCGACGCGGGCGTCGACCAGTTCAACGTCTACCTCATGAACGGCGACGAGGAAGCGGTGCTCGAGGCCTACGGGCGCGAGATCATTCCGGCGCTGCGCGACCTGGCACCCGCCACGAGCTGACGGACCCCGGCGCGGGTGCCCGGCGGCACCGCAAACTCGCGCCGACCCAGGGCGACGGTGTTCTTCGGGGCGGTCCGGACGGGCGCACCGGACTCATGGACTACTCGACAACGTGACCGCCCGCCCCGGACGCTGGATGCTCGGGGAATCGTTCTCGGAGGTCGCCGGGGTGTCACGATCGATGAGGCTGCCGTTTGGTCGCAACCGCGACCCGTGGTGGGACATGGACGGCCGGACGGTCCGACGCCTGCGCCGCAAGCGCGTCACGGTCAGCCTCGGGATCCTGGCAGTCGCTGCCAGCCTCCTCGTCCTCGTCCTGGGCGTGCCGTCCGTCCGGGCCGCATCGACCGGCGTCAACCTCGACCAATGGGCGAGCAAGGACATCGCCTGGCAGAACGGCAACCTCAACGGCAACAACTCGAAGTACCCGGAGGGCGGCGTCGTCCCGTTCCGACTCGCAATGGAGGGGATGTCGGTCGGGAACCATTCGATCCACATCAACTACGACTTCACCGCGAGCGGCCACAAGGCGTACGACTTCCTCGCGACGTGGGACGTCACGAACGCGAAGGGCAAGTCCTGCAGCGCTGCCGGCGGCGGCATCTCGACGAAGTGCCCGTCGCTCGGCGCGGCGAAGGCGTTCCCCTTCCCGGCCGACAACTTCAAGGCGAACGGCCTGTCCGTCCACGGCGCCGAGGCCTACTCGGCGGCACCGCGCCGGCTCACCATCTGGGGCGGCACGATCACCGCGATCAGCGGTCCCGTCCACTCCGGCTCGGTGGACGGCAACAGCACGGCGGACTTCCTCGTGAAGTTCACGGCGACACGCTCGGCGGTCCTGCTCGCGTGGGGCGGCCATCTCGCCCAATCCGCCTACTGGGACACGTCGAAGGGCGGTGCCCGCGATGGCGCGTCGATGGTGTCGGGAGCGCCGTGGCACGTCCGGACGCTCCAGCTCGACGGCTCGGGCAACAAGAACCAGGACCGCAGCATCCAGCCGAGCGCGATCGTCGGCGAGCTCCCGCCGTTCGCCTTGGCACCGCCGACGCCGACGCCCCGCCCGACAAGCCCGCCCAAGCCGGCGCCTCAGGCCAACCCGCCGGCCGGCGGGTCAAACCCGGGGACTCCGCACGGCCCCGGCGCCGCGCCCGGTGTCACGGTGCCGCCGACGACCGCGCTGCCGGACGACGTCGCGCCTCCCCCGGACCGGGGGAACCTGGCGCCCGTGCTTCTTGGCCTGTTCGTGACGACATTCGCGGCGCTGCTCTCCGTGCGGCGAGCCGGCCGGGACCGGGGCCCGCGGCGGCGGCAACCTAGGAGGTCATAGGCCGCTCCTCGATCACCGGCAGGCGGCCGGTCGCAACGCGCGCCGCTTCGTTACGATGCTCGTCTGACACAGGCGGCGCCGGCACGAGGCGCAGCGACGCGGAGGACCGTCCCGGATGCGCACACTGATCAGCAACGGCACGATCGTCACCGCGGACGGCTCATACGCCGCCGACGTCCTGATCGATGGCGAGACGATCGCCCAGATCGGGCGCGACCTCGCCGCCGCCGGCGTGACCGCCGACGAGACGATCGACGCGAGGGACAAGTACGTCATCCCGGGCGGCATCGACGTCCACACCCACATGGAGCTGCCGTTCGGCGGGACCTTCGCGAAGGACACGTTCGAGACGGGGACGCGTGCGGCGGCCCACGGCGGGACCACGACGATCGTCGACTTCGCGGTCCAGTCGAAGGGCAAGAGCCTCCGCGACGGCCTCGACGCGTGGCACGCCAAGGCCGAGGGCAACGCCGTCGCCGACTACGGCTTCCACATGATCATGAGCGACGTCACCGACGACACGCTCAACGAGATGGACCAGCTCGTCAGCGAGGGCATCCCGGACTTCAAGCTCTTTACGGCCTACCCGGGCGTCTTCTACAGCGACGACGGCGCGATCTTCCGGGCGATGCAGCAGACCGCGAAGAACGGCGGCCTGATCATGATGCACGCCGAGAACGGGATGGCGATCGACGTCGTCGCCGCGGACCTCGTCGGCGACGGCAAGACCGACCCCTACTACCACGGCGTCGCCCGCTACCCGATCTTCGAGGGCGAGGCGACGAACCGCGTGATCCGCCTGGCCGAGGCGGCGGGCGTTCCGGTCTACATCGTCCACCTCTCAGCGCGCGAGGCGCTCGACGCCGTGCGCAACGCGCGCGACCGCGGCGCAATGACGTTCGCCGAGACGTGTCCCCAGTACCTGTTCCTCAGCCTGGACGATCTCGGGAACGGCTTCGAGGGCGCGAAGTTCGTCTGCTCGCCGCCGCTCCGCCCCAAGGACCACTGGGAGGAGCTCTGGAGGGGCCTCGTCAAGGACGACCTGCAGCTCGTCTCGACGGACCACTGCCCGTTCGACTTCCATGGCCAGAAGGACCTGGGCAAGGGCGACTTCCGCAAGGTTCCCAACGGCCTGCCCGGCGTCGAGGACCGCGTCGACCTGCTCCACGACGGCGGCGTCATCGGCGGCCGGATCACGCGCGAACGTTGGGTGGAGATCATCTCGACGGCGCCCGCGAAGGTCTTCGGCATGTACCCCCGGAAGGGGGCCGTCGCGGTCGGCTCGGACGCGGACCTCATCGTCTACGATCCGGCTGCGAAGCGCACGATCAGCGCGAAGACGCATCATATGGACGTCGACTACTCCTGCTACGAGGGCCGCTCGGTCCAGGGCCGGTCCGATGTCGTCCTCTCGCGAGGCTCGGTCATCGTCCGGAACGGCGAGTTCACCGGGCGGAAGGGCGCCGGCAAGTTCGTGAAGCGCACGACAGCCGACTTCGCTCGGCTGTCCTAGGGCGCCGGGCGGCCCGGCGAGCCGGCGATGGTCCTGACGGCACGATCCCTCCGAGTCGACGCCGAGGTCGACGCGCTCGCCGAGGTCCGGCGCTTCGTCCGCTCGGCCGCCGCCCAGGCCGGCGCCCCGGACGACTGCCTCGCGGACATCGTCCAGGCGGTCGACGAGGCGGCCACGAACGCGATCGTCCACGGTTATGCGGGCGCGCCGGGCTGGCTCGAGGTCGCCGCATCGCTCGACGACGGCCGGTTCGTCGTCCGGCTCGAGGATGCCGCCCCGGAGTTCGATCCCACGACCGTGCCGGAGCCGGATCTCAGCGTGCCGCCGATGGCCCGTCGGCCCGGCGGCATGGGCATCCACCTCATGCGCGCGTGCACTGACGAGTTGAGCCATCGACCGCGGCCGGGCGGCGGCAACATACTGACGCTCGCCCAGGCGACCGGGCCGAACTGGAAGAAGGAGGGCTAGATGGCGCTGACGACCACGACCGAGGAGGTCGCCGGCCGCGTCCCGATCACGGTCCTCGCGCTCGAGGGCGAGCTCGATGCGTCGAACTTCGAGCATCTCATCGATGACGTGCGCGGTCTCTACGACCGCGGCACGCGGAGCCTGCTCGTGGACCTCGCCGGGCTGACGTTCCTCGCCAGCTCCGGCCTCGTCGCGTTGCACTCGATCGTGCGCATCCTCCACGGCGAGCGACCTGACGATCTCGATTCTGGCTGGGATGTCCTTCACCACCTGGGCGACGATGCGGCGACGGGCAACGAGATGCAGCGTGATGTCCAGCTCGCCGCCCCCCAGCCGGCCGTCGCTCGGGTCCTGCAGCGGACCGGGATGGACCGCCTCTTCGTGATCCACGAGAGTCGCGACGCCGGCATCGCGGCGTTTTGAGGCCGGCCCGCTGAGCGGCGACGGCGGAGCGCCGCCCGTCCATCCCGGCGAGGTCGTCGCGGGCGAGGTGGTCGGCGGCGACGCGCTGACGCCGGAGCGACTGGCGCCGATCCTCGCCCCGTTCGCGGCCGCCGACGCCGGGCTAAGCATCGTCGTCCAGGACGTCGAGGGCAGCGTCCTTGCGTCCGCAGGTCCTCGGCGCGAGGACGCGGCCGTCGAGAGCGTCCACGAGATCCGATGCGGGCCGGGCAAGGCGATGGTGGGGCGGGTCGTCGGGCGGGGCGACGGGCCGGTCGTCGAGGCGGTCGTGGCGAGCCTGGCCAACGCGCTCGCGGCGCTTGCTGGCACGAACCACGAGCACGCGCCCGGCGGGAGCGCGGCGCATCGGCTCGAGGCAGAGCTGGCGCTGTCACGCCGGATCCAGCGCAGCCTGATCCCGCTCACGCCGCCCGAGCTGCGCGGGTTCGAGGTGGCGACGCACTACGAGGCGGCGCGCGAGGTCGGCGGCGACTTCTTCGACGTGTTCCCGCTGCGTGACCGCGCCGGCCGGGCTGGCGTCGTGATCGCTGACGTCACCGGGAAGGGCATCGCCGCGGCGTTGCTGATGGCGTTCACCCGGCCGTTGATCAGGTCTGCGATCGACCAGGCCCGGGACCCCCTGGTCGCCCTCGAGCGGACGAACCGGATCCTCGTCGAGGAGCGCCGCTCGGCGTTGTTCATCACCGCGCTCGCCGCGGTCCTCGATCTGCGGACGCACGCGCTGCGGCTCGCGAACGCTGGTCACGAGCCACCCCTGGTCGTTCCAGCGGACGGCCGGCCCGTTCGCTGGCTGACAGGCTCCGGCCCGCTCCTCGGTGCGTTCGCGACGCTTGGACTCGTGGTCTGCGAGCTGAGCCTCGCGCCGGGCGACCTCGTGCTGCTCTACACGGACGGCGTCACGGACACGCGGGCCGCTGACGGCGACCGATTCGGCGACGACCGTCTCGTGGCGGCTGTCGAGGGCGCGCGCGGCGGCTCCGCGCAGGAGCTGCTCGACGCGATCGTCGGAGCGATCCGCCTCTTCCAGGGCGAGGAGCCGGCTGCGGACGACGTGACGATCGTCGCCCTGCGACGGTCGCCGTCGGGAGCGAGCCGCGCACGGCCTACATCGGCTTCCCCTGGAGCCCGTGGAGGCTATCCGGTGACGCCACGCTGATCGTGCTCCGCGTTTCGGCCCCGCGTCGGTCGGGCGCTAAGCGGACTCCAGGTCCGCGTTTCGTCGTCAGGAAGCTGGCTTGAACGAATCCTCCTGCCTCAGGACGACCCTGAGTCCCGATTCAAAGCCGGAAGCGTTGCGTCTCGACCTGGTGAGAGACGTCACCGGAGATAGGCGGACCCAAAGTCCCGCCGAGGAGCCACTTTGGGCGGGAGACGCTCACCGACCCCGTGTCCTGCGACTCGAGCAGGTATCCACCGGCCGACTCTTAGCGCGCGCAGACTGAGATCCCGTCGAGTCGCTGAGCGTGGGTAGTTGGCCGAACATGCTCCCCGCGGCTATCTGGGAGCGTTGAGGCGTTGGGAGCGGCCCTAAGCGTCCTCCCGTGGCTATCTGGGCAATGAGCTGCGCTGGGGCGAGGCGAGCCGCAGGTTCGCGGGCCTCGCCTCGGCGAGGATCCTACTGCTGGTAGTGCTCCACGATGTCGACCGGCCGCTCGCTCGCAGCCGATGGGTCCTGCCCCGCGTCGCGGCGACCCTGGCGCTGGTGGAGCAGGTCGTACACCTGGTCGAGCTGGACCTTGATCTGCTCGAGCCGGGCGACGTCGCCGCCGTCCAGGCCGCTGCCGTCGCCGGCCTTCGCGTACAGCGCCTCCTCCTCGTGAGACAGCGCGTTGATGCGGTCGAACAGGTCCTCGTCGGCGGTCATGACCGCTACCTCGTCCGCGGGAAGCCAAGGTCGACCTTCGACGTCCCGGGGTCCGGCCAGCGCGACGTCACGACCTTGGCCCGGGTGTAGAACTGGATTCCTTCTGGGCCGTACATGTGGATGTCGCCGAAGAGCGAGCCCTTCCAGCCGCCGAAGCTGTAGTAGGCGACCGGGACCGGGATCGGGACGTTGATCCCGACCATGCCGGCCTCGACCTCGAACTGGAACCGGCGGGCCGCGCCGCCGTCGCGGGTGAAGATCGCCGTCCCGTTGCCATACGGGTTGTCGTTGACCAGCTGGACTGCGTCGCCGTACGTCGGGACGCGGACGACCTCGAGGACCGGTCCGAAGATCTCGTTCGTGTACGAGTCCATGGCGGGCGTCACGTTGTCGAGCAGCGACACACCAAGGAAGAAGCCGTCGCCATCCGCCAGGGGGTGGTCGCGGCCGTCCTCGACGACTGTCGCGCCCTGGGCCGCGCCTTTCTCGATGTACGAGGCGACCTTGTCGCGGTGCTCGCGCGTCACGAGCGGGCCCATCTCCGCGGCGGCGTCCGTCCCGGGCCCGACCTTGATCTTGGGCAGCCGCGACTTGATCGCGTCGACGAGCGGGTCGCCGATGTCGCCGACGGCCACGACGACGCTGATCGACATGCACCGCTCGCCGCTGCTGCCGTACGCGGCCGACACTGCCGCGTCGGCCGCCATGTCGACGTCGGCGTCGGGCAGGACGACCATGTGGTTCTTGGCGCCGCCGAGGGCCTGGACGCGCTTGCCGTGCTTGGTGCCGGTCTCGTAGATGTAGCGGGCGATCGGCGTCGAGCCGACGAAGCTGACGGCCCTGATCGAGGGGTGCTCGAGGATGGCGTCGACGGCGACCTTGTCGCCGTGGACGACGTTGAAGACCCCGTCTGGGACGCCGGCCTCCTTGAGCAGCTCGCCGATGAACACCGACGCGGAGGGATCCTTCTCGGACGGCTTGAGGACGAACGTGTTGCCGCACGCGATCGCGTTCGCGAACATCCACATCGGGACCATCGCCGGGAAGTTGAACGGGGTGATGCCCGCGACCACGCCCAGCGGCTGGCGGATCTGGTAGACGTCCACGCCGGTCGACGCCTGCTCGCTGAAGCCTCCCTTGAGCAGCTGCGGGATGCCGCACGCGAACTCGAGGTTCTCGAGGCCGCGGGCGATCTCGCCGAGCGCGTCAGAGGGAACCTTGCCGTGCTCCGCGGTGAGCAGCGCCGCGATCTCGTTGCGGTGCTGGTCGACGAGGTTCCGCATCCGGAACAGGATCTCGGTCCGCTTCGAGATCGACGTCGCGCGCCAGGCCGGGAACGCGGCCTTCGCGGCGGCCACGGCCGCGTCCAGCTCCTCGAGCGACGCGAAGTCGACCCACTTCTCCTGCGCGCCGGTCGCGGGGTTGTAGACCGGTCCCTGGCGGCCGGACGTGCCCTGGACGCGGCGACCGCCGATCCAGTGACCGACGCTGGGCAACGAGGTGGCGGTGGAGCCGGCGGGCTCGGCGACCTGGGTCATTCGGGAGGCTCCTCCTGCGGAGGTCGGGCGGCTGACAATGGTCCCGTCACTCTACTCCCGGTTGCCGCCGGCGAGCGGCGCGGGGCCTGTCAGATCTGGGGCCGCGACCCCGGATCCGGCCAGTCCGGGTCGCCCTCGGCGGCGAAGCGCGGCGGGCCGTGGCCGGCTCGGCCCCTCGCAGGTGACCGCTG
>JBJMMH010000209.1:0-12984 GCA_045804885.1 Chloroflexota bacterium | reverse complement strand
TGCCTGAAGGGGTGGTCGCAAACGCTGAAGCTCCACGATGAAGGCACAGTCTGAGCCGGGGCCGCCGTACGAATCCCGGGTCTCATGGTCGATTTGCTCAACGAGGACATGCAGATGCCCGCCGAGCGGCGTGCGCCCGATCTCGATGAGGTACGGGCGCGGATTCGCAAGCTCGAGCAGGAAGACGCCAACCTGCGTCGTGGTCTTCACAGCGCCGGCCCGACAGCTTCCGGGGATCAACGTCGAGATCGAGGCGGTTGCCGCGGAGCTTGAAGCGGCCCTGGCATGAATCACCGAGCTTGATCAGGCGGAGCGGCCACTCCGGATCACAACGAAGCTCGTTCGGCAGACGATCGACGACATGAACGGGATCCTCGACGACGCGCCGTTGGCGACGCGGGTGGCATGGGTCCGCGACCTGTTCGACCCGATCGACGTCGACAGTCGCGCCGAGAAGGCTGTCGCCGTCTGGAGGCCTGCGACCGACGAGCGTGTTAACCGGTCGCGTTCCGTATACGAGTGGCTCCGGCGGTAGGACTCGAACCTACGACCAAGCGGTTAACAGCCGCCCGCTCTACCACTGAGCTACGCCGGAGCGAGGGACCGCAGGCCGGTCCGGGGCGCGTCGCCAATCATCGCCGGGCGTCACGCCGCGCGACAGGATAGCACGGGCCCGGACCGCTACCCCGCACCCGATCGGCTACCCTCGGCGGCATGGCGCTGATCTCACCGGAGGCCCTTGCGAGCCGTCTTGGCGACCCCGATCTGCGGATCGTCGACGTGCGCTGGGTGCTCGGACGGCCCGGAAAAGGCCGCGAGAAGTATGAACTCGGCCACCTCCCTGGGGCGATCTTTCTGGACGTCGACACGGCCTTGACGGCGCCCGGCGGACCCGGCCGCCATCCACTCCCCTCCCCGGCCGACTTCGCCACGACCATCGAAGTGGGCGGCATTGGCGACGGCGACTTCGTGGTTGCGTATGACGACGTCGGCGGCTGGGTGGCGGCGCGGCTGTGGTGGATGCTCGACAACCTCGGGCACGAACGCGTGGCTGTTCTGGATGGCGGTTACCCCGCCTGGGTCGCGGCGGGACTGCCGACGACGACCGACGTCCCGACGTATCCGCCGACCTCCATCACGCTCGCCGACCAGTGGTCGGGCACCATCGAGCGCGACGCTCTGAGGCAGCGGCTGGGCTCGGTGGTGCTGCTCGACGCCCGCGCCGGGCCGCGCTACCGCGGCGAGACTGAGCCGATCGACCCCGTCGCCGGCCACATTCCGACTGCCCGCAGCGCTCCAACCGACGGCAATCTGACCGACGACGGCCGATTCCTCGCGCCTCCGGAATTGGCCGCCCGGTTCCGCGCCCTCGGCGCCGGCGACGCCTCGAGCCAGGTGGTGACGTCGTGCGGCAGCGGCGTGTCGGCCACTCACAACGCGCTGGCGATGCGCGTCGCCGGCCTCCCCGACCCGATCCTCTACGTCGGCTCGTTCAGCGACTGGTCGACCGCCGGCTACCCGGTCGAAACCGGCCCCGAGCCGGGCGAACCGCCCGACTGATCCGAGGTGATTGCCGCGTAAGCCGTGGGCGAGCGTCTCCCGCGAGGATGATCCGCGTGAGCACGCGCGAGCGAGGACGAGACCGTGGGCGCGCCGGGGCGAGAGGCTGCTCGCGACGCTCATCCGCGGGGCGCGCGACGCGAGGCTCGGCCTCAATGTGAGTCAGGCGGCCAATTTGCCAGCCGCGCTGGCGTGGATCACAACGAAATCCGGCGCTCGGCGTTCTTGCCAGCCCCAAGAGCAAGAGCGACAAGTCGCCGCCGCCGTTGGTCGTCACGCCAGCCGCGTTGCCATCAGGCCGGTGCAGCGCCGGGCGGCGGCGCCGACGGAGCCTCCGCTACTCGAGGTAGTCCTTGAGCTTGCGGCTGCGCGACGGGTGGCGGAGCTTCCGAAGCGCCTTTGCCTCGATCTGGCGAATCCGCTCGCGGGTCACGTTGAACTCCTTGCCCACCTCCTCGAGCGTCCGCGCCCTGCCGTCCTCCAGCCCGAACCGCAGCTGAAGCACTCGTCGCTCGCGGCCGGTCAGGGAGTCGAGAACGGCTTCGACCTGCTCCTTGAGGAGCTGGTGCGACGCGGCCTCCGCCGGGGCCAGCGCGCCACGGTCCTCGATGAAGTCGCCGAGGTGGGAGTCCTCCTCCTCGCCGATCGGCGTCTCGAGCGACACCGGCTCCTGCGAGACCTTGATGATCTCGCGGACCTTCTCGGGCGTGACGACGACCTCCTGGCCCTTCGACATCGCGTCGGCGATCTCCTCGACCGTCGGCTCGCGTCCGAGCTCCTGGAGCAGCTGGCGCGAGACCCGAATGAGTCGGTTGATGGTCTCGACCATGTGGACCGGGATCCGGATGGTCCGGGCCTGATCGGCGATCGCCCGCGTGATCGCCTGGCGGATCCACCACGTCGCGTACGTCGAGAACTTGAAGCCCTTCTCGTAGTCGAACTTCTCGACCGCCCGGATCAGGCCGATGTTGCCTTCCTGGATCAGGTCGAGGAAGGACATCCCGCGACCGATGTACTTCTTCGCGATCGACACGACAAGCCGCAGGTTGGCCGACGTCAGCTGCTCGCGAGCGTCGCGCCCGATCCGCACCAGCTCGCCCTTGCGGTGGGCGAGCTTGGTGTTGAGTGGCACCGACGGGTCGTAGCCCATCTGCTTGAGCAGCTCGGCGTCACGGCCCGCGATGATCCAGCGCTCCAGCGCCGGGAACGCGACGGACTCGCGGGCCCATTCGTGGATCGCCTGCAGGCCTGGGTTGTCGCGCGAGTCGAGGTCGCCGTTATGGACCGCGAAGTAGGCCCAATCCAGGAGCGTGATGAACGAGGTGGGGTCCAGTTTGTCGTTGTAGACCGCCGTGAGCTTCCTCGCCTCCTTGAGCAGCTCCTTCGTCCCGTCCGACTGCGCGTCCTTCGCGGCTCGAACGAGATGGAAGTCCGGCGTCGCGACGAGCAGATCGGCCGCGCCCTTGTCCGAGATGGCCTCGCGGACCATCTGGTGGGCCTCGTCGCCGTACGGCAGGCGGTGCTGGGTCTTGAGCGTCCGCGTCTTGCGCTCGGTGTCGTGGAGCGTCCACTCGTGGAGCGAGACGATCCCCCGCCATGGGGCCTCGACCATCTGCTCGCCGAGCTCGATCGCCTTGGCGAGGACGACCTCTTCCTCGGCCGTCAGCAGCGCGACCTTGCCGATCTCCTTGAGGTACATCCGGACCGGGTCGTCGATCCCGATCATGTCCGCGCTGATCGCCTCGAGATCCTCGGCGGTCGGCTCCTCCACCTCGGCCGGGTCGAGCTTCGCCGGGGCGTCCAGCGGCAGCTTGGAATCGACCGCCTCGCCGTCGGCGCCGACGACCTCCACCCCGACGTCGCCCTCGGCCTCAGCGGTCGCCTCCGGCGGGGCGATCTCGATCGCGTCGTCCTCGTCGTCCTCGTCGGCGACTACTGGCAGGACGACCTTCGCGGCGCGGAGACCGCGGGTCGCGAGCTTGGCCTCTTCGACATCGGCCTTGGCCCGACGGGGCCGCGTGAGGACTGCCTCGACGAGGTGCTTGTCAAGCGGATCAGGCACGACAACCTCCGTTTGGATACGTGGCGATGGACGAGTCTCGGTTCGAGTGGGTCATGCGCGGACGAGAACCGTGGCTTGTTCGATCTGCCGATCGACTGATCGACGGGCTTCGTTGTTCTGACGTTGCAGGGCGAGCAGCTCGCCGACGACGTCGCGGTCACCGCGGCCCTCGGCGGCCATCAGCTCGGCAGCGACCCAGTCAGCCCGCTCGTCGAGCTTCGCCCGCTCGAGCTGGAGCAGGCACCTGTCAACGGCGTACGCGATGCGATCCGACGGAACGTTCGCGAGGTCTGGCCCACCGCGGGCGAGGATCGCCTGGGCCGTAGCTCTGGTCTCATCGTCGAGCGACTCCATCAGTCCCGACATCGAGAATGGCGGCCGAATGCCGTGGTCGTTCGGCGAGCGTTGGAGGACGATCGCCCGGAACAGCTCGCGGGCCGGGGTCGAGGGCAACTGGTCCGGTCCGATCTCATCGACAGTTCGGACCTGCTGTTCTGGAGCGAGCAGCAAGAGCCGCAGGAGCTCCTCCTCGACCGGCGTGATCGAGCGCAGGATCTGGTCGACCGGGAGGGCATCCGCGGACGCCAGCACGGCGTCGGCGGTAATCCTGCCAGCCGCGTGCTCCGCTGCGGCCGGACGGCGATGGAGCACCTCGAGGATGGAGCGCTCCTCGATCCCGGAGCGAGCGTGGATGGCCTGGAGATAAGCGTCGCGCATGACGGGGTTCGGGATCGCCCGAAGGGTTGGCGCGATGGCGTCGACGAAGCGGGCCTTGCCGCCCGGCGTCTTGAGATCGACCTGCCGCCCGTGGAAGTCGATCAGGTAATCGACGATCGGCTGGGCCGTCCGGACCTCCTCGCGCCACAGCTCGGGCGTCTCGCGGACAACCTCGTCTGGATCCTTGCCGTCCGGCAGCCGGACGACCCGGACCTCGTCGAGCTCGACGCCGGTGTCGGCAACGGCGAGTTGGCCGATCAGGGCCTCGAGCGCAGTCGCCCCGAACGTCCCGGCCTTCTCACCGGCGGCATCGACGTCGTAAGCGAGCGCGATCTTCTTGGCGTACCGGGTCAACAGCGCGACCTGGCCCGGCGTCAACGCGGTGCCGAGGGACGCGACGACGTTGTCGAACCCGGCCTGATGCGCCATCAGCGCGTCCGTGTAGCCCTCGACGATCACGGCCTGGCCGCTCTTGCGAATCGGCCCCTTCGCCTTGTCGACGAGGTACAGCGTCCGGCTCTTGTCGAACAGCGGCGTCGCAGGTGAGTTGAGGTACTTGGGCCCGTCACCCTGGAGGAGCCGTCCACCGAGCCCGACGGGTGAGCCGTTCGCGTCCCGGATCGGGAAGATCACCCGCTCCCGGAATCGGTCGTAGACGCCTCCTCGGCCCGACTGCCGAGGCTGGGCGAGGCCGACCTCGACAAGCTCCTCGCCACGGACGTCGCGCCGCGATGCCAGCTGACGGGCGAGGGTGTCCCAGCCGCCGGGCGCGAACCCCAGCTGGTACCGGGCAATCGTCTCGTCCGTGAAGCCACGATCGTGGAGGTACTCGAGCGCCGCGGCGCCGGGTCGGGACCCGGTCAAGACCGCGTGATAGAACGCGATCGCGCTCTCGAGGACATCGCGGAGGCGCTTCTTCCGGGCGTCTTCGCGCGTCGTTCGCTCGTCGAGCTCGACGCCGGCCTTCGCTGCGAGGACCTTGAGCGCCTCCGGAAAGGACAGTCCGTCGCGCTTCATCACGAAGCTGAAGATGTCGCCACCCTCGCCGCAGCCGAAGCATTTCCAGGTCTCGCGACCGGGCGTGACCGTGAACGACGGGGTCTTCTCGCCGTGGAACGGACACAGCCCCTTGTACGTGGTCCCGGCCTTCTTCAGCTGGACCGTCTCGCCGACGACGTCGACGACACCGAGCTTGCCTTTGACTTCGGCTGCGACGCCGACCGCCAAACTGCGCCTCCCCGCTCACCCAGCGACCGGGCATGCGAATGGGCTTGTCAAGTCTTGACAAGCCGATACACGAAAGAATAGCACTCAGGTGTCAATACCCCTGGTGGGTATTGACAGGCGCGAAATCGTCGACGCCGCTACCCGCCGAGCAGTAACGCCACGCCGAGGGCGATGAGCCAGATCGACCAGCCGATGTAGGCGATCGGCACGATCGCTCCGGCGAGCTTCGATCCATCACGCTCGTTCGGCCCGACGAACTCGAGCGTGCCAACGAGGAGCGCGATCGAGATGACGATACCGGGCCAGCCCAGCCAGCCGGCGACAACGGTCGTCGTGAGGACGGACACCGAGGCGACCAGCGTCCAGAGCCCGGTGAACATGTAGCCGAGGTGCTCGCCCACGCCGACACCGAGCAATCGGTGGAGTGTCGCAAAGACCATCGCGATCGCCTGCTGGGCGGCGGCACGCTCCGCTGGAGGCAGTGCGTCGGCGTCCACGTAGCGCCGAGCGAGCTCCGGAACCGCGAACGGCCAGCGGACGAGCCCGAGCCCCTGCACGAGCGCGGCGACCGCGCCAGAGACGACCGCCAAGGCTGTCAAGGCCGGCGTGGCCTCGAGCGTCACGGCGAGCAGAACGACGAGCGGCAGCATCGCGAGAGCGCTCAGGAGCAGCGCCTCCCATCGCAGGACGAGGCCCGCCCCGCCGGCATGGAACCGCCGCAGGATCTCGTCGGGTTCCCGTCGCAGGATGTCGGGGTAGCTGAAGGAGCTCGCGAGGGCGAAGTACGCCGCATTGAACGCGACGGGCACGACGATCAGCAGGATCGCCGTCGCGAGCTCGTGGATCGGCATCAGGCCGAGTCTACGGCGCTATGCCTCCCCTCGTGCCGCCTCCCGCGGCCCGTCGTCGGGTTCCCGCGGGCCGTGGAGCAACCACGCCAACGCGACGGCAATCAGCGCCCCGACGACCGGTCCGACGACGTAGATCCACACGTTCGCCACGTCCCCGGCCAGGATCGCGGGCCCAAGCGACCGGGCGGGGTTCATCGACGCGCCCTCGATCGGAAGTGCGATGAGGCCGGCCATCGCGATCGTCGCGGCCACGGCGACGGCCCCGTTGGGACCGACGATCCGGTATCGATCGGCGGTTCCGAGGACGATCGTCGCGAGCAGCATCGTAAGGACGATCTCGATCGCGAGCGCCGCGAGAACGGGCACGTGTGGCGTCGAGACGCCCGCCGCAATCGTCGCCCCGAACAACCCTCGGAGCAGAGCCGCCGCGGCGATCGCGCCCGCGAGCTGGGCCAGCCAGTACGCCGGCAGCCAGTTCGCCGGGAAGAGCCGCCGCGCCGAGAACGCCAGGCTGATCGCGGGATTGAAGTGAGCGCCGGAGACGTCGCCGACCGCGTAGATCAGCGCGCCGACGATCAGGCCGGGTGCGACCGCGCGCGCCGCGACACCGATCTCACCGCCCGAGACCGCGGCCATCACGTCGGCGCCGGCCGCCGCGAAGACGAGCGCGAACGTGCCGAGCACCTCCGCGGCCAGGCGTCGTGGCCACGAGACGTCGTCGGGATGCTCCCGACGGTCGCGACCGTCGCGTTCTGGCGGCACCTCCTCAGGCTCCGGCCCGGGCGGCTCGTCGAGCCGCCGCCTCGGCGGCCCGGCGTCCGCGTCGGCGGATAACGCGGAACTCCTTGCCGGCGAGTCGGTTGTAGTCGGCGAAGAACGCTTCGATCCCCGTCAGGATCGCGGGACTCAGGTCCCGGATCTCGGCGGTGTCGGCGTGAACCGTCGACGCGTCGGCGACGGCGAGCAGCCGGTCGTTCCGCTCGACCTTCCCGTCCCGTTCCCGCTGTTCGCACTCGAGCACGCCGATCAGCCGGCTCGGCACGACGCAACCCGGGTACAGCGGCGCGTCCATCAGGATCAGGACGTCGAGCGGGTCGCCATCCGGCGCGTGCGTCCCGGGCAGGAACCCGAAGTCGTATGGGAAGACCATCCCGACCGGGAGCACCTTGGCCAGACGGAACGCTCCCAGCTCGGAATCGAACTTCAGCTTGTTCGGCGTGTCCTTCGGCGTCTCGATGACGACCATCGCCCGGCCGTCCTGCCATGGCTCGAGCGTCTCGAGCGAGTCGCCGCTGATCGTTCTGGTCATCAGCGGATGGTGGGTGGCCGAGCGTGCCGTCGCGACGGCGGGTCCGAGCCCGGGCATCGCAAACGCGGAAACATCGACCGCCTTACGCGATCGGGGATACGCTCGCGCCATGGCGAAGCGCTTCGCGATCCGCATCGGCCGTCGATCGGGGCCGATCGTCCGCCTCTTCGGCGCGACGCCGGCGACGGCGTACTGCGAGGTCGACCCCGACCTCGTGATCCGCTTCGGGCCGTTCCGGTTCCGGACCCCTCTTGACAACGTGGCGAAGTACCGCGTCGAGGGGCCGTTCACATGGATCAAGGCGATCGGCGTCCGGATGAGCATCGCCGGCGACGTGTCGTTCTGCGGCAGCGCCCACGGCGCCGTCCGGATGGACCTCAAGGAGCGAGCCGGGTGGGGCCCGTTCAGGCTGCCCGCGGTTTGGGCCGGCGTCGACGACCTCGACGCACTCGCGGCCGAACTCGCCCGCCACGGGATCCCTGGCGAGGACATTCGCCGCCCAGCGATATAGCCGCCGCTACGGCGCGACGTCGGCGAGGCGGCCGCTTCGGAACGAGTTGATGAGGTCGGTGTAGGCCGGCAGGCCGCGCTCGTAGCCGATCGCCCAGAACCCGGCCCCGGCGAGCCCCCGGCGATCCGCGACCTCGAGCTTCGGCGTCAGGCTCTCCGGAGTGTCGTAATAGACGGCCTGCCAGGCGTCGCCGTCGGGGACGACGAGCACCTGGACGTCCTCGACCCGGTCATAGGAGGGTGACGCACTCGGCGAATCGATCGTCGCGAGGTTCCGCCGCGGAACCCAGACGTCGCCGCGGCCGGTGGCGGCCGCCCCGATCCCCGGTCCGTCAACCGGCCAGACCATGCCGTAGAGCGGAAGGCCGAGGATCGTCAGCTCCGGCGGCACACCGGCGTCCCGATAGAGGTCCAGCGAGTGGTCGAGCGTCTTCTGGCTGCCATCGCGGCGGCCCAGCGGCGCCGACGCCCCGGGCTCCGAGCCGGCGACGCGGTAGTCGTACCCCATCATGAAGACGCGGTCCGCGCCCGCGAGCGACGCGGCGAGGGCCATGGCGGCCCCGCGCTGGTTGGCGGTCGTCGCGACCGAAACCTGTCCGTCGGGATTCGCCGCGACGACGGCGGCCCGAAGGCTCGAGACGAACGCGCCGTAGGCCGGGATCCGAGCCGGGCTCATCTGCTCCACGTCGACGTCGATGCCGTCAACGCCGAGGTCCGTCACGAGCGCGACCAGCTCCCGGATCGTCCGCTCTCGGGCGACGTCGTTCGTGAAGAACGCGTCGTTCTTCGCAAGCCCGAAGGACGTGTAGACGAGCTCGACGCGGGCCTTGCGGTCGTGGCTCTGGGCGATGATCCGCCGGCCCACATCGCCGGTGATCCGACGGAAGCCGTTCTGATTGGTCGCCAGCGCGCCGTTGGGGCGATGCGTGATGGAGAACACGCCGATCGTCGTCAGGTCCGTCGTGGCGAGGTGCTCTGCGATTGCGTCGTCCATCTCCCAGTACGGGACGAAGCCGTAGACCTCGTGCTTCGGGACGGGCACCGGCGACGGCGGCGCCGAGGGGCGCGATGCCGCGGCGCTGGGGTCGACGGCGGCCGCGCCGTCGTTGGCGCGGTCGACCGGATGCGGACCGGATGTGGCGACGGCGAGCCCGATGGTGACGGCCAGCAACCCCAGGACCACCGCGACGATGGAGCGTCGGGTCATGCCGGGAAGCCTGCCGTCCGCCGCCGACGGCGGTCAAGTCCGCCGGCCGGGACGCCGGAGAAGGCTCAGGCGACGCGCCCCCGGCGGCGCCGACCGACGCCGAATGCACCCAGCCAGCGGCGAGCGACCGGCAGCCAGATCGCGCTCGCCGACAGCTGCGCGAGAACCGCGAGTATCAGGAGCATGCCGGGGACGGTCAGCGTCAATGCGGGGACGGCCCAGTCAAGGCCGTCGAACCCGGCGAGATCGGCGCCCACGATCGGGACGACGGGGCTCGGGCCTTCTCCGGCGATCGAGAACACCGGGCGGCGAGAGTCCGGGCCCTCGACGGTCCCGCCGCCGGCCCCCGCCCCGGGACCGGTTCCCTCGCCGGGCCCGCCGCCAGCTCCGCCGCGCGATCCAGGCACGGCCGCCCCGCTCGGTGTCGGCCTCGGTGAGGACTCGGCTACGTCTGGCAGGCGCGTGGAAGCAGGGGTCGGCGACGGCGTCGCGCCCGGCGGCGGCGTGGCTTGCGGGTCGGGCGGCGGCGTCACACGCGGCGTCGGGAGCGGCAACGGCGGGAGGCTGACGGTCGGCAACGGGATCGGCGGCAGCGAGACCGTCGGCAATGGCAGCGGCAGCGGGGTGGGCGTCGCCGTGGGGATCGGTGTTGGGGTTGCCGTGATCGACGGCCGAGGCGTCGAGCCGGACGCCGACACGTTCATCGTCACGGTCGCGGCGGCGGAGTTCGCGATCCCGTCGCTCGCGATGTACGTGAAAACGTCGTCCCCGTCGAAGCCGGGGTCGGCGGTGTAGGCGAAGCCGCCGTCGGCGCCGAACGTCACTGTGCCATGGCCCGGGCCCGACACGAGCTTCGCCTGGAGCGCGTCGCCGTCGGCGTCGTCGTCGTTCTCGAGTACACCGGGCGCCCCGACGGTCTCGCGCCGGCCCGCGTTGGCCGACCAACGGTCCGATCGGGCGACCGGTCGCGCATTCGTGATCGTGATCGTGACCGTCGTCGTGTTGGTCGGCAGGAGCCCGTCGAAGTCGTGGTACTTGAAGACGTCGCCACCCACGAACCCCGGATCGGGATCGTACTTGTAGCCGCCGTTCGCCGACAGGAGGACCGACCCGTGCGACGGCTGGCTGTCGAGCACCGCGCTCGTCCTGAGCACCGTGACGTCGTTCTTCAGCACGCCCGGCGCGGGGACGGTCGTCGTCCGGTCGTGGACGATCGTGAGCGTGTCCGGCGCTGCCAGCAACGAAACCGCGACCGCGGGAGGCGCTGTCCCCGCGCCAGCCGCGACCAGCGCCGCGATGAACGCGATCGCGGACGCTGCCGTCGCGATCGACATGCGACGGGCGAGCCGGCCGGGCGCGTCGGCCGGGTCGCTCAGGCGACGCGCGCCGTCCACAGGGCGCGAACCGTCGGCGAGCCGGGCAGCGGGGCGTCGTCGGCCGTCTCTATGCCGTCGACGAAGGCCGAGACGAGCGCGGCCTCGAGCTGCGAGCCCGCGGCGTCCTCGAGACGCTGCAGGGCCTCCCGCACATCGAGCGCCTTGCGGTACGGCCGCGTCGTCGTCATCGCCGAGAACGCGTCCGCGACGGCCAGGATCCTCGCGATGAGCGGAATGGCCTCTCCTTCGAGCCGATCGAGGTAGCCGTCGCCGTCCCATCGCTCGTGGTGGTGGCGGATCCCGGCCCGAACGAGCTCGATGTCGGGCAGGTCGCGGACGATCGCGTCGCCGAGGGCGACGTGCTGCTTGACGATCGCGTACTCGGCGTCGGTCAGCTTGCCCGGTTTGCGGAGGATCGCATCCGGGATCCCGATCTTGCCGACATCGTGAAGCAGGCCGGCCGACTTGATCGTCGCGATCAACTCCGCTGACGCCCCAATGCGGCCTGCCAGGAAGACGCCATAGCGGGCCACGTCTTCGGAGTGCCGCTTCGTGTAGCGGTCCTTCGTGTCGACCGCCACGACGAGCCCCTGGAGGACGTCGAACGAGCCACCCGACGCCGGCCCGATGCCTTCGAGACCGGCGACGCGGACGGCGTCGCCGCCGCTCGCCTTAGCCTCCTCGAGCGTCCGCGCCACCGCGGCGAGCAGCGGCGTCACCGACTCGCCGTGTGTCGGATAGGTCGCCAGCCCGGCACTGATCGTTATCGGCAGCCGCTCAGTCGCCTCGAATTGGAGGCTGAGATCGGCTAGTGCCGTTCGGACACGGTCGATCGACGGTTCGAGGTCCGCCACCGCCGCCGCCGGCGCGATCAGCAGGAACTCATCCGGTCCGTATCGGCCGGAGACCACGTCGCGTGGCAGGTGCGCCCTCAGGAGTCCCTCGACCGCGAGAAGCGCCTCGTCGCCTGCGGCGTGGCCGTGGTTGTCGTTGAGGAGGCGGAAGTTGTCGATGTCGACGAGCGCGACACCGAGCGGGCGGCCCCCGGAGCGTGCGCGTTCGAGGTCGGTAGCGAGGTGAGCGACGAGGGCACCATGGTTCAGCGACCCCGTCAGCGCGTCGCGCCGCGTCGATTCGACGAGCTCCGCCGTCTGTCGCGTGAGCCGGGCCTGTGTGGTCCGGAAGATGAAGAACAGCAGCGCAGCGGCGATCAGCGCTGCGGTCAGCGTCACCAGCACGACATCGCGCCGGACGTCGGCGAGCCTGGCGAGGACGGGTGCGGCGTCGCGCCAGATAGACACGACACCACGCACCCGACCGCCGGTCTCGATCGGCAGATACTCGCGGATCAGCGTGGGAGCGGTCAGCTGCCTCATCGCCGGAGCGGTCGCGGCCTCGGCAAGCGGAACGATCGCGGCCTGGGCCGCACCTGAGGCCGCCCCGTCGAAGGCAGGGTCGGCAGCGCCGCGCTTTCCGGCGCCGCCCCGCTCGCTGGCCGCGAGCACGACGCCGTCCGGACGGCGCAGCTCGACTCGGAGGATCTCACCCGTGCGAGTCAGCGTCGCGAGCTGGCCCTCGAGTTCCCTCACCCGTGACGGAGTGGGGCCGGCGGGCTCGAAATCAGTCGTTTGGACGTGGGCGTTGACGAACGCCCGGGTCGTCGCGGCGTCGCTGCCAACGACGTCGTTGAGCGTCGCCGCCGAGAAATGCGCCGAGACCATCACGGCCTGCGCTGTCGCCGTGATGCCGACAAGCGCGAGGAACGCCCCGTACACGACGAGGAGCAGGAGTGGCCGGCGGGCGCGGGGTTGGCTTCCGAACACAGGCGTGACGATCCTTGCCAGGGGCTGGTCCGGCGAGCGTAGGAGGGTCGGGGCATGGACCCTATGGCCCGAACGTCGCCGTGCGAGTCCCCCGATCGTTCCGCGCGGCCGGCGCATCGGCGTTGTCACGTTTCTGCAATGTCGCTTACCGCGCAGTGGCCGGCGACTGGACCGTAGGATCGAGGCGTCCTCGCCCGAGACGACCTCGTTTTCGTGGGGGGCGCCGCCGGGTGCGTGCCCGACGCGTGCTCGTTGCCGGGGGGAACGGTCGGCCCGGTCGCGCACTGCGCGACCGGGCCGTCGTCTGTCGTTCAGAAGTGCGGCCTGGCGCCGCCGCGGTTC
>JBJMMH010000208.1:0-5868 GCA_045804885.1 Chloroflexota bacterium | reverse complement strand
GAAGCGGAACCCGGTCTTGACCTCGTCGAAGATCAGCAGGATCCCGAACTCCTCGGTCAGCGCGCGCATCTGCTGATGGAAGCCTTCCTCGGGCAGGATGCCCTGCGCGTTGCCGAGGACCGGCTCCACGATGATCGCCGCGATCTCTTCGCCACGCGCTTCGAACAGCTCGCGCAGGCGCTCGATCCGGTTGTAGCGGGCGGGGATGATCGTGTCCGCAACCGCGCCCGGGATGCCGCGGCCCCACGCCAGGGCCACTGGCGCGTCCGGGTCGCCGAGCTGCGCCATGTCGTCCGGCCCGACGCTGATCAGCGCGTAGTCGTGCACGCCGTGGTACTGCCCCTCGAACTTCACGATCCGCTCGCGGCCCGTGTAGGCGCGCGCGAGACGCATGAGGTGCATCGTCGCCTCGGTGCCCGAGACGGTCATCCGCGCCATGTCCACCCAGCCGGTCAGCTCGCAGATGAGCTCGATCGTCCGGATCTCGTCCTCGCTGGTGAGGCTGAAGCTGACCCCCTTGCGCATCCGCTCGTTGACGTAGTCGTCGACACGCGCATCGCCGTGACCGAGGATGACGGGCCCGTAGCCCATCCGGAGATCGACGTACTCGTTGCCGTCGGCGTCCCATACGAGTCCGCCCTCACCACGGTCGACGTAGACGGTGCTCTCGCCCCAGGCGCGGAAGTTCGAGTCCGTGCCGCCTGGCATGCGCTGCGATGCCCGCCGGTACAGCGCCAGCTGGCGCTCGCGGCGGAGGCTGGGGGTGCTGGCGGCGGCGGGCTCGGTGGCCATGAGGTCCTCGCGTGCGGATTCCGTGGCCCGGCGGGTGGGACGGGCGTTGCGCGATGTGAGACGCGCGGGCTGCCACTCTGACACAGGCGGTTGTCGCCCGTCAATGCGAGATTCGTGCTGATCCGTACGCCGGGGTGCGAATGACAGCCCACTGCAGGCGCCAGAGGGCTGTGACCCGCAGCCGCCGGACCCTATGCGCCAGCCGCTACTGCCAGGCGCCGATGATCATCCCGACAAGGACCAGCGACACCACGTGGTAGCCGCCGCTGATCGCGAACCAGTTCCATGGCTTCGGCTTGTTCGGATCGAAGACGGCATCCGTCGCCGTTACGGTGAGGGCATACCCGACGCCGACCATCAGCCCGAGGACGACGCCCTCGCTCACCGTGTCCGTGCCGCTGGCTTTGGCGAGCAACGCCGTCACCGCGGATGCGATCAGGTACAGGACCGCAGGCCCGGCGTAGCTGATCGGGCTCATCTGCGGCCGTGGCCGGGACTCGTCCCAGCCGATCGCCGCCATCCATGGTCGACCGAACACACCGGGGGCGAACCACGCAGCCCCCACCACGAGATACACGACGGCCGCGACGACGACCGCCAGCCAGTTGATCCCCGCGATATCGAGCGTCATCGCGCCGACCTCCTCCGAGCCCCCCTGGCAGGTGCCAGCGTAGACCGGCACACCAGGGGCGCCTAGCGTGCCACGATGCCCTCCGTGATCGACCGACCCGACACCCCCGTTTCCTACTGGCTTCGCGACCCCGTGCCGCCCGGGATCGCCGATCCACCCCTGGACGCGGCCGAACGCCTCGACATCGACGTCGCGATCGTGGGCGCGGGGTTCACCGGGTTATGGACGGCGATCGCGTTGACCGACACCGATCCGACACTGCGTGTGGCGGTCCTCGAGGCGGCCACCGTCGGATACGGGGCGAGCGGCCGCAACGGCGGCTTCTGCGAGGCGAGCCTGACCCACGGGTTGGCGAACGGCATCCGTCACTACGCGGACGAGCTCGAGACGCTCGAGCGCGAGGGCACCGACAACCTGGACGGCCTCATCGCCTTCACTCGCGAGCACGGCGTCGACTGCGATCTGGAGGAGACGGGGACGCTGGCACTCGCCGACCAGGCGTACCAGGCCGACGGATTCAAGGCATGGGTCGACGAGGCCGCCGAGTATGGTGAGCACCTCGAGTACCTCGACCGGGATGCTGTCCGCGCCGAGGTCCACTCCCCGCTGTGGCATGCCGGGCTGTACCGACCGCCAGGTCGCGACGTCCTCGTCGACCCGGCGAAGCTCTGCCGCGGCATCGCGCGAGTCGCGCACGAGCGTGGTGTACGGATCCACGAGGGCACGCCGGTGACGGGCCTCACGAGACGCGCCGGTCGTGTCGTCGTGACGACAGCGAACGGCGCCCAGGTGAACGCCGGTCATGTGGTGGTCGCGACCTCGGCGTACTCCGGATGGTTGAGCCGCCTCGGATCGACGTTCGTGCCGGTCTACGACTACGCACTGGTGACCGAGCCGCTGACACCGGAACAGCGCGAGGCGATCGGGTGGCGGCGACGGCAGGGCCTTGCGGACGCCAATAACCAGTTCCACTATTTCCGGCTCACCGCCGACGACCGGATCCTGTGGGGCGGCTACGACGCGATCCACCACCGCGGCAGCCGTGTCCACCCCGAGCTCGACCGGCGAGCGGCGACGTTCGAGCGGCTCGAGGCCCAGTTCCTGCGGGCGTTCCCGCAGCTCGAGGGCATCGCGTTCCCGTACCGCTGGGGCGGGGCGATCGACACCACCTCGCGGTTCACCGTGACCTTCGGCCGGCTGCTCGGCGGGCGCGTCTTCTACGCGCTCGGCTATACAGGTCTCGGGGTCGGCACGAGCCGTTGGGCGGCTGGCGTCGTGCGCGACATGATCCTCCGGCCCAGCGAGGACCGACTTCGACTCCGCCTCGTTTCGAGCCCGCCGATCCCCTTCCCGCCCGAGCCGTTGCGGTCACTTGCCGTCGACGTCGTCCGCCACGAGCTCGATCGCGCCGACCGCGACGCCGGCCGGCGCGGCCTCATCCTTCGAACGCTGGACGCGATCGGGATCGGCTTCGATTCCTGAGGCGGGGACATGACGAGACCCGGCGAGGGCCGTCCTTTCGTGTCAGCCGATCCGGCGGACGCGGCGTCAGGTCAGGCCGGGGACGTGACCCAGGTCGGCAGCTCGCGGGCGAGCGTCGCGAGCGGCAGGGAGCCGTGGCCGAGGACCTGGTCGTGGAACTCGCGAAGGTCGAAGCGCGACCCGTCGCGCTCCTCGATCTGGCGGCGGAGCGCCTCGATCTGACGCTGACCGAGCATGTATGTGAGCGCCTGGCCCGGCCAGCAGATGTATCGGTCGGTCTCGATCACGGCGTCGGTCTCGGACAGCCCGGCGTCGTTGCGCAGGAAGTCGATCGAGCGCTGACGCTCCCAGCGGAGCGCGTGCATCCCGGTGTCGACGACGAGCCGCGCGGCCCGCCATGCCTGGGCGTCGAGCATCCCGAAGCGCTCGCCCTCGGAGCGATAGAGGCCCATCTCGTCCGCCAGCCGCTCGCTGTACAGTCCCCACCCTTCGACGTACGCACCGCCGACCATCCGCGCACCGAGCCGACGGAACGTGATCAGGTCGGGGTTCTCCATCTCCAGCGCGATCTGGAAATGGTGGCCGGGTGCGGCCTCGTGGTAGGTCGTCGACGCCAGCTTCGTGTACTTCCGCGAGGGCAGGTCGTATCCGTTCGCGTAGTAGATGCCGTGGCGCTCGCCGGTCGCCGACGGCGGGTAGTAGTAGGCGAACGGCGCGTCCTTCTCCTTGTACTCCTCGACCGGTCGGACCTCGAGCCCGGCTTTGGGCAGCCGGCCGAAGTAGCGCGGGGCCTCGGCCATCGAGCGGTCGATGTCCTCACGCGCCCGTGCGACGAGCGCCTCCTTGCTCTCGGGCGTGTTCCCGGGGGCAGTCTCGAGCGAGCTGCGATAGGCCTCGATGTCGTCACCGAATCCGGCCGCGCCGGCGATGGCGCGCCGCTCATCGTCGATCCCGGCGAGTGCCTCGAGCCCGATCCGGTGGATCTCCTCCGGATCCATCTCGAGCGTCGTCCAGCTGCGGATCGCGGTCCGGTAGATCGCGTCGCCGTTAGGCGCCGACCAGATGCCCGGCTCCTCGCGACTGGCGTGGCGGTACTCGCCGCGGAGCGTCTCGAGGAACGCCGCATCCGCCGGATAGACGACATCGCGGACGACGTCCCGGATCCGTTCGCGGTCCACGTCAGAGGCACCCTGGACGCTGCTCGGGATGATGGCCGAATCGATCGGGATGGCGAGCATCCGCTCGAGCTGGGCGATGACACGCTCGGTGACGATCGACGGGGCGGTGAGCCCGGTGCTGAGCGCCTCGCGGAGGATGTTCGCGTTGGCGGCCATGAAGGTCGGATAGGCGTGCAATCGGGCGATGAAGGCGTCGAGCCCCTCGGGCGTGTCGACGGGCTGGAATGCCGTAAGTTGCGGCATCAGCTGCTGCGGTCCGCCCATCTGGTCGACGACCCGGAGCTGGTACAGCCCCTGGTCGTCCTCCTCGACCGACAGCTCCCCGATGACCTGGAGCATGTCCCGGGTGATCCGCTCCTCGGTCGACAGCCCGTCGACCGGGATGTCGGCCGCCTCCGCGGCCGTGCGCTCCATCAGCGCTCGTGCCCGGGCGCGGCCCTCGGGTGACGGGTCCTCGAGCCGGTCCGCGTAGCGGGTGTCGCCGTAGAACGTCGCCGTGGTCGGATTGAGCTCGAGGATCCCCTCCCACAGCCGGTCGGCCAGCTCGTTGACGGGGGATGTCTGATTGGTCACGCGCGAAGGCCTCTCAGTACAGGGGGGTTCGGCCGCGGCCCGCGCGGCGGCCGCGCAAGCCGCGGCCGGCATGGGCCGCTAGGGTAGCGGCCGCGGCGTTCAGCCGCCGAACAGCGGCATCTGCTCGCCGCCGCGCTCGACGACGGGGTCGAGACCGACGAACGGCTCGAGGTCGCTGAGGTCGGGGCGCTCCGCCGCCAGGAACGCGCGCAGGTGATCCCACTTGATGATGTTCCAGCCGTGCTCTTCGATCGCGGCCCGCAGGAGGGGCGACCGCTCGAGCTTGTGGCGGATGAGATCGGTCCGTTCGGGCGCGACGACGAGGAACCGGACGAACCGCTCGTCCGTTCCGATGCGGGCGTGCCGCCGAAGGAGCGGCTCGCCGAGCATCGCGGTCCATTCGACCTCGAACATGATCCCGAGCTTGCCGCGGATGTACCAGATCGCATCGACCTGCGACAGCGCATCGACCGCCCGGCCGATGGTGCCCAGGTAGGCACCCTTCTCGCGCTCGTCGAGGACGTCCCCGAGGTGGCCGTGCCCATAGCGGCGGCCCTGTTCACGTTCGGCGATCCACACCCGCAGCCCGAGGCGGTGGCCGGCATCGGCGATCGTCGCGAGCAGGTCGGTGTGCTCCTGGCTCCGGCGGAGGAGGTCGTCGCCAGTAACGAGATGGTCTGGCGTGCTGGCGAGGCTTCGGTAGCTATCGAGGCAGGCCGACACGAGGGTCTCGTCGGGCAGGTCGTGCCCTGTGAACAGCGTCGCGATGCGGTCGTAGAACGCCGTCTCCGGCAGCGGACCGGCGGTCGACAACAGGCTGAACACCGCCCATTCGACGCGGTCGGCGAGCGGCGGCGCCGCAGCTTCCCGGTCGGCCGCATCCGCCAGCCACCAGCGCCCGGGCTCGATCTCGGTCAGGCGTCGCTGGCCCGGGCGGGCGAGCTCGTCGCGGATGAGCGCAAGGAGCCGCTCGACCGGATCCGGAGCCGAGTCGGCGACCGCCACGGCCCGACGCGTCATGACCGGCGGACCCGACGCGCCGTCGGCGAGCTCTGCGACCGGACCTCCGGTGGGCGAGGCCGGGACGGTGGGCGTCGCCGGCGGCGGCGGAACGTCGCGAACGGGCGCGTTACGGTCGCTCGGCCCTGCGCCCGCCGAAAGGCGCCGGAGGTGACCCGACCGGTCGAGGCCGACGAGGATCTCGCCGAAGAG
>JBJMMH010000207.1:0-16385 GCA_045804885.1 Chloroflexota bacterium | reverse complement strand
CGAGTCTACGCCGGGACGGTCCCTCGGTGCCGAAGTTGGCGATCCCGTCAGGGGTTAGACGAGCTCCAGGCCCTAACCGTCCTGTGCGGGGAACATGGCCAGGACGGAGTCGGCCGACCATAGGTGTTGGGCGGCGTACGCACGGTACGGGCGCCACGCCTCGGCACGCGCGATCGCCTCGGCGGGAGTAGCGCGGCGGCCCGCGCCCGCGAGAGCGCGGAGGATGCCGAGGTCCGAGGCGGGGAACGCGTCGGGGTGCTTCAACCCACGGAGCGCCACGTACTGGGCGGTCCACTCGCCGATACCAGGGAGCGCCGTCAGCCGACGAACGATCTCACCGAGGTCGTCCGATGCGGCGAGGAGCCCTTGATCGGCCGCGACCGCCGACGCGAACCCGACGATCGCCCTGGCGCGAGCGCCCGGCATGCCGATCGCCGAGAGGTCGGCTGCGGCGAGTTGGCCGGGGCTCGGAAACAGCGCGACGACGCTCCCTGACGGCGATGGCAACCGATCGCCCGCGCGCGCCACGATCCGCCCGGCGATCGTCCGAGCGCCCGCGACCGAGACCTGCTGGCCGACGATCGCGCGAATGGCCAGCTCGAACGGATCCCAGGCGCCGGGCACACGGAGGCCGGGTCGCGCCGCGACGAGCCGCCCAAGGAGAGGATCGCGGGCGAAGTGCCGGTCAATCGTCTCGACGTCCGCGTCGAGGTCGAACCAGCGCCGGAGGCGGGCCTCCATAGCTGCATCGAGATGCGGCCCATCCACCTTCGCCTCGACACCGCAGTCGGTCGGGCGGATCTCGATCGTCCCGGGAACCCCGTCGACACGAATGGAGCGGCGGTATCGGCCGCCTTCGACAACCTCCACGCCGGGAATGGCTCGGGCGGAAAGAAAGGTGACGAACGTCGCCGAGTCAAACGGCCCCGCGGCGTCGAGGGCGATCATCCGTCCTCGTGCGGCAGCCGCACGTCGCGCCTGGCCTTGCGACTGATCCGGATGAAGCTGCGGAGGTGGTCAACCGGCTTGATGGACGATGGCGCGCCTGCGTAGATCGTCCGGACGGGTACCCAGACGATCGTTCCGCCGAGCCGGATGCAGGTCGTGATCATCTCGACCTCGAACTCGAATCCCGCCTCGTCGCTATCGATCGTCGCCTCCAGGATCCGGCGGCCGACGAGCCGATAGCCCGACTGGTTATCGGGGATGTCGCGGCCGACCGCCCACGAGAACGCCTTCCCGCCGATGACGTTCGACAACCGCCGGACCGGTGGCATCGCCCGGAAGTTGCGCCGACCGATCACGAGGTCCGGCGGCGGATCCGTGGCGAACGCTTCGAGGAAGCGCGGGATCTCGGCCGCGTCGTGCTGGCCGTCGGCGTCGAGCGTCAGGACCGCGTCGTAGCCCTCGTCGACCGCGCGGCGGAAGCCGGCTCGGAGCGCCGCACCCTTCCCCGCGTTCGGGCGCTGCTCGATCACGGTCGCGCCCGCACGGCGGGCTTGATCGGCGGTGTCGTCGCCCGACCCATCGTCGACGACGATGACCGGCAGGTGAACGGCAGCGGCGCGCACGACCGCCGCGATCCGGGGCCCCTCGTTGTAGCCCGGGATCAGCGCGACGACGTGGGGCGCGACCTCAGGCGCGGCGAAGCTCGACGCCAGGCCCACGGTCGCCCTCCACCCGGCCGATGCGCCAGTTCTCGACGCCCGCCGCATCGAGGTCGGCCTCGACCGCCTCGACCTGCCGCGCCGGAACGGCTGCGAGGAGGCCCCCGGATGTCTGTGGGTCGTGCGCGAGCGTGACAAGCGTCTCCGGAACGTCGTCGTCGACGGTCAGCTGGGGCCCGACGAATCGCCGGTTGTGAGCCGCGCCGCCCGTCTCGACGCCGGCTTGCGCGAGATCCAGCGCGCCCGGGAGAGCCGGCAGCGACGCGGCGGCGAACACGAACCGCGTCCCCGAGGCTCGCGCCATCTCGAGCCCGTGGCCCAGCAGCCCGAACCCCGTGACGTCCGTCGCGCCGGCAATGCCGTCGCGAACGAGGACCTCGCCGGCGGCCGCGTTCAGGACCCGCATCTGGTCGACGGCGCCGGCGACGTCGGCGTCGCGCACGCGACCTTGGCGGTTGCCGCTGACGAGGAGGCCCGTGCCCAGCCGCTTCGTGATGATCAGCGAGTCGCCGGGCTGTGCGCCGCCCTTGCGCAGCAGCCTGTCGGGATGGCCCGCGCCGATGACGGCCAGACCGTATTTCGGCTCGGGATCGCGGATGGTGTGGCCGCCCGCGAGCGTGCCACCGGCCTCCCGGACCTTGGACGCCGCGCCGTCGAAGACCGCCGCCAGCGCGTCGCGCGGCAGGTCCTCGGGGAACGCAGCGATTGAGAGCGCGAAGAGGACACGCCCACCCATCGCGAACACGTCGCTCAGCGCGTTCGCGGCCGCGATCTCGCCGAACGTCCGGGGGTCGTCGACGAGCGGCGGGAAGAAGTCGAGCGTCGCGATGATCGCGAGCTCGTCCGAGATCCGATACACGGCGGCGTCGTCGGCCGGAGCGAGGCCGACGATCAGCTCGTCGGGCGCGGCCTGCGCTCCGAGCCCCGCGAGCGCTTCGGTGAGCAGATCGGCCCCGAGCTTCGACGCGCACCCGCCGCAGTCGGTCAGCTCGGTCAGGCGGATCGGCGGAGTGTGTAGCGCGGTCACGCCCTCGATCATACGGCCCGAGCCCCGATCGGCTGGAACGCCGCCCGCGAGCCTCGACTCGCGACGTGACCCGCCGCACATCCGCGATCGTCGGCGTCCTGGCCGTCGTCATCGCCGCCACGCTCATCGTCTCGCGCGTGCAGCGAACTAAGTCGGCGACGGGAGTCATCGAGACCCATGGCGACGCGTCGCCGTGTTGGTACACCCGGAATCTCGAGATCGAGGAGCTCGGCCGGCCGTAGGCGCAACCGGTACCCATCGCACACAATCACCGAGGGAGTGCGGGTCGGCCGGTGCCGGCCCCGGTCTTCAAAACCGGTGACGCGGCGTTCATCCGCGGCGTGGTGGGTTCGACTCCCATGCGCTCCCGCCATGCCGCCACGAACGGAGGAGCATGTCGACCCAGACGCCAGCCAGGCCACCGAGCGTCGACGCCGTTCTCGCGGTCGCCCGCCGCGGGCTCCACGGCCAAGTCGACGCCGTCGCACTGACAGCCGCCGCCCGTGCCGTCGTCGACGATGAGAGACGGCGCCTCGATTCGGGCCGCGAGCCCACGCCGGTCGACGGCCTCGCCGCCAACGTGGCCGCGCGTCTCGCGTCATTCGCTCGCGTTCCGTTGGAGCCAGTCATCAACGCGACGGGCGTCATCGTTCACACGAACCTCGGCCGAGCGCCCTGGCCGGCCGTCGCGCTCCGGGCTGCCGCGGGCGCGGCCAATGGCTACCTCTTGCTCGAGCTTGACGAGGAGACCGGCCGGCGGGGCGCCCGATTCCGGCAGGCCGAGGACCATCTCATCGCGCTGACCGGCGCCGAGGACGCCCTCGTCACGAACAACAATGCCGCGGCACTCGCCCTCGCCGTCGGGCTCGCCGGGCGCGGCAGGGGCGTGGCCGTGTCGCGCGGAGAGCTCGTCGAGATCGGCGGTGGTGTGCGCATCCCGGAGATCGTTCGCCGGGCCGGCGCCCGCCTTGTGGAGGTCGGGACGACGAACCGGACACGGGTCAGTGATTTCGCCGCGCCGCTCGAGGACGGGCTGGCCCGCGTCGTGCTTCGCGTCCACCCGTCGAACTTCCGTCAGGAGGGCTTCACGGAAACGCCCGACGCCGGCGAGCTCGCGAGCGTGGCGCACGAGCACGGCGCGATCATCATCGACGACCTCGGTTCGGGGGCGCTCCTCGCAACCGAGCGATTCGGGCTGGCCCACGAGCCGACGCCGAGTGAGCGGCTGGCGGCCGGCTCCGATGTCGTGACGTTCAGCGGCGACAAGCTCGTCGGCGGACCGCAGGCGGGCCTGATCGTCGGCCGGGTCGACCTCGTATCGAGGATGCGCCGGGACCCCCTCGCCCGCGCGACGCGACCAGACAAGGTGACCCTCGCCGCCGTCGCGGCGACGCTGGGCCTCTACGTCGCCGGCAGAGCGGAGGCCGAGATTCCCGTCTGGCGAATGATCGGTGCCGGCATCGACGGACTCAGGGAGCGGGCTCAGCGGGCGGCGGCAGCCGTCGGCCAGGCCGCCGAGGTCATCGACACGGAGGCCACCGTCGGCGGCGGCTCGCTCCCGGGCGAGACGCTCCCCTCAGCTGGAATCGCGATCGCGGCAGCCCGGCGCCCGGACGCCCTCGCGGCGGCGCTCCGCCGAGGCAAGCCGGCGGTCATCGGCCGAATCCACGCCGGCCGCGTCGTGCTCGACCTCAGGACCGTCGAACCCGACCGCGACTCCGAGCTGATCGCCGCCGTCGGCGCCGCGATCGGCTGAGCGATGGGCGTCGTCGTCGGGACCGCCGGGCACATCGACCACGGCAAGACGACGCTGCTCCGGGCGCTGACCGGCATCGATGCGGACCGCCTGCCCGAGGAGCGGCGTCGGGGCATGACGATCGATGTCGGCTACGCCCATCTCCGGCTCGACGACGGCACCGAGCTCGACTTCGTCGACGTACCCGGCCACGACCGGCTGGTCGGCAACATGCTGGTCGGCGCGGGCGAGGTCGACGCCGCGATGCTGGTCGTGGCGGCCGACGATGGTCCTCGGGCACAGACGCTCGAGCACCTGGAGCTCCTCGACGGGCTGGGGATCAGCCACGGGATCGCCGTGGTGACGAAGGCCGATACGGTCACGTCCGATCGGGCGGCTGACGTCGCGGCCTCCGTCGAGCTGCTCCTCGCGAGGACGACGCTCCGAGATGCCGCCGTCCTCGTCGCCTCCGGCTTGAGCGGCGAGGGCCTCGACCGGCTCGTGGAGGCGCTCGTCGCGCTCCGCGACCGAGTCGCAGCGAATCCCACGAGGGGGCCGGCGGGCGCAGCGAGGCTGGCCGTCGATCGCTCGTTCTCGATCCGCGGCCGCGGCACGGTCATCACGGGGACCCTCCGCGGCGGCCCGATCGACGTCAACACGAGGCTTCGGGTGGTCCCCGGCGGCGCGACGGCCCGCATCCGCGGCCTGCAGGTTCACGGCCGCGACGTCGCCCGAGCTCAGCCCGGCCGAACCGCGATCAATCTCGCGGGCGTCGAGCCAGCCGTGGTCGGCCGGGGGACCGTCTTGACGACAGATCCGTCGGTCGAGGCGTCGAACCGGATCCTCGTGGCGCTTCGCCTGGCGCCGACGCTCGGCTCGTCGTCGCGCGGATACCTGCCGGCAGACGGGTCCCGCGTCCTCGCCCACATCGGAACGGCTCGCGTCGAGGCCGTGGTCGGCCGCCGTGGTCGCGACACGGCGGCGCTGCCCGAAGGCGAGACCGTCGCGATCCTCCGCCTCGCCCGCGCCGTCGCTGTCGCCCCTGGCGATCGCCTTGTCCTCCGCCGGCCGTCCCCGGCCGCGACGCTCGCAGGCGGCCGCGTGCTAGATGCCGAGCCGCCTCGGGGGGTATCGCGGCGCCGATCGTCGCCGGAGCGACTGGCTCAATTGGCCGCCGCGGCGCCCGGAACCGAGGCGTGGCTCGAGGCGAGGGTCGATCTCCACGGCGTCGCGGCCCAGCCGACGCCGCGACTCGCGCCGGACGTCGACGGGTGGCTCGAGGACCGCATCGTCGGCAGCGTCATCGATTCCGCGAACGGTGCCACCAGTCGTGCCTTGCTCCGGACCGAGATTGCCCGCGAGCTTCGGCGCCGCGTGACGCTCGACGCGGTCGCCGCGGCGAACTTCGTCAGTGGCGGCATCGAGCGGCTGGCAGCGGCGGGCAGGGTCGCCGCCGAGGGCGACCGCCTCCGCGACCCGTCCCGCACCGCACCCGGCCCCACGCCGGATGTCGTCGCCGCAATGGCGCGGCTGGAGCGGCTTCTCGACGTGCCCGCGCCGCCGCCGCTGACCGCCGCGGCCGGCCAGGCCGGCTGTCCCCCCGACGCCGTGCGTGACCTCCAGGCGAGCGGCCGGATCGTGCTGATCGATGACGATCTGGCGTATTCCGCCGCCGCGTATCGAACTCTCGAGAAGAAGGTCCTCGCGCTCGCGTCGACGGCACCGCTGACGCCCGCGACGCTTCGTGACGCGACCGGCACGAGCCGCAAATACGTGATGGCGATCCTCGAGGACCTCGGCCGCCGAGGAGTCTTGCGGCGGACGCCGGACGGCCACGTGCCCGGACCGCGCGCCGCGATCGAGGTCGCGCGGTGACGGTCGGCCAGGCCGGCTGGCAGCCCGATCGCGTCAGCGGCATCGTGCTTGCGGGAGGCGCCTCGAAGCGGTTCGGCTCCGACAAGCTCGCGGCCCAGGTCGGCGGACGAGCAATGCTTGCCCGGGCCGTCGACGCAGTCGCCGCCGTCAGCTCGGAGGTGATCGTCGTCGTCGCCCCCGGAGATGAACGGTCGCTTCCCGAGCACGGCCGTGTCCCGCTCCGGCGCGCCGTCGACCCGGAGCCCTATGGCGGCCCGCTGGTTGGGCTGCTCGCCGGCCTCGAAGCGGCCCGAGAGCCACTGATCGTCGTCGCCGGTGGCGATATGCCGACGCTGTCCGTCGATGTGCTGGCCGCGATGCTTCGGACGTTGGGCGTGACGGAGGGCTCGGCCGACGCCGCGATACTCGTCCGCCACGGCGAGGCGCGACCGCTCCCCGCGGCGGTCCGGAACGGGGCCGCCACCCAGGCAGCGCGGCGCCTGCTCGGCGACGGGGAACGCAGCCTGCGGGCTCTGTTCGCGATCCTCCCCACGCGGCGCATTCCCGAGGCGGAGTGGCGGGGTCTCGATCCGGCCGGTGACACGCTTCGCGACATCGACACCCCGGCCGATCTCGTGCTCTGACACCAGACGGAAAACGAAAGCGCCCGCCGTTCGGCGGGCGCGTCCGTGGGAGGGCGGGAACATGGGAGCCGAGATCATCTCCGGAAGGGATAGTCGGTCAGGGTCGGGAGGGCCACGGTGGTCTCGATCGGGCCGGAGAGGAAGGACCGCACGTTGCTCGCGGCAGCCGCGAGGCGTCCGCGGCTCGAGCCACGGGCGCTCCGGTTCTTCTTCGCCAGTCGCTGCGCGGCCGCTTCGGCGTGCAGGTCGTTGATCTTGGCCGTGGCGAGGATCATCGCGGGGTTGTGCATTTCGGGTCTCTCCTTTCCGGACCCCGTAGCTCGGGATCGCACCCGGATCATGCGCCGCAGCCCGCGCCGACCCCACTAACTCGCGACGTGAAGTTGCCTACGTCATTTGCGGGGGACGGCGCAGGCGCATTCGGCGGGCGCGGGAATCAGCCCAGCGCCGGGTCCTCGAAGACCGCGGCGCCACCGACGAACGTCCCGAGCACGCGGGCGTCGGCCGGCGGTTCCGCGTCCGCCGCGAACAGGTCCCGGTCCACGACTGCCAGGTCGGCCAGCTTGCCGACCGTGATGGAGCCGGTGACATCGTCAAGGTGATTGACGTAGGCCGTGCCCATCGTGAAGCCGTGGATCGCCTCCTCGAGCGTGAGCCGCTCGTCCGGGAGGAACGGCGGCGCGCTGTTGCGCGACTCGGGAGCCGTGCGTTCGACGGCGACCTCGATCTCCTCGAGCGGGTTGGGCGTCGAAACGGCCCAGTCCGAGCCCATGGCCAAGCGGGCACCGGACCGCAGGAGCGTCGCGAACGGGTACTGCCACGTCGTCCGCTCGGGGCCCAGGAACGGGATCGTGAGCGTGTCCATCTGGTCCTCGTGGCACGCCCAGAGCGGCTGGGCGTTCGCGATCGCCCCGAGCGACGCGAATCGCGGCAGATCGTCCGGGTGGACGACCTGGATGTGGGCGAGATGGGGACGCGTGTCCGTCATCCCGTTCGCCCGACGGGCCGCCTCGATTGCGTCGAGGGCACTTCTCACGGCGCCGTCACCGAGGGCATGGAAGTGCGGCTGGAGGCCCGCGGCGTCGATCCGTGTCACGTGCTCGCGCAGAGCCTCAGGGTCGATGAAGTCGATGCCGCGCTTCGTCGTCGGCGAGCCGGCCGCGTCGAGGTACGGGGCGACCATCGACGCCGTGAACGTCTCGACGACACCGTCGAGCATCAACTTCACGCTGTTCGCCCGCAGCCGGCCGCCGGAAGGCACGGATCGCGACCGCTCCACGAATTCATCGACCTGGTCGCCGCCTCGTTCTCGCTCCCACCACAGCGCCGCCTCGACGCGCCCCGTCAGCAGGCTGGCGTCGAGGGCGCGGCGGTAGACCGCGAGCGTGTCGGGCGTGACGATGGCGTCTTGCCAGGCGGTGATGCCGAAGCCGTGGAGATAGGCCTGGCCGGCCTTCAGCGCCTCGAGCCACTCGTCGCTCGTGTGCTCGGGGATCAGCCGCTCGACGAGCGATCCGGCGCCCTCGTGGAGCGTCCCCGACGGCGTGCCATCGGGATCCCGCTCGATCCGGCCGTCCGCCGGGTCCGGCGTGGTCCGGTCGACGCCGGCGAGCTCGAGCGCGCGTGTGTTGACCCACGCCGAGTGGCCGTCCCGGTTGGGCAGGAAGGCCGGCCGATCCGGCACGACCGCATCGAGGTCTTCGCGGCGGGGCGTCCCGTTGGGAAAGTCCGGCATGTACCAGCCACTGCCGATGATCCAGGCCGCGTCCGGGTGGGCCGTCGCGTACTCCCGGATTCGCGCGAGGACCGCCTCGCGGCCGCGGTGCTCGCGGACGTCGCACTCGTTGAGGTCCATCCCGCCGAACACGGGATGGACGTGGGCGTCCTGGAAGCCCGGCAACAGCAGCCGCCCGGCGAGGTCGACAACGCGCGTCCGCGGGCCGATCCACGCCGCGATCTCGCCAGCCGAGCCGACCGCGGCGATTCGGTCGCCGGCGACCGCGACCGCCTCGGCGCGTGGCCGACCGGGATCCACGGTGTGGACATGGCCTCCGGTCAGGACGAGGTCGGCTAGCGTCTCCACGTCGGACACGTTGGCATACGCCTTCGGCTGCACGGTCAGCCAGCCCGAGGCGTGAGACGCGGCCCTACGGCGCGACCTCTGTGACGGTTACGATCCGCGGAATGGCGACCGTCCATCCGCTTCATTCCGGGTACAACCGCGGCGACAACGTCGGGAGCAGCGTCACCTTTATCCGCGACGGCGACGCGCTCATCGTGGCGGATCCCGGGCTCGTCGCCTCGCGGTCGCTGATCCTCGAGCCGCTCGCGGGCCTCGGCGTCGCGCCCGAGGACGTGACCCACGTCTTCATAAGCCACCACCACCCCGACCACACGCTGAACGTAGCCCTGTTCCCCAATGCCTGGCTGATCGATTCGTGGGCACGCTACAAGGACGATCTGTGGCTCGACCACGGCGGCGACGGCTGGCGGCTGGCGCCGGACACGCAGCTCTGGCTGACGCCGGGACACAGCGACGTCGACGCGACCCTCATCGTCGAGGCCGAGGACGGCACCCATGCGTTGACCCACCTTTGGTGGATGACGGACATGACACCGGTCGTCGACCCGTACGCCTCGAGCCAGGAGTTGCTTGAGGAGAACCGGAAGCGCGTCCTCGCCGCCGTCGACATCGTCATTCCCGGCCACGGCGCGCCGTTCCGCGTCGAGCGGTGACGTTCAGCCGGACGTAGTCGATCTCGGCGTTCGGGAGCCGCCCGGCGACCTCGTCGACGAACGCCTCGTGGTCCGCCGCCGGCAGGCGCTCCAGGTGCGCGCCGAGGATCACCGTCCGCAGGAATGCCTTGAACGGCTCGCCCGGCTCGAATCTCGTGGGCTCATCGTGGAGCGAGCCGGCGTCCCAATCGCGGGTTCTGGTCACGCCACGAGGATATGGCGGGAATCGATGAGGCCGCGCCGATCGGCGCGGCCTCCGTGCTCGAGCGGAGCGAGGTCAGGCGACCGGCACCGCCGGCTTGATGACGACCGAGTGCGCGTAATGGTCGTGGAAGCCCTGCCGCTTGGGATCGTTGGCGGTCGTGTAGATCAGGTAGATCGTCCACGCGAGGCCCGCGAACGACAAGAGCAGCCCAAGGCCGCCGCCGATGACGCTGGAGGCCAGTGACGCGACATACCCGGGCGCGAACATGATCACGAACCGGGCGAGCGCCTGGTTGAACGTGAGCGCCGACCCGTCGGTCTCACTCACGGTCATCATCCCCAGGATCCGCTGACCGGGCGACGCCTTCATGTTCGTCCACGTGTACACGAAGTAGATGCCGGCCAGCAGCACATCGATGACGAGGACCGCGACACTCAGCAGCAGGAAGATGGCGCTGCCGGTCGTGAAGAGGGTGGCAATGAACGTCGTCAGGAGGACGAGGTTCACGACAATGCCGATGACGACGAGGATCACCGCATCGATGACGTACGCGATGAGCCGGTTCGTGAGGTCGGCGTACGCGATGCCCGCGGCGGGACCCGCGGTGACCTCGGCCGGCCGCCATCCCTGGGCCTGCTTGGCCCAATCCGGTGCCTGGCCCTGCGCTCCCCACTGGCCTCCAGCGCCGTCGCCAGCCGACGGGCCACTCCCAGTCGCGGCCGCGTCCGGCGGCGGCACCACTGGCTCGGGCGGTGGCGGAGGCTGACCGGCTGGATCGCTGGGACCGGGACCCGTCATACCCACATCCTCCCTATTCCTCGCCGCGGATCTGTTCGCGGCGTCCCGAGCGCTCGAGGCGGGCGGCGTGCTCGCCTGCTCGGCGGCGCCACGAGCATACACGCCGGTTCGCGGCGCCGGAACCGGGATTCTCCGCACCCGACCCACCGCCGGGCGGCGCGCGCCGTTGCCCTCCGACCCTTATGCGGCAGGTGCCGCCGGCTGTCCGGACCGTTCGTCGGCGGGCTCCCGGCCGCCCGATGGTTCCACGCTCGCCGGCCGATCGCTTCGCTCGCGCCCCAGTCCGAAATAGTTTGCCGCCGACCCGCCGAGGAGCAGGATCAGTGCTGCCAGTGACGCGACGTGGAACGCATCGACCGACGCCGCCTTCGCCGCCTCCGCGTGGTCGGGCGGAACCTCCTGCGTCGGCTGGTTGAGCGGCGGGAAGGTCGAGCGGACCGCGGGATCGTCGGTATCGAGGGCCGGCACTTGCGAGCCGAGCGAGGCGTAGAAGGTCGCCGACACGGCGATGAACAGGACGGCGCCAAGCAGCGGCGTCCCGACCCGCGACAACGCGTTGTTGATCGCCGATCCGAGCCCCGCGTTGCGACTCGGGATCGAGCCCATCAGCGTGCTCGTCAGCGGAGCGACGACGAGCGAGATACCCACGCCGAACACCACCAGCGCGGGCAGCACGTCGATGAAGACGGATGCCGGCGGGACGAGCGTCGACAGGTCGTCAAGCGATGCCTGCCATGGCTCGCTGGTCGCCGGGATCCGGGCCCACCAGAGCATCCCGAACGCCATGATCAATGGGCCGACCACGAGGAACGGCTTCGCGCCGATGCGCCCGGCCGCCGCTCCTACCCTGCTCGAGAGCACGACGAGCAGGATCCCGGCGGGCAACCCGGTCAGCGCCGCCGCCGTCGCGGTGTAGCCGAGCGTCGCCTGGAGCAGGACTGAGGTGTAGAACCCGGTCGCGTAGAGCGCGGCGTAGATCAGGAACGTCGAGAGGTTGATCACGGCGAAATCGCGGATGCGGAAGAGGGACAGCGGGACGAGCGGGTGCGGCCGCCGCATGAGGAAGGGAAAGATCGCGAGGGCGATCGCCCCGACGCTCAGCGCAGCCCAGGCGAGCGGGTCCTGCCAGTTGTGCTGCTGGCCGCGCGTCGCACCGAACGCCAGACCGCCGATGGCGACGGCGGCCACGAACGCGCCCAGCCAGTCGAACGAGCCTGACGCTGTCTCGTCGCGCGTCTCCGGCATGTGCCGGATCGTCGCCCACAGCGCGATCGCGACGAGTGGCACGTTGAGGAGGAACGCGACGCGCCACGAGAGCAGATCGACGAGCAGCCCGCCGATCGGCTGGCCGAACAGCGAGAGCGCCGACGTCGCCGCCGCCCAGGTCCCGAACGCCTTCGCCCGGGCCTGTCCCTCGAACGTGGCAGTGATGATCGAGAGGGCGCCCGGGACGAGAAGAGCCCCGGCCGCCCCCTGGAGGAGCCGGAACAACACGCACAGCTCGAGAGTCGGCGCCAGGCCGCAGGCGAGCGACGCGATTCCGAACCCGGCGAGGCCGATCGCGAAGATCTTCCGCCGACCGTAGAAGTCAGCGAGCGCACCCGACAGGATCAGCAGCGCCGAGAGCACCGCGAGGTAGCCACTGACGATGTAGGCCTGGCCCTCGAGGACGCCGAGGAACGTCGTCGGCAGCTGGCCGATCGACCGCAAAGCGAGGTTGACGATGGTCCCGTCGAGGAAGACGACGCCGGAGCCGATGATGGCCGCCACGAGCGTCCATCGCTGGGTCCGGGTCATCCCGGCAGTGTGGCACAGGCGAGGCTATGCTCTCGCCCATGCCGGGTCCTGTCGCCCTCGTCGGGTCGGGCGAGTTCCTGCCCCCGATGGCCGAATTCGACGCGGCTCTGCTCGCCGCAACAGGCCGCCCGCGGCCGCGAGTCGCGATCCTCCCGACGGCGTCGTGGCCCGACGGCCCGGAGGTCTTCCACCGCTGGGCGACGCAGGGCTCAGCCCACTTCTCGGGTCTTGGCGCCGAGGTCGAGCCCGTCCTCGTTCGCGACCGGACCGATGCAGATGACGCGGTCCACGCGCAGGCGATCGGCGAGGCGGACCTCGTCTATCTATCGGGCGGCAAGCCCGCCTACCTGTCGGCCACGCTGTTCGGCACCGCGGTCGGCCGGGCGCTGGTCACGGCGCACGAGCGCGGCGCCGTGCTGGCGGGGTGCTCGGCCGGGGCGATGATCCTCGCGGCACGCCACTGGTCGACTCGCGGTGGCAGGAAGCTCTTCTGGCCGCTGCGCTGGCACGAGGGCCTCGGGATGGTCCCCGGCACCAGCGTGGTGCCGCACTACGACGCCTTTCCCGAGGCGCTGGCGACACTGGTCGTGATGCAGGCTCCGCGAGGCTGTGCGGTCCTCGGCATCGACGAGGAGACGGCTGTCGTCGGGAGAGATGGCGGCTGGCAGGTCCACGGGCGACGGCGGGTCACGATCTGGCGCGGGACCAGGCGCGAGCGCTTCCGAGCCGGCGAGGTGTTCAGGCTCTAGCTGCCGGACAAATAGAAACGCCCCGGCGACTGGGACGGAGCGTTTCTTCTCTTCGCGGTCGGTCGATCCTTCCCATCGGCCGACGAAGCCCGGCAGCGGCGACTGCCCGGGCTGTTCAGTCCGGCTTGACCTGCCGGAAGCAATCCGAGCAGTAGACGGGGCGGTCCATGCGTGGCTTGAACGGGACCTGCGCCTGGTTTCCGCAGGACGAGCAGATCACCGCGAAGTATTCGCGAGCGACTCGGTCGTCACCGCGCTCGTAGCCACGCGGCCCGCCGATCTCCCGGACGTCGTAGCCGCCCTCGCGGCTGGCGCGGCGGCTCGCCCGGCAGCTTGCACACCGCTTCGGGTCCGACGAGAACCCCTTCTGTGCGTAGTACTCCTGATCGGCGGCCGAATGAATGAACTCCACTCCGCAGTCGACGCAGGTGATCGTCCGATCAGCGTAGGTCACCAGTCTTCCTCTCCTGAGCTTCGCACCGAGCCGCCACGGACATGGGCATCGGCGGACGGGACGTTGCGAGGAGCGTCGGGAAGGGCCGGCGCCGCGCTATCCAGGTGCCGATGTGGAGTCCCTGTTTTGGGGCGCACCGGTTTCGTGCCGGGCAGGATACAACCCCCCGAAAAATGCGGCGTTACAACTGTCGGCAGGCCGGGACCGGGCGAGATTGATCAGCGCGCCGAGGCGATCTCCCGAGTGGCGATCGCGACACCGGACCTGTCACAATGAGGAGCGAGATTTCGGGGTGGCGAGCGAGGGCGTGGGGGCGCCTCGCTCGCGCCAGACCGGGGCCGCTGAGGGTCGCTTCGGCTGGGCCGCCACCTCGCCTCGATTCGAGCCCGATCGGACAGGAGGCCAGCAGCAACCGGATGCTCCGATTGCTCCACACCGCGGACGTCCATCTCGGCGCTCGTCACGCTGACCTGGGAGACGCCGCGACGGCCCAGCGTGAGCGCCAGTTCGCCGCGTTCAAGGCGTCTGTCGACGTCGCGATCGAAGAGAAGGTCGACCTGTTCGTCGTTGCAGGCGACCTGTTCGACTCGAACACCCAGCCACGGCGCTCCGTCGAACGCGTCGCGGCGGAGCTCGCCCGACTCGCGAACGCGAAGATCCGGACCATGATCGTCCCCGGCACCCACGACTGCTACGACCGGGCGTCGATCTACCGGGCATACGACCTGAAGGCGATGGCCGGAAGCACGCCGGACGACGATCTCGTGACCGTCGTCACGCCGGATCGGCCGACCGTCCGCCTGGCGACGCTCGACGCGACCGTCCACGCCGCGGTCTTCCCGTCGAAGCGGGCGCCATATAGCCCGCTCCGCGACGTCCGCGTAACGGCGGCCGCCGCCGGCCACCCCGAATCGAGCACGACATGGCACGTCGGGGTCGTCCACGGCGCGCTCGCGATCCCCGATCGGACGGAGCACGACGAGGTCGTCGTCACGAAGGAGGAGATCGCGGCGAGCGGCCTCGACTACCTCGCTCTGGGCCACTGGCACTCGACCCAGAAGGGCAAGGCCGGGACGACGACGTACGCCTACGCCGGCGCACCGGAGCCAGTCGCCGTCGACCAGGACGGCGCGGGCAAGGTCCTGCTCGTGACGCTCGAGGAGTCCGCCGGAAAGCACGCCGTGAAGGTCGACGAGCGGACCGTCGGCAGGACCCGGTTCGAGCGCATCGACGTGGACGCGTCCCGCCTGAACGGACAGCCGGATCTCGTCGAGAAGCTCGCGGCGAAGGCCGATCCGGACCTCGTCCTCGAGGCCCGCCTCACCGGTGTTCGCCCGGACGAGCTCGACGTCGACATCGCCGAGGTCGAGAGCCGGCTGAAGGGCTCGTTCCTGCGGCTCCGCGTCCGCGACCAGTCGATGCCGGCCCTCAGCGACGGCGCGCTGCCGTCGGCGGACACGATCTCCGGGGCGTTCATTCGCAACGTCGAAGGCCGGATCGCGGAGCTCGAGGCGGACCCCAGCGACGCGACCACGCTCGAGGCGGCCGAGCTGCGTGACGTCCTGCGGCTCGGGAGGCTCCTCCTCGCGGGCCACGAGGTCAGCCTGTGAGGATCACGAAGCTGAGCGTCCGCGACTTCCGGCGATATCGTGAGTTCGAGGTCCCGCTTGCGCCCGGCCTGACGATCGTCCACGGCCCCAACGAGGCCGGGAAGACGACGATCCAGCGCGCGCTCGAGTTGGTGCTCACGCGGAAGGTGACCGCGGGCGGTGTCGAGATGGACGGCTTCCGATCATGGGATGCCGGTGAGGATGCCCGCCCGATCATCGCGATCGAATTTGAGGTCGACGATGACGAGAACGGCAGCGGTCCGAAGCCGGGTTCGATCGAGAAGGCGTTCCGTGGCCAGCGCGGCACCGTCCGGTTGGAGCTGGACGGCCAGATCATCACGGATCCCACGCTGGCGGACCAGGCACTCGCCGAGCTGACCGGAATCCCCACCGAGGCGTTCTTCCGATCGACGGCCTCGATCCGGCATCACGAGCTCGCCGACCTCGACCGAGACGAGGCTGCGCTGCGTGACCGCCTCCAGGCGTCGATCAGCGGCGCCGACCGCGGCACGTCCCGGGCGAAGCGGAAGCTCGAGAAGGCCCTGTACGACCTCAAGACGCAAGGCCAGAAGAACCCGGGTCGCCTGAAGGTCCTCGAGGAGACCGTCGAGCGCGAGCGCGGCTTCGTCGAGCAAGGCGACGAGGCGTTGGCGCAGCTCGAGCGGGACCGCGACACGCTCGCCGGGGCGAAGGAGCGTCGGGCCGCCACGGAGGCAGACCTCGGCGAGCGCCGGGCGATGCTCGAGAAGGCCCGCCAGGCGGAGCGCCTGACCGCGGAACGTGCCGCGGCGGAGGATCGGTTCGAGCGCTACCGGACCGCGGTCAAGGTCTCGGAGGAGCTGACCGCCCTAAACGGTAGCCATCCATCGCCGAACCCGTTGCCGGTCCTCGAGCAGGTCGTGGCTCGACTGCGGGGGCTCGACACGCGAATCCGGGAGCTCCGTGCGGCACTCGCCGGCGAGATCGAGGTCTCGTTCGAGGTCCCGCCGGAGCCGACCTGGCGGCCGCTGTCGCGAATCGCGATCGGCCTCGTCGCGCTCGGGCTGATTATCGCAATCGCGGCGTTCGTCCTCGATTTCACCGGCGTCGTGTCGCTCGGGGCCGCCCCG
>JBJMMH010000206.1:0-8771 GCA_045804885.1 Chloroflexota bacterium | reverse complement strand
GCACATCGGCTCGTTCGGCGACGACAACCGCGCGGGCATCGAGCGGACGCTGCACCGGATCAGTGCCATCCGCAACCGCAACGGGAAGGTCGTGGGCCTGACCTGCCGGATCGGGCGCGCGGTCTACGGGACCATCGAGATCATCGCGGACTTCATCGAGACCGGGAAGTCGATCCTGATCATGGGCCGGCCCGGCATCGGCAAGACCACGATGCTCCGCGAGGCCGCCCGCGTCCTCGCCGACCAGATCGACAAGCGCGTCATCGTGGTCGACACCTCGAACGAGATCGCGGGCGACGGCGACATCCCGCACCCCGCGATCGGCAAGGCACGCCGGATGCAGGTCCGCACGCCGAGCCTCCAGCACGAGGTGATGATCGAGGCGGTCGAGAACCACATGCCCGAGGTCATCGTCATCGACGAGATCGGCACCGAGCTCGAGGCCCAGGCCGCCCGCACGATCGCCGAGCGCGGCGTCCAGCTGATCGGCACGGCCCACGGCAACAACCTCGACAACCTCATGCTGAACCCGACGCTCAGCGACCTGATCGGCGGGATCCAGAGCGTGACGCTCGGCGACGAGGAGGCCCGCCGGCGGCGGACCCAGAAGAGCGTTCTGGAGCGCAAGGCGCCGCCGACGTTCGACGTGATCATCGAGATCCAGGACCGCGAGCGGGTCACGGTCCACGCCGACGTCGCCGAGACCGTCGACTCGCTCCTGCGCGGCGACCAGGTCGCCCCGGAGCTGCGCTGGCGGGACGAAGAGGGCGTCCACCGGTCGCAGGCTCGGCCCCGCCCGTCGCCGCGCGAGCAGATCGGCGCGGAGCGATTCGCCGGCCTGGTCGGGAGCGGCCAGCCATGGCGGATGGAGCCCGGCTGGCGCGGCGACGCCTCGTATCGCGGTGGCTATCGCGAGGCCGACCGCGGCGGCTCGCTCCGAGGCGGGTACCGGCCGGGCGCGAGCGGTGGCTGGCGCCAGACACGCGGCGGCCCGACCCGGGAGGGGACGCCGCGCGGCTCGCTGGGTGCTGGAGACGCTGGCAGCGACGGGCCCGCGCCTCACTTCGCGGTCCCGCCACTGAGCACGCGGTTGCCGGGTGCCGCCGAAGACGCCCCGTTCGTCGCGGGCGAGATCGCAGATCGTGGACCACTCGAGCGGGGCGCCGGGACGGCCGTCGACACGCCGGCTCGCGAGCAGCGCGAGCTGGAACGCCAGAAGGCCTGGCGCGATCAAGCCAGCCGGGCGCTCACGGCGCTCAAGGCCGACGAGGGCACTGGCCCGGTCAACGCCGACGACCTCGACGACGACGATGATGATGATGGTGCAGACGCTCCCCTCGGGATCGAGGAAGGCGAGTTCGGCCAGGCGGTGCTGACACCGGGCGGCGCGCCGCTGCCGACGCTCCGGATCCTGCCCCAGGGCATCAGCCGCAAACGCCTCGAGCAGGCGATCCGCGACCTCCAGCTGCCGGTCGTCATCGCCCGCGACGTCGACGATGCGGACGTCGTCATGACGCTTCGCAACGAGTACAAGCAGAAGACGCCGATGCTCCGCGAGGCCGAGGAGCGGGCCCTCCCCATCTACGTGCTGAAGTCGAACACCGTCCCCCAGATGCAGTCGAGCCTGACGTCGATCTTCTCGCTCGAGATCGACCCCCGCGAGGCCGCGATGCGAGAGACGGAGGACGCGATCGGGATCGTCCTGAATAACTCGGAGCCTGTCGAGCTGTCGCCACAGAACGCGTACATCCGCCGGCTCCAGCACCAGATGGCCGAGCGAGCCAACATCGTCTCCCGCTCTCGCGGTCGCGAGCCGTTCCGCCGCGTCCGCCTCTATCCGGATCCTGCCCGGAGCAGCTGGCGGTGACGCAGCCGCCTTCGTGGCGGGACGTCAACGCGATACCGGCGCCCACCCCCGGCGAGGGGCTGCTGACGCGTACGTCGACGCGCCGAATCGGTGACGCACTCTTCTACTACGGGATCGCGGGGCTCGTGCTCGCAGTCGTCGGGATCGCCGTGCTGCTCTTCGCCGCGTCCCGCCTCAACAGCGTCTCGAACCGCGTCGAGACGGAGGCCGCCCAACTCGTCACCGTCCTCGACCGGACCGCGGCGGTCCTCGACGATGCTGCGGCGACGGTCGACGACGTGTCCTCGACGCTCGACTCCGCGGATCCGATGATCTCCCGCGTTGCGACCGCGATCACCACGACGGTCGAAAGCCTCCACGGCCTCCAGAACACTGCCGCCTCGATCTCGATCCTCGGCGCCAACCCGCTGGGCGGCCTCGCCAACCGATTCGGCCAGGTCGCCGAGGCGCTCGACCCTCTCGACGAGCAGCTTGCCGCGTTCGGGTCGGACCTCTCATCCGACGCGGACAGGCTCCGGACGAACGTCGCGTCCCTCAACGCGCTGGCGACGGAACTGCACGGGCTCCACGACGACCTCGCCGACGGCCTCGTCACCGACGCCTTCGGCGCGATCCGGCTGATGCTGCTGACGCTGCTCGCGTTCCTCGCCGCCGCCGCCGCGTTACCCGCCCTCGCGGCGCTGTTCGTGGGGCGCCGGATCCGCTCCGAAGTGGGCCCCGTCCCGGTAGCCTCCTAGCCCTCGAGGGCGCCGCGGTCGAACCAGATCCGCTCGCCGGAGAACCGCCCCGTGGTGGGGTCCCACGGAAACAGGATCAGGACCTCGAGCGCGACGGGCAGGCCCGTGGCCGGCGCCCCCGCCCACGGCCCGGTGTTCGTGCCCGTCAGCGTCGCGACCTCCATCACGCCCTGGGGTCCGATCACGATGTCCGTCAGCGCGAACGCGTTGTCCGGGAACGCCCCGAACAGCTCGCTATAGAACGCCTTCGCCCCGGCGTGGCCGTCCCAGCGCTGGCCGGTTGGGACGACCTCGTAGACACAGTCGGCGGCGAGCGTCCCGATGAGCCCGTCGATGTCGCGGCGGTCCTCGGCGATCGAGTGACGGACCCAGAGGCGTTTGATCCGGCGGAGCTCCGCCGCGTCGAACGGTCGCGCGAGGCGCTGCTGGATCGTCGCTGCCGTCACCCGTCCGCTTCAGTGCTCCGTGGCGCCCGTGAAATTCCAGCTGTCGACCCGTATCGCCGGCACGAGGACGCCGCCGAAGTCGCCCCGGAGCGTTCGCCGGTCGCGACTGATAGCGCTCGTTGCCGCCAGCGCCTCGAGGTAGCTCTGCGTGAAACGAAGGTTCCGCACGGGCCCTTTGATCCGGCCGTCCTCGACCCAGAACGTGCCGTCCCGAGTCATGCCAGTGACGATCGCGAGCTTGGGATGGACTGGGTTCGTGTAGTGGAATCGCGTCACGAGCAAGCCTCGCTCCATGCCTGAGAGGAGCTCGTCGCGGGGCGTATCCCCGGGCGCCATGGCCATATTGAGCGGGAACGGCCCGTAGGGGTTCGGTGCCGGGAGGCCATGGCCGGTCGAGGTTCGACCCGCTCGGGCTGCGGTCTGCGTGTCGTAGACGACGTCGCGGCAGACGCCCGCCTCGATCAGCGAGACGCGTTCCTTGGCGACGCCCTCGTAGTCGAACGCCATCGGCAGGGTGGCCGGGTCGTGGCCGTCGTCGACGATCGTGACGAGCTCGCTGCCGACGCGCCGTCCCGGTTCCGAGAATGATCGCTCCTCCTGGACGGCGAGGGCGCTGAAGCCCATGTAGCCGAGCATCGAGAGCAGGTCCACGACCGCATACTCCTCGAGGACGACCGGCCACTCGCCCGGATCGACCGCGATTGGATTGCCGGTCGCCCTGGCCTTCTCCGCCGCCTGCCGTCCGATCTCGGCAGCGTCAATTCTCGAGACGTCGACCGACGCCGACTCGGCATATCCGGAGCCGCCGTCCGGCGCCATCGCCACGGTCAGCAGTTGCGAGACCGTTCGGCGCTGCGCGGCCCGGACGCCGTGCGAGTTTGCGATCCCGAGCGTTTCGGTCGCCGTCGTGAACGAGCCGTACGCGGTTACGCCGGCTGCATCGCACGCCGCGATCACGGCGCGGACGCCGTCGGCCCGCATCTCGGGCGTCGCGTCGGCGGTGCCGGTGGCGTAGCCCTCGGGCACCTCGGCGATCGCGGTGGGAGAGGGCAGGCCGCCCCAGTCCTCGAGCTCCTCGGAGTTGCGGGCGATCGCTGCCGCTCGCGCCGCCAGGGCCCGCAGGCCATCCTCGTCCGACCGGTTCGTCGACGCGACTCCGACCCGCTTGCCGACGACGAACCGCAGGTTCACCTGGACGTTCGACTCGGCGACGTTCTGGTGGATCTCGCTGTTCGCGAACCGGGTCAGGCTGCCGTCGTCGGCCATCGCCACGACCTCGACCTCGGTCGGTGACTCCTTCTCGGCGAAGCCGAGGACCCGCTCGGCGAGGCCGAGGACGTCGGCCGGCGTCCGGCCGTTCGTGGCGTCCGCGCTCACGTGCTCACCACTTGCCGACGCCCATCTGGACGTTCCGGAATCGCGCGCCGGAGCAGGCATGGCCGACGCTCGCCCCCTGACCGGGCTCGCCCTTGCCGCAGTTCGGCGTGCCGAGCATGACGTAGCTCGACTCGTCGCCGACGGCGTCACACGATCGCCAGAACTCGTACGTGATTCCGGTGTACGTGGGGTTCTTGTACAACCGGCCCTTCTTGCCGTCCTTTACCTCGTAGGCGACCTCGGTCGCGAACTGGAAGTTGAGGCGGCGGTCGTCGATCGACCACGATCGGTTCGAAGCCAGGTAGAAGCCGTCCTCGGTGTCGGCGACGATGTCGTCGAGGCTCATGCCCGGCTGCGGAAGCAGGTTCAGGTTCGTCATCCTGATCAGCGGGATCCGGTTCCAGCCGTCGGCTCGCATCGCGCCACCCGACTGCCGTCCGATCCTCGGCGCGGTCTCCCGGCTGCTGAGGTAGCCGACGAAGATGCCGCCGCGGACGATCGGGACCGACGTCGCCGCGACGCCCTCGTCGTCCCAGCCGAACGTGCCCATGCCGGCCGGAGCCGTCGCGTCCGCGACGATGTCGATCAGGTCGCTGCCGTAGCGGAAGCCGTCGTCGAGTTTGTCGGTCGTGAGGAAGCTCGTTCCGGCGTAGCTCGCCTCCGTGCCGTAGACGCGGTCGAGCTCGCTGGGATGGCCGCAACTCTCGTGGATCTGCATGTAGAGCTGGGATGGGTCGAGGATGATCGTGAATCGGCCGGACGGGCACTGCGGCGCGCTCAGCAGCGCGACGGCCTCCTCGGCGATGGGACCGGCGCGCGTCTCCAGATCGAGGCCGCGGACGTACTCGAAACCCGCCGCGCTGAACGGGCCGCCATCGCCGTCGGGATAGCTCCGGCGCTGGTGCTCGTCGCCCTCGATCGCGTTCGCCTCGACCCCGGCGCCGATGTGCGTCAGCGTTTGATCGGTGTAGCTGCCATCCGTCGCGGCAAACGTCTTCCACTCGCGCCGCGCGTCGTAGCGCGTCTCGGTGAACGTCACGCCCTTCGGCCGGCTGGCGGCGGCGTCTGCGGCGAGCAGCAGCTGGATCTTCTGCTCGAGCGGCACGTCGAACGGATCCTCCTCGATGGGGGTCTCGTACGTCCCGGTGGCCGCTGGCCTGTCGTCCAGGCGGACGCGGTTGCGGAGCGCTGTCGCGCTCGCCTTCGCGATCCGGATCGCGTGGGCCGCGACGCGGTCCGCCTCCACGGTGGTCAACCGGTTCGAGCTGGCGAAGCCCCACGCGCCGTCGACGAGGACCCGGACGCCGAACCCCTCGGACTCGCCTGCGGCGACGCCCTCAACGCGACCGGACTTGATCGCGATCGACTCGTCGAGGCGCCGGACGACTCGCGCGTCGGCGTATTCCGCACCGAGTTGGGCGGCCGTATCCAGGGCTCGGTTGGTGAGGTCTCGCATCGGGAGGGCGAGGGTAGCAGAGGGTCCCGCGGGACCCTATCGGTCGAAGTGCGTATCGCGGTTGGCAATGGCTCCGCAGGCAGCGGGCTGGTCGCAAGGCGTCGGCGTCGCTAAGCCACGGTCGCGCATCCGTTCGTCGCGTGACCCGCGTGCCCGCGACCGTCGCCTGGGTTCATCGAATGAACGGGTCGAGGCGGACAGGGTCAGAGGACAGGAGCGCCGGCGAAAGCCTGGACCGACAAGTAGACCCCGAACGACAGCACGACAACTGCGGCGACGAGCGGCAGCTGCCGCGCAGCACGCCCGACGCCGGAGCGCGACGGCACGCGATCCAGCCGACCGCGCGCGAGCACGATCGTCAGCCCGATCGCGGTCATCACCGCCGCCATGCCGAGGCCGAAGATCACGACCAGGAAGAATCCGAAGGCCGGTCTCCCGGCCACGATCGAACCGAGCAGGATGAACAGGGCGCTCGTCGAGGGGATCAGGCCGCCGGCGAGACCGAGAGCGAAGAGGCCGCGCCAGCTGAGCGTTGAGCCGTCCCTCGGGATGTGGCTGTGGGCGACACCGCCGTGCGCGTGCTCGACGGGTGCGTCCGCGAGGTCGTGGTCGTGCTCGTGCTCGTGCGCCGAGCCGAGGTGATGGGCGTCGGCATGCGCGGCCGCCGTCCGCCACGCCCGGCGCCGTTTCCGAATCTCGGAGAGCACCATCCAGCCGCCGAGCCCCGCGATCGTCACGGCGGCGATCGCCGGCGCGGCGCGGACCACAACTTCGGGTGGCAGGAGGCCCTGCGCGCCCACCACCAGCGCCGCGATCACCACGATTCCCAGCGTGTGGGAAACGGTCACGGACAGCCCCAGCCCGACGGCGTGCACCGCCCGGCCCCGGGTCCCGACGAGGTAGGCGGCCATGAGCGTCTTGCCGTGGCCCGGCGTCAACGCGTGCCCGGCACCCAGCGCGAAGGCCGTCACGAGCGAGAGCAGCAGAACGACGGGCGTCAGGTCGACTTCTCGGAAGATCGACGGCACGTCGGCTCCGCCGATCCCGCCCGGGACCACTCCGGATCGCGTCCCGGCGGGAGCCGCATCCCGCGCGGCGATCTGCCCGCCACCGACGGCGCCCGCCCCCAAAGCGGCGGCGGCTCCAACGGGCGTCGCGACCAGCGTCGCGGCACGGACGTCGAGGGGTTGGCTGATGAGGTCGGTCGGATAGCTCGTCAGGCGATGCGAGACGCTCGTCGCCGGGATGCCGCCCGCCTCGAGGGCAACGCCGTCGCCTGACGCGACGATCTCCCGCCAGCCGATGCGCTCGGCGTACGAGTCGTCCTCGAACGCGATCGGAGTCTTCGAGCCGAGCGGAGCATCGAGCGCGGCGGCGTAGCCGCATTCGAGGCGCATCGTCGACAGGCCGCCAAGTCCCGCAGGAAAGCTGATCCCCGCCGACGTCCTTGTCAGCGGGAGCTCGCGCCCCGCGACGGCGAGCGTGAGCTTCGTCGCCTGCTCGGCGCAGGCCGGCGCCCGGGCGGCAGCCGACTCATCGTCGCTGACGGTTCCGTCACCGTCGGTGTCGATGTGCCGGCGTTCTTGGAACGTCGGGATCTCGGCCATGTCGATGACGACGTCGAGACGCACCTCACGAGGCGTGACGGTGATGCCCGCGAAGTGGTTGATCGTGAAGTTCCCGAGCGGATGGGCCGCGACGGGAGCGACGAGGACCGCGGGAGAAAGCGTGAGTGCGATCGCGACGGCGGCGAGCGGCGGGAACAAGCGTCGGCCCATGACGACGAGGGTACGCGGTAGCGGCCGCGACGGATGATCAGGACACGGCCCCGGGACGAGGAGGGCCCGGCGGCTACACTCGGCCGGTGACACCGAGTGGCGAGGCACCCGGTCGGGGCTGGTTCATCACGATCGAGGGCCCCGAGGGCGCGGGCAAGACGACGCACGCCGCGCGCCTCGAGGCGCATCTGCGGGAGGCGGGCGTCGGCGTCGTCGGGACGCGCGAGCCGGGCGGGACCGCGTTGGGCGAGCGGATCCGCGACCTGCTGCTCGAGGTCGCCGGCAGCCACGACGACGCCGGGCGCCGTGGCCACGACCCGCTCGCCGACGCGCTGCTCTTCAACGCCGCGCGCCGGCAGCTCGTCGAAGAGGTGATCCGGCCCGCGTTGCGCGACGGCACGACCGTCGTCTGTGCCCGCTTCGCCGACTCGACCGTCGCCTATCAGGGCTACGGCGCGGGCCTGCCGATCGACGACCTCCGGGCGCTCGAGGTCGTCGCTACCTCGGGCCTGCGGCCCGACCTGACCGTCCTGCTCGATCTTCCGCCAGAGGTCGGCCTGCGGCGAAAGGGGCCCGACGACCAGACCCGGTTCGAGCTGTCCTTCGATCTCGAGTTCCACCGCCGCGTCCGGGCCGGGTTCCTCGACCTGGCGGCCCGCGAGCCGGAGCGGTTCATCGTCGTCGACGCGACAGCGTCGCCGAACCACGCCTGGGAGGAGGTCCGCCAGGCAGTCGACCGCCTCGTCGGAATCGGCGGCGGCGACGCGGCCGATGAACCGGAACGGGCCGCGCCGCGCATCATCGGATGACCGACCGGGACGGCGGGCTCTCGGCACGTGTCGCGTCGTCGACCGACGATGCCGATCGAGCCGTGCTCGCCCGGGTCTCGGACGGCGAACTTGACGCGCTGCAGGATCTCTACGACCGATACCGAACGATGGCCTACTCGATCGCTCTCCGGATCACCGCCGACGCCTCGCTCGCCGAGGACGTCGTGCAGGACGCGTTCCTTGGTGCATGGCGCAACGCCGCCCGCTACGTCGAGGGCCGCGCCAGCGTCCGGACGTGGCTGCTCTCGATCGTCCACCACCGGGCGATCGATGCGATCCG
>JBJMMH010000205.1:0-13629 GCA_045804885.1 Chloroflexota bacterium | reverse complement strand
CCGCCCGCCGGGGCTCCCGGCCTTCAGTCATCCAGCAATGGCTGTGCTGAACGCCGCCGTCCGCTGGCGCGGGGGGCCGGAATCCCTGTCAACCAGTCACCCGGTTGCTGGACGACCGCGATTCGGCCTCTACAGCGCCAGTGAGTCGCAAGGGCAGCCACCGCGCAGCACTGGCATTGCTGGATGACCGCGGTACCGGGGCGCGCCGCCGGCGCCGCCATCCCCTCACCAGCCGGGGCAGCCCTCGACGAGCTCCGCCTCGTCGTCGCCCGGCCACGGCGGCATCGTGACGGCGATGACGACGAGGGGCTCGGGTCCGGCGCTCCGGAACTGGAAGCTCGTCCCGACCGCGATCGCGAGGCAGGTCCCCGGCACGAGCTCGATCACGGATTCGTGGCTGCCCGCTCGCCGCCACATCTCCCCGCGGCCTGCGACGACCGTCCAGATCTCCTCCACGGTCCGGTGCCGCACCGCCTTCGAGGTCGTGCCCGGATCGAGCTCGAAACGGGCCATCGAGCCCCGCTCGGTGGCAAGCAGGGGTACGACTGTCGAGCCATCGGGCGCCGTCACGGCCGCTCGATCCGCGAGCGGCGGCGTGTCCGGGAATCGAGGATCCATCGCCCGGATGATGGCGCTGCCGAGGACGGCGCGCGCGCCCGGCGCGGCCTTACCCGATCCGCCGCTCGGATCGCTCGAAGGCCACGCCGCGGTCGCGCAACGAGACCCAGGCGTCGTGGCCGACGACGAGATGGTCGAGGACGTCGATGTCGAGCAGGCGGCCGGCCGCGAGCGCCTCGGCCGTGAGGTGAAGATCGTCCGGCGACGGCGTCGGGTCGCCCGAGGGGTGGTTGTGGACGAGGATCAGCGCGGTCGCGTTGAGCCGGACCGCATCGCGGAACAGCTCGCCGACGCGGACGAGCGACGACGAGACGTTGCCCTGGTAGACGGTCTGGACCCGCAGGACGACGTTCTTCGTGTTGAGCAGCACGACACGCAGCTCCTCGCGCTCGAGGCGGCCCATCTGGAGCACGAGGCGATCCGCGACGTCGCCCGGTGACCGCACGGTCCAGCGCGCTGACGGCCAGTCCGCGAGCAACCGCCGGCCCAGCTCGAACGCGGCCGTCAGCTGAGCGGCCTTCGCCGCGCCAACGCCAGGCACCGACTCGAGCTCGACGTCCGTCGCCCGGGCGAGCCCCGTCAGGCCGTCGTGCCGGCCGAGCGCGTCGTCGGCGAGGTCGACTGCGGAGCGGCCATGCGAGCCGGAGCCCCACACGAGCGCGATCAGCTCCGCGGCGCTCAGCCCGGCCGCGCCGCGAGCCGCCAGCCGCTCCCGGGGTCGCTCGGCAGGCGGAATCTCGTGGATCGCTCGTCGCGGCAGCGGTCTGGTCGATCCGATGTCCGCCATCGACGGGCTCCTGTAGGCGGCGGAACGGGGAGTCCCCGGGCCCGAACGACGGAAGCCCGCCGATTCCTCCCGCCATCCGGACCCGGAGACACGACGAACCGTAGCGTCGGGCGCTCTCCGGGCGCTCAACGGCGCCTTACGTGTCGCTTCTCGGCCGGGCCACCGGGCAGGGTCAGCCGCCGGCGGCGTTGATCGCGAGATTGCCGAGGAGCAGGAGGATCGCGTTGAAGGCGGAGTGGAGCCCGATCGAGGCCCAGATCGAGCGGCGTCGCACGAAGACCCAGCCGAGCGCGTAGGCGACCGGCAGCCGTGAGGCGGCGCCGACGATGATCAACCCGACGGCCTCCGGGAGCGACGACCCCTCGACGTTGATGACGTGGGCCAGGGCGAAAAGCAGCGAGGACCGAAGGATGGCCCGGCTCGGGCCGATCCCTCGCTCCCAGGCCGTGATCGCGAAGCCCCGGAACACGATCTCCTCGGCGACAGGCGCGATCACTGCACCGACGAGGAGCTGGATCAGCAGCCCCGACACGGTGCCCGTCGGTGGCAGCGGGCTGGTCGGCTGGACGCGGAAGATCGCGATCAGGACGCCGCCAACGAACGCCGTCGCCAACACGACGGGGACGGCGAGCAGCGCGCCCCTCCCGAGATCCTCGAGCGTCCGGCTGTCTGGCGCGTGGATCCGCATCTCCGCCCAACTCAGGCCACCGGTGCCGACGACGGTCAACCGGATGATGCCCACGAAGATCACGGCCGTCAGCAGCCCGAGGATCAGCTGGGCCATCGGCGGGGCGACGGTCCGCTCGCCGACGAACACGTCGAGCCCGAACCCGATGATCGAGCCGACGAAGTACGAGACCGCGACGATCGTCCCGAAGACGAGGAACGGCGACGGACCGGAATATGACGCGCCGCGCGCCCGCCGCTCGAACGCCTGGTTGCCGCACGCCGCGATGAAGCCGAGCGAGAGCAGTCCAGGCCCGACGAAGAAGAAGAGCAGGGTCGAGCCACCGAGCGCCCCGGCGACCGTGATCGCAAGCCCGAGCAACGACGCGAGCCAGGCGATGACGAACAGCGCCGGTGCCGGTCGGCCCTCGATCGTGAACAGCGACGCGCCCGGACGCCACGGAACCGGCGGCGCCTCGCCGCCCGGTTCAGTTGGGTTGTCGATCGCTGGCTCGTCTCCCGGGGGGTCCGGGTTCATCCGGCGGCGCTAGCCCTCCGGGAGGATGTCCTGCGAAGGACGCGACTGCGGGGGACGCGGCGGCGACGGCGGCCGGGCCATCGAGGTCCGCGTCGCACCTCGCGCTCCGCGGGCGGAACCTCCACCCTCGGCGGCGGTCTTCGCAATCCGACCCGTCTCATCGAGCACATCCGGCAACGGCGTGATCGGGGCGGGCCGAGGGACGGCAGCGGGAGCCAGATCGCGCCGTTCGAAGTCCTTGCCGCACCACGCGCACAGCGACCAGTCGAGCCCCACGAGGCGGCTGCAGTTAGGGCAGACGCGGTTCAGCCGCGTGCGGCAGGTGGGGCAGATGATCCACTCGTCGTTGACCCGGCGAGCACAGGTCGGGCAGCTCTTGATCGCCTCGACCTCGGCGAGCAGCGCCTCCTCGGCGAGGTTCCGCTCGTAGACCTCGCCGATTTTCTCGTGGGGTCGGATGATCTTGTAGACGAAGATCGCGAGCGGAAAGAAGATCGGGGTGAAGACGATGACGAACGCAGCGGCGACGTAGGGCAGGATCGGGTTCTCGGTCCGGTGCTGCATGTCGCGGAATGCCCAGTACGCGCCGGCGAGCCACAGAACGACGAGGTAGATCGCGATCGCCTGGAGGACGAACTGGACGGGCGCGCTTGCGAAGAAGCCGCCGAGGGCGCTGCCGATCTCGTTGAAGATCTGGTCCATGCCGCCTGGTGCGTGCCTCCGAATCGTGCGGGCCGGTCAGATTGCATCCGCGCCCCGGCAGCCCACGGGGTCCGGCGCAGTGTAGCAGGGGCCGCGCGTGCGACCCGGACCCGCTAGACGGTCGCGTCGCCGCCCACGTGACGCGGCGCAGACCTGGCGAGCAGCCCACCAGCGATCATGATGATGGCGCCCGCTGCAGCGACATATACGCCGACCGCCTCCTGAAACGGCCCCATGACATATGGGAACACGAGCCCCAAGAGGATGGAGCCCAGGACGATCGCCGCGGTCCCCATGTTGACGCGGACCGGCCACCGCTCATGGGCGACGGCGAGGACCCCGACTGCGACCAGCAGCAGGAGAACGATGGGATGGCCGGGCGCCGCTAGTCCCCACTGGTCGAGGAAGCTGCCCATCGACGAGCTGCCGATGACGATCGCGGCCCACGGCAGGAGCAGGCCAAGCCCGGCGAGCGCCGTGCCCAGCGCGATCGTGCGGCCCGGGACATCGACCGGGAGACCGAGGGGCCCGTCGGCCTCGCCTAGGGCGAACAGTTCCGCGAGCGACCTGCGCGGCTTCGCGTCGGCGGCCGGCGCCGGAGCGTTGCCATGGGGGTTTCGCCCGTTGACGGGCAGCGCGTCGCCCGGCGGGAGCACCGCGGACGGCGGGAGGTACGCGCCGGCCGGCGTCCTCACGAGCGGCTCGGGCGCCATCGGCACCTCGACGGCGGGCGGCCATGCCGGCTGCTCCGGCCACGATGGCGCAATGACTGGAGCGGCTACGATCGCCTGCGGAGCGGCTGTCGCGACGACGATGTCCGTGGCTGCCGGGCGAGCCGGCCACGCCGGCGCCTCCGGCCAGCTTGTCGCGGGCGGCGCCGGCCGAGGACCATCCGGCAGCGTCGCCGCGGCCGCCGCGGGCCGGGCGTGCGCCTCCGCGTCAGGGTCGCCCCAGTGCGGCCAATCGGATGAGGCGGCGGCGTTGGCGGGCTCGTCCCGGGAGGTCGGCTGCGGTAGCTCGTCGTCCAGCGCTTCGACGTCCCCCACCGCAGCGGCCGAGTCGTGGTCGACGGCGATGGGCGCGAGCGGGGGCGTCTCCGGCGGCGCCGGCGCGAACGATCGGACCTCGGTCGCGACCGCTGCGAGGAGGGCGCCGCACGACGAGCAGGAGTAGCGGCCGGACGGAAGCGGCGACTCGCACTCGGGGCAGACGACCACCTTCGTCGCCATCGATCACCTCGCAACAGCGGCCGGTCTCGTCGACCGGGGTGCTACAGGCTGCCACCCTCGTCGTCTCGGGACCAATCCCCCGGTCGGCTTCGCGTGGGTGCCCCGAACGTCCCGGGGGCGTCGCCTGCCGATATGGCCTGGTCGGCGGCATTCGGGCGCCCCGCTGGCGATCGACGGACGTACTCGAAAGTCTGCGCGGCGCCACGTACCGCAAGTCCGACACCGCCGAGGAACATCGCCGCCAGCCACAGCCCGACGAACAGCAGCAGCGTCGTGCCGGTGGCGACCGGATCGATGGCACGGCGCGACAGGGCGTCGACGGCTCGGGTCCACGCGGCAGCCGCGGCCGCGAGCGTGAAGCCGAAGACAATGACGAGCGCGGCGCTCGTCGCGAGCCACGGCACCAGCCAGGACAGCGGGCCGCTCGCACCGGTTCGGAGCGACCCCGCGAGCGACCGACTTTGCGCGCCCCGGCCGAGGACGATGCCTCGTGTCGCAACGCCGCCCATGACTTCGCCGACGATCCAGGTGACGAGGATCAGGCCAAAGACCCCGGCGACCTCCCGCGCGACCCGGACCGCGATCGGCGTGACGACGTCAACCGGCCGGGTCAGCTCGACGTACGTGGCCTCGACGATCTGGGCGACCCCGAAGCCGAGGGCGAGCGCGAGTGGCAGCCATGCGATCAGCCGGACGGCGAGGATGCGCCAGGCGCGCGCGACGCCTGCCCGACGGCGCGCCCGCGTGAGCCGTTCCTCACCGTCTGCAGCCGCCGATTCGTCGCCGCCCGCGACGCCCTCCTCGAGCGCCGCTGCCGCCGCCTCGCCCACGAACGCGACGTCGATCCCGGCCGCGATCCGACCGCCGCCGACGAGCCACGCTAGAAACGCGACGACGACCGCGGCAGGCCAGGCGATCAGTGCCGGGTCGATCCGGCCGAGCGCGAGCGGCAGGAGCATTGGCGCGAAGGCGTTCGAGAGCGCGAGCGCGCTCGGCAGCGTGACGATCGGCAGGATGGCGATGACGATTCCACCCCGGAGCAGGAACGCGGCGAGGGCCATCGCCCACCACGTCGGGCGCCCGATGGTCACGAGGACAGCGGCGAAGAACGCCGCTCCCCGGGTCACGGAGCGGTGGAAGGGCTGGGCGACCCGCCCGTAAGTTGCTGGAGCTGGCTGAGCGCCTGGCTCACGAGCTCGATCTCGTCGCCGTAGCGGGCGAAGTCGCCGTCGCGCAGCGCCTGCTGCGCGAGCTCGAAGTGGCGGTTGGCGTAGTCGATGAGTGCGCCGACGTCATCGGCCGGCGGCGTCGGGCCGGCGCCCGGCGTCGACGTCGGGCCGGGGGTCGCGGTCGGGCCCGCCGATGGCGGCGGCGATCCGCCCGGGCTCGGCGACGGACCGGGCCCGGCACCCTGATCCCGCAACAGCGAGTCGAGCGCCTCCCGGAGCGTGTCACCCCAGACGATGGTGGTCGGCGAGGCGACGATGATCTTCTGGAAGGCCGGGAACTTCGCGCTCGTCGCCTGGAGGTACACCGGCTGGAGGTAGATCAACGAATCGCCAACGGGTACGACGATCAGGTTGCCCCGGATCACCTTGCTGCCGGACTGGTTCCAGAGCGTGAACTGCGAGCTGATGAGCGGATCAGACGAGATCTGCGCCTCGATCTGAGCCGGCCCGAAGACCGTCGTCTCGGCCGGGAAGCGGTAGACGAGCGTCTGGCCGTACGCATCGCCGTCCATCCGGACCGCGACCCACGCGATCATGTTCGGCCGCTCGCGGGGGATCATCGGCTGGAGGAGCAGGAACTCCGGGCTGTCCTCCTCGGGCAGCGACATGATCACGTAGTAGGCCTCGCTCGGCAGGCTCTCGTCGGTCGTCTGCCCGATCGGGACCGTCCAGAGGTCGTTCTCGCCGTAGAACGTCAGCGGGTTCGTCACGTGATACCGGCCGTACATCCGGGTCTGCACGTTGAACAGCTCCTCCGGCACCCGGAGGTGCGGCCGGAGATCCGGCGGGAAATCGGCCATCGAACGGAACAGCTCGGGGAAGACGCCCTGCCACGCCCGGATGAGCGGGTCGGACGGGTCCGCGACGTAGAAGGTCATCGACCCGTCGTAGGCGTCCATCACGATCTTCACGCTGTTCCGGAGGTAGTTGATCGCACCGCTGCCCAGGCCGGTCGCGCCCAGCTCACCGGGCTCGAAGCCCTGCGCGTTCGGAAAGCGGTCGGACGCGGTATACGCGTCCTGGACGTAGGTCAGCCGGCCCGAGCCGTTGATCACGACGTACGGGTCCTTGTCGTACAGCAGGAACGGCGCGATTCGCGGCAGCCGGTCGTCCAGCGCTCGGTGGAAGAGCAGCTGGCTCTGGTTGGTGATCTGGTCGCTGATCAGCAGGTTGAAGTCGCGGAAGCGCAGCGCAAACAGCAGCCGCGACAGCGTCGTGTCGAGCCCGATCCCGCTCTTTCCGTTCCAGCTCGTGGTGACGTCGGCGCCTGCCGCCCCCTCGCCGCCGCGCGGGTAGTCGAACTCGTCCTGCCGGGTGTCGACGACGATGTACTGGCTGGGCAGCTCGCCGAAGTAGACGCGCGGCTCCTTGATCTCGGGCGCGCCCGATGATGAGACGGGCGGCATATCGCGGATCACCAGGCGCGGCTGGCCCTGGGCCGAGACCTCGTTGACGGGAACCATCGCGACGCCGATCCCGTGGGTGTAGTAGAGGTGGTCGTTGATCCACGTCGGGCTCGGATTGCGGGTCGTGTTGAACTCGCGAACGGACAGCATGACCTGGCGCTGCACATCGCCGATCGGGTAGCGGTCGGTGTCGACGTCGTAGAAGTCGTAGTACTGGCGAACGGTCTGCAGCTGGTCGAGCGTGTCACCAAGCGGTCGGTAGTCCCAGAGGCGCGCGTTGAGGAACGTGTTCGCGTGCTGTTGGATGGCCGCCTCCGTGAGCGGTGCCTCCCCGCGGTAGTCGCGAACGTCCCAACCGCCCAGGCCGAATGCGAGCCGCGTCATCGCGATGTTGTTGCTGATGTACGGCGATTCGAGGGTCTGCTCGTTGGGCTGGACGCTGATCCGCTGGACGACCTCCGGGTAGATCCGGCCGATCCCGATCGAGGCGACGAACCAGACGACGATGGTCAAGCCGAGGGGCCACATGACCCGGGTGAAGGCCCCGCCGACGAGGAACGCAGCGGCGATCGCCGACACGCCCGTCAGGATGTCGTAGGCCACGAACTGGGCGTGAGCGTCGGTGTAGCTGACACCGGTCGCGACGCCGCGCGTGCTGTAGACGAGCTCGAATTTGTCGAGCTGGTAGCCGACCGCGACCGCCATCAGGAGCAGCGCGGCCAGCGCACCGAGATGGACGCGGACGGGCGTGCTGAAGACGCGGCTGCCGGCAAAGCCACCGACCAGGTACCGGGCACCGGCAATCACGAGCGACGCGACGATCACGGCGATCGTCGTCGCCTGAACGAATCGCAGGAACCCCAGATCGAACAGGAAGAAGCCGATGTCCTTCCCGAATACCGGGTCGACGACCTTGCCCTCACCAGCCGGGTCGTACGACACCCCGTTCAGCCAGAGGAGGATCGTCTCCCAGTTCGCCGCGATCGAGCCGCCGATGGCGAGCGCGACCAGGACGCCGACCACGGCGATCACGCCCCGGCCCAGCGGTGTCGGGTCCGGCATGTCGATCGGCGTGACGTCGATGGACCTGGAGCGAGCGCGGGTCTGCTCCCATGGCGGCAGGCCGCCGCGCTGTTGGCTCCGTTCGGCGGCCTCGTTGAATCGGTCGATCAACGTCCGGATCGTGCCGCCCTCGCCGTCGGCAGGCGGCAGCAGCCGCCCGGCGAGCCAGAGATTTGCGAGGAGGACCAGTGCCGCGACCAGCGTCCCGAGGACGAACAGCCCCACCTGGACCCAGAACCGGCGCCAGAACACGGAGTCGTAGCCGACGCTCCGGTACCAGATCGCGTCCGTCCAGAGCTCGACGCCGAACGCGAGCATGAGAAAGATCAAGGCCGCGACGAGGATCCCGACGATCGTTCCGGCCTGGCGGCGCATGCTCGGGCCCTGTCCGGCTCGCCGGCGGATCGGTCGCGGCGGGCGTCGGTCGCCGCCATCACCGCCGCCCCCCGGCCCTCCATCGCGGCCGTTGCCGCCGTCGCCGCCGTCCCCGTCGCCGTCGTCGTCGCCACGGTTCGAGCCCGGGTCCGCATCCCGCGGCGGCTCGCCCGCCTGGCGTCGGCGCAGCTCGTCAAGGAACTCGTCGAACATGTCTCGCACGGCGCGGCGAGCATAACCCGAGGGGCGAGAGACAGAGCGGCGGTGACCCGCTAGGGGCGGCCGAGACCCTCGATCGACCGTCGAAAGCCGGCCAGCACGGCGTCCGCGAGCTGGTTCTCGCCGAGCGTCGCCGCTCGTGCCGGCTCCCACCGGAACGCCGCGCGGATCGCCGCCGGGACACGCCACGGCCGCGTCGGGTCGTCGGCAGGGACGACTGTCGCGACACGGATCGAGAGCCGGCCGGCATCCTCGAGGATAAGGCCGCTGAGTGAACCGGCCAGGGCCGGGCCGAGGCGGGCGAGCGGTGGGTCGGGCGGCGGGCCGGCCGCCGGCGCGAGTTCACGGAACGACACGACGCCGGCATCGTCCGCCACCCACAGGATTGCCAGCCACCAGCCGTCGTCGGTCGTCGTCGGGCGGCTCATGCCGGCGCGGAGCGGGCGGGCACCCGCGCTGACGTCATGCTCGCGAAGGAACGACGGCCCCGGAGCGGGGAGACGGTCTGGCACCGGCCGGAGGATAGCCCGGTCGCGGCGTTTCAGCCGGCGGGCGTGGTCTCGCCCGTGGACGATTCAGGAGCGGTCGCGTCGGCGTCCGCGGGGATATCCGGCGCCGTCGTTACGACATCGTCGTGGACCGTGGCGGACGCCGTCGCAGCGGCCGTCGCGGCGGTCTCCGCCGGATCCATCTCGAACGGGTGCTCGACGGCCTCGTTCGCGACCGCGAGGACCGCGGCGGCGTCGGCGGCCGCAGCTTCAGGCGTCGCGCCCGCATCGACGGCCTCGACGGCCTGCTCGGCGGCGATCGCGCCGGCCTCCGCCTGGAGGTTCGCAACCTCCGCCTCGAGCTCGAGCCGGAGCATCTCGCGACGGACGTCGGCCGAAGGCGGGGCGAGCGATCCGGGTGGCGCCGGCTTCTCTTCGTCGGGGTATTCGCCGGAGATCCACGACATCAGCCGGCTCCGCCGCTGTGGTCGCGGGTCGCCGCGGCCGCGGATGATCGCCACGGCGTCGATGGCAGTGACGCCCGGCACCTGGTCCGCGCCGTCGCCGATCAGCGTCGCGCCGCAGGTTGGGCAGGTGATCTCGGTGTCGGAGGGCAGGACGGCCGAGCACCACATACACCGAGGCACGGGGGTCGATGCCTCCCTCATGGCGTCGTCCAGCATGGCCGACACGATACCGCGTCGGTCGGCCCGCGGAATGCCCCGATGGTCACGGGGAGTGGCGGTATCCACGGCGGCGCCGGGGCGCGTACTACTCCCACTCGATCGTCGCCGGTGGCTTCGACGAGATGTCGTAGACGACTCGGGTGACGCCATGGACCTCGTTCACGATCCGGCTGCTGATCTTCGCCAGCACGTCGTACGGCAACTTCGCCCAGTCGGCGGTCATGCCGTCCTCCGACGTGACGGCACGGATCGCGACGACGTTCGCGTAGGTCCTACCGTCGCCCATGACGCCGACGCTCCGGACAGGCGTCAGGATCGCGAACGACTGCCAGAGTGACCGATATAGCCCGGCCGCCTTGATCTCATCGATGACGATCCAGTCGGCCTCGCGGAGGGTGTCGAGCCGATCGGCGGTGACCTCGCCGATGATCCGGATGGCGAGGCCTGGCCCGGGGAACGGCTGGCGGAGGACGATCGCCTGGGGCAGCCCGAGCTCCAACCCGACCGCGCGCACCTCGTCCTTGAACAGGTAGCGCAGCGGCTCGATCAGCTTGAAGCGGAGATCTGCCGGCAGCCCGCCGACGTTGTGGTGCGTCTTGATCTTCTGGGCGGCCTTCGTCTCGGCCGTCGCACTCTCGATCACGTCGGGGTAGAGCGTGCCCTGCGTCAGGAAGTCGATGCGGCCGAGTCGCGCAGCCTCCTCCTCGAAGACCCGGATGAACTCATCGCCAATGATCCGTCGCTTCTGCTCCGGGTCCTCGACGCCCGCCAGGCGGCGCAGGAATCGCTCCCGGGCGTCGACCATGACGAGGCGCATCCCGAGGTGCTCCGCGAACGTCTCGCGCAGCAGCTCGGATTCCTTCTTTCGCATGAGGCCGTGGTCGACGTAGATGCACGTCAGCCGGTCGCCCACGGCCCGATGGACGAGCGCAGCGGCGACCGCCGAATCGACGCCGCCCGACAGCGCGCAGATCACGAGGCCGTCGGAGCCCGTCCGGCCGGCGTCGTCGTCGACGCGGCCGCGGATGCCGGCAACCGTCTGGTCGATGAAGTTGGCGGGGGTCCAGGTGGGCGCGGCGCGGGCGATCCCGACGACGAAGTTCCGGAGCACGTCGCGGCCCTTCGGGGTGTGGGCGACCTCCGGATGGAACTGGATTCCGTAGAGGTTGCGGTCGACGTCGACGAGGCCCGCGAACGGCGACGAGTCGGTCTGGGCGGTCGGGCGGAATCCGGGCGGCAGCTTGGTGATCGTGTCGCCGTGGCTCATCCAGACCGGCTGATCGCGGTCGAGCCCGGTGAAGAGCCCGTCGTCCGTCGTGATCGTGACAGTCGCCGGACCGTACTCGCGTTTCGAGGTCGGCAGCACGTCGCCGCCGAGCTCGTGGGCCATCAGCTGGGCGCCATAGCAGATGCCGAGAACCGGAATGTCGCCGCGCCAGACAGATGGGTCCGGCCGGGGCGCATCGTCGTCGTAGACGGAGTTCGGGCCGCCGGAAAGGATGATGGCCTTGGGCGCGCGGGCCTGGATCTCCGACCAGGGCGTGTCGTGCGGCAGCAGCTCCGAATAGACGTTCAGTTCGCGGACGCGGCGCGCGATCAGCTGAGCGAACTGACTGCCGAAGTCGAGGACGATGACCGTGTCAGGCTCTGCCGGGCGATCGCCGCTCGTCCGATCGGGGCTCGGGGCGTTTAGCGCTGCCTCGAGGTAGGCCTCGACTTCGGCATCGTCGGGTGCCAGGACGCGGTGGCCGGCATTGGCGGCCTCGCCGTGCACGGTCTTGCCCCGCTCGGGGGCCTGTGTGGTGGACGCGTCGCGAGCCGCGGCGCCAGCCTCGGCCGCGCCCTCCGCCGCATGCGGCTCCTCAACCACCATCGATACGCCCGCCTCCCAGCTCCTCTGCGGTCAGTCTACCGGCCGGGAAGGTCAGTCGCGGTTCCGCATCGCCTCCGCCGACATGTCGAAATACTGGTGGAGACGCTGCGCGACGGCCGGCGTCGGATCGGCCGAGGCGATCGCGTCGCGCATATGACGGAGCCACGCGTCGCGCTCCCACGGACCGATCGCGAACGGCGCGTGACGCATCCGAAGCCTTGGGTGCCCGCGCTCTGCGTCGTACGTCGTCGGGCCGCCCCAGTACTGGGCCAGGAACAGCGTCAGGCGGTGCCGCGCGCCCGAGAGGTCGTCGGGCTCGGGGTAGACGGCCAGGAGGTCGGGGTCGGACGCGACACCGGCGTAGAACCGGTCCACCAGCGACTCGAAGAAGGGCATCCCGCCCGCGGCATCGAAGAGGGAGGGCTCGTCGCGCACCCGGGCCAGTCTAGGGGTCAGGCTCCGACGCGGAGGAGCGGCGTGGGCCACCACGCTGACCGCCGGCTCCACCCCTCGAGCCGGACGCGCCCCGCGGCGATGCCGAGCAGGAGGTACATCGCGAGCGACCACGCCACGAGGCCCGCGCCGTTGGCGAGCGCCTGCTCCGGCGGCAACGCACTCCCGACGAACGGGTTCGCGCCCATCGCGATGGCGACGAGCGCGGCGAACGAGATGCCGCCGCCAAGCTGGGCGATCGTCACCGCGAGCGTCCGCCCCCACGCTCGGCCGCGGGCGATGCCGACCAGCGCCGCGAAGTGGGCGATGCCGAAGGCGACGACGAGAAGCGCGAGGAGCCACGCGTTGCCAACAGCCTTCGGCGCGACACCGAGCCCGATCGCCGTCGCGGCGCTGCCGGTCAAGGAGAGTAGGAACGAGGCGGCGAGGCGGGATCCGCGATACATCGGGTGGCGCTCCTTGAGTAGGGCGGTGATTCCGAGGTCTGTGGATGGACCGTACCGGCCGCCGGCGCGGCTCGGCATCGGCAGGTGCGGGTATTTCGCCTTCGACGGATGACGTACCTCTGCGGGGTGCCCTGGATGCCGAAGACAGATCGACGGCCGGCTGCCCCCCGAGGCTGCCGGCCGTCGCGCCGTTCCGTATTCGCTTGTAGTTCGCGGTCGCGGCGCAGGATCAGGCGGCGGGAATCGGTGAGAAGAGGAAGCTCCACGCCGGATCGGGCGGGACGCTGCGGTTGGCGGTCTCGCCGTGGTCCTTCGCCCGGGCGGAGAAGAACGCGGCCCGGCGATGGGACACGATCCGGGCGTCCTTGCAGGTGCATCCCTGGACGAGGCACGCGCGACGGGCCTCGCTGGTGGCCGCCTCGTGGCGTTCAACCTGCTGGTTGTCCATCGCGCTGTTCTCCGTTTCCCTGGAACCCGATGAGTCGGGCCGCTGCATCTCGGACGGTAGATCCGACCCGATCTCATGGGTATCGCCTCGCGCCGTCCCTGTCCTACGACCGTTGACGTACTCGGCCCCGGGACGGTTACAGCGTGTACTCCGCTGCCCTGACCTGCTCTCCGGAGGACGGCATCGGAGGGCGGCATCGCCCACAACCGAACGACCGGGCGACTCCGGTTGGACACCGTCGCTCGGTCGTTGGATTTGGTGATTCGTATTCGGTTGTTCTTCAGTTGTCCGTATTCGGTTGTTCTTCAGTTGTCCGTATTCGGTTGTTCTTCAGTTGTCGGTATTCGGTTGTTCTTCAGTTGTCCGTATTCGGTTGTTCTTCAGTTGTCGGTATTCGGTTGTTC
>JBJMMH010000204.1:0-14969 GCA_045804885.1 Chloroflexota bacterium | reverse complement strand
CGGTGCCGAGGGGCGACGAGTGGGCGCCCTCGACGTCGGCCTTGAAGGCCGTGCCCGATGCGCCGTGGGCGACGATGACTGCGGGGACGTGCTGCTTGATCAGGTTGTTGGCCTCGGTGTAGGCGGCCTTGCGGGACGCGTCGTCGAGGGTCGTGGCGCCCTTCTGGAGGGCGGCCGCGATGTCCGGCAACGGCGCACCGAACTTCTTGCCTGACCCGGAGCCGAAGTGGTAGTCGAGGAAGTTGGTGGGATCGGGATAGTCGGCGCCCCAGCCCAGCATGAAGATGCCGTCGAGCGTGCCGGCCGCGTTCGCATCGAGGAACGCCCCGGATTCCTGAAGGTCAAGCGTCGTGTTGATGCCGAGGTTGGTCTTCAGCTGGCCCTGGATCTCGGTCGCGATCTGCGGCGGATCCGGCAGGTAGCCGCGGACGGCCGCCCGGAACTGGAGCTTGTAGGTCTTGCTGAAGTCGAACCCGGCGCTCGTCAGGAGCTGCTTGCCCTGGGCCGCGTCGAAGTCGTAGAAGTCATCGCCTTCGCAACCGTACGGCACGGAGCACGGCGTGAAGTGCGTCGCGACCTCGGAGCCTTCGGGATAGAAGTTGTCGACGATCCGCTTGCGGTCGATGCCGAGGGCGATGCCCTTGCGGACGTCCTCGCTGTCCCACGGCTTCACGGTGTTGTTGAAGCCGAGGTAGAACGTGTTCATGCCCTCGCGGGGGAAGAACGCGAGGCTGCTGTCACCCTTGATGGTGTCGATGTCGTCGGTGCCGGGGTTGTCCATGCCGTCGATGTTGCCGGCCTGCAGCTCGAGCAGGCGCTGGGCTGCCTGGTCGCTCCACCGGAACTCGAGGTTCGGTGTCTTCGGCGCATCGCCCCAGTAATCGGCGTTGGCTTCGAAGACGACCCGGTTGCCCTTGTCCCACTGCTTGAGCTTGTACGGCCCGGTGCCGTTCGGCTGCTCGAGGATCGACTTGTCGGCGGCGTGCGCCTTCAGATAGTCGGCGTCCTGGATGCCGAACACGCTGAACGCAATCTTCGGCAGGAACGCCGGATCCGGGGCGCACATCTGGAACTCGACCGTCAGGCGGTCGAGCGCCGTGATCTTCTTGATCGTGCCGGTGTAGCCCGTCTGGCCGCACGGGGCGTCACCGCTCTCCGGATACGTCATAGCCTCCGGGAACGGAGCCGCCGATTCCGCCGCCTGGGATCCCGGCGCCGATGGAGCTGCCGAGGTCGCACTGCTCGCGCTCGGGCTCGGCGATGCCGCGGTCCCGCAGGCACCGACCACGAGCACGACGCTCGCGAGAAGCCCGAGGCGCGGGTGCAACCCACGTCTCCACTGCTGCATGTGATTTCTCCTCCTACACGCAGATTCGGGTAGCGCGCGCACGGGTCTCGCCGTTTTCTGCGCAGGCGGACACGGAGCGGCCTGTTCGACAACATGGATGATCCGATGTCGCGTTGTCAAGGGATACTCGTCGCGGTCCGTCGCGAACGACACCGCCCGACGCGTCGCGAACGGTCCGTCGAGCCTCGCCTGCTATCGTCCGAACGTGCAGATCGACGCGATCCCGAAGCGCTCGGCAGACGCCGCCGGGCGTCCCGGCCCGATTGCGGCGACATGGCTCGGGCCGGTCCCGTACCGGGAGGCGTGGGGTCTCCAGAAGCGGCTCGCCGGCCTCCGGGCCGACGGCCTCGTCGGCGACCAGCTGCTCCTCCTCGAGCATCCGCCGGTCCTGACGCTCGGTCGCCACGCCGACGAGGGGCACGTGCTCGCAGATGCGGCAGAACTCACGCGGCGGGGCATCGAGGTCGTCCGCGTCGAGCGCGGCGGCGAGGTCACTTACCACGGCCCCGGCCAGCTCGTCGCGTATCCCATCCTGAGGCTCGCCGACCGGGATCTGCTGCTCAGGCCGTTCGTGCGCGCGCTCGAGGCAGCGATGGTCGCGACGTGCGCGGCTTTCGACATCGACGCCGGTCGTCGCGACGGGCATCCAGGCTGCTGGTGCGACGCGGACGGCTCGCTGCCCCGGAAGATCGGCGCGCTCGGGATCCGGGTCGAGCGCGGTGTGAGCTACCACGGGATCGCGCTGAACGTCGATCCGGTGCTGGCGGACTTCGAGCTGATCGACCCGTGCGGCGTGCCCGGTCTCGCTTCCACATCGGTCGCGGCCGAGCTGCGCCGGAGCGGCCGGGACGATGACGCGGCGCGCGGCGCAGCCGCCGTCGAGCGAGCGGCGGTCACGTTCGCGACGGAGCTCGGGGCGCGGCTCGATGCTGGCATAGCCTGGGCGTCACCGCGGCCGATGGCCGCGACGGCCTGACGCCATGGCCGCCGGCCTGTTCGAACTTCGCAAGGACCCGATCACGGGGTGGTGGGTCGCGACAGTCGTCGACCGGGCCTTCCACCGGGACCGGTTCGCGCTCGCCGCCGCAGAGGTCGACGATGGCGGCGACTGCCAGAACTGCCGGCTGCCGGCCGGTCCCGGGATCCGGACGCGGATGCTCAAGGACTTCGCGTTCCACGTCGTCGGAACTGACGAGGAGTCGCGAGAGCTCGAAGGCACGCTCGCACAGGTCGCGCTCTCGCAGGCGCGCGCGAGTGGCAGCTGGCGGACGATCGTCGCGCCGCCGGAGGAGCATCGCGCTCTCCATGCAGTCGGCAACGAGATCATCGAGGGCCTCGTGATGTCGGGCCGCCAAGCCGTCGCTGCCGCGAGGTCGGCCGGCCAGACCGACCACCTGCAGCTCGTTCAGAACTGGGGAGCGCAGGCCGGCGCCCGGACGAACCACCTCTGCCTCGACGTGTACGACCTGCCCCAGATCCCGCATCGGGTCGCCGAGGAGCTCGGCGGCGCGGCGCGATTCGTGATCCGCGAGGGCGAGTGCCCGTGGTGCCGCCTCGTCCGCGACGAATCGCGACGCCCGGAACGGCTCGTCTGGCAGGACGACGACACGGTGGCGTTCGCACCGTTCGCTTCGCGGTCGCCCTTCGAGGTCTGGATCGTCCCCCGCAGTCACGAGTCGGACTTCGGCCGGGTTGCCGACGCGGACGTCAAGGCGACCGCGGAGGCGCTGCGGCAGGTCCTCGGACGGCTCGCAGCGGGCCTCGATGGTCCGCCGTACAACCTCGTCCTTCACACCGCCCCCCTCCGCGAGCAGGTCGACGCGACCTATCACTGGCACTGGGAGATCCACCCCCGGCTCCGCGAGATCGCCGGGCTCGAGCTGGGAACCGGGCTGCCGGTCAATCCCGTGTCGCCGGAGGACGCGGTGGAGGAGCTCCTGGGCCGGAGCCGGCCGACGGTCGAGCCAGAGGAGGCGACTGGCTGATGGCCTGTGCGCCGGGGGCGGGGCGGCGTCACAGACCGCGAGTCGATCTCGTCCCTTGCCCTGAGAGCGCGCGAGCCCATTCGCCTCTCTCCGTCATGCTCACGATCGCGGAGGTTCCATGCTCGGCGGCCTCAACGGAGAACTCGGCGTCGGCCGGGTGCTGGTGGGCCGCCCTTCCGTGAGCCGGTCATGGGACCAGGACGCGGCCGGCGGCTTCGTCGAGGAGCTGTTCGGGAAGCACCACGGCGAGATCTACGCATACCTGGTCCGGATGGTCCGAGACCCGGAGCTCGCCGCGGACCTCACGCAGGACGCCTTCGTCAAGGCGTACCGCGCCTACGACAGCCTGGAGAAGCCCGAGAACGCGCGAGCGTGGCTGTACCAGATCGCCCACCGGGTCGCGCTCGACCATCTTCGGCGTCAGAAGATCGTCCGGTTCTTCCCGTGGTCGGGCGAGTCGCGCGGGGCCGTCCCGTCGGCGGAGCACCTCGTCATGGACGCGCATCTCTCCGGCGACCTTCAGCGGGCGCTCGAAAAGATCCCGGAGCGGCAGCGAGCCGCGCTGCTGCTTGCGGAGCTCCACGACCTCACGGGCCTCGAGCTGGCGGCGGTCCTCGGCGTGAGCCACGTCGCCGCCCGCGCGCTCCTGACCCGCGCTCGCGAGAGCCTTCGCCAGGCGCTCGCGTCAGAGCGGGCGGCGGAGTCAGAGCAGGGGATGGCCGCCACATCGGGAGATGAGCGTTGAGCCTCAACGGCGGCCGCGGCGGTCGATCGGACGACTGGGCCAGCGACCATGCGCGCGCGCGCGCTCGGGCCGCGGAGCGGCTCGACGGACCGCTCGATCCCGCCGAGGCGGCATGGTTGGACGGCCATCTCGGCTCGTGCGCTCGGTGCGCAGCCGTCGCCGCGGACTACAGCGCGCAGCGTCACGAGCTGCGGGCGCTGCGTGACCGCGAGCCGCTCCCGCCGCGCGACCTCTGGGCCCGGACCGCCGCCGCGATCGAGCGCGCACCCGGCGGTCGGGCTCGACGCCGCACAAGCAGATCCGCTCGTCGACCGCTTGCCCTCCTCGCCGGAGCGCTGGTCGTGGCGATCGCCGTTGGGACGCTGACCTCCTCCCAGTGGCCTTTCGGCGGCGCCACGCCCGCGCCCGGCACGACCGCCCCGCCCGCGATCGCCGCTAGATCCGCGACGCCCCCCGCCGTCGCGCCGACGCCCCTCGCTGTCGGTCCGCAGGACGTCGCGTACCTCAGCGTCGCCCGCGACGGGACCTACCGGATCACGCGCACGCGCGTCGACGAGGTCTGTCCCAGCGAGGCGCCCGACTGCGTGTCGAGCAAGCCGCGTGAGAACAGCCAGCCGATCGGCCCGCTGGCGAGTCCCGAGACCGTGTTCGGCGCTGACGGCCAGCCGCTCATCGTCGTCGGCAGCGCCGACGACGGTTCCAAGGTGTTCGCCGTGCTCGTCCCCACGCAAGGACCACAACCGAGTGGCACGGCCGAGCCGACCGATACGCCCGAGCTAACGCCGACACCCGCCGCGACGGAGACGATCGCCGCCTCGTTCGAGCCTTCTGGGTCGCCGGCGGAAACGGCGTCGGGGGCGCCCGAGAGTCCGAGCCTCGCCACCGCGACGCCGCCTGTGACGCCGGAGCCGTCCTCGGCCAGCCCGAGTCTCGCCGCGGCGAAGACGGTCGAGATCGCCGAGGGCCTCCGCGTCCTCGACGCGAACGCCGCCTATGCGCCCGACGGTTCCGCATTTGCGTTCACCGCCGAACCCGCGGACGGGTCGGACGGCCCCGACATCTACGTCTGGAACGTCGGCGACGTCGCTGCCCGCGCCGTGACGACGGACCATCGGTCCGTGTTCGGCTCCTGGGTCGGCGAGGACATCGTCGGCAGCAGCGTCGCGGCATCGGCTGACGGCTCGGCCGAAGCGAGCGCGATCGTCGTCCGGAACGCGGCCGCAGACCCGATCCCGTTGCCGGCTGCCGGGGCGGTTTGGCGACCGGCTGTCGACCCGAAGGGCGAGAGCGCGGTGTACTGGAGCGGGTCGCTCGCGACGGCCCCCGACGGCGCGGACTGGCGAACCGGCGACGGACGGCTCGTGATCGGTCGCTGGGGCGACATCGCGACGTCGGCCGGCGCGACTCCCCGGGCAACCGCGCCGGCTGCCAGTGAGCAGGTCACGGCTCGCCACGAGACCACGATCGTCGACGGACCGGTCGGAGACTGGGACACCCGCTGGGACGAGACCGGCACGCGGCTCGCCGTCTGGGTCGCCGACAAGGACGACCCGACGATCGGAAAGCTCAGCCTCTACGTCGTCGATCCGTTCGACGCCACGATCGATCTCGCGAATCCTCCACTCGTCGATGCCCCGGCGCAGGCCGGGTTCTCGATCAACGGAAACCGGTTGGCCTGGGCCGTTCCGGACGACGGGAGCAAGGAAGCGGGCCGCGTCCTGATCCTCGCCTGGCATGGCGACGACTTCGGCAAGGTCGAGAGCGCCCCGGGCGATTTCCTGCTGGTCCGCTAGCCCTCTCGCAAGACAGGCACGACCGCGGTGACGATCTCGGCCTACTAGCCGATCATCCCCAACGCTCGCGGATCCGCGGCAGGATGTCGCGGGCATACGCGTTGATGAATCGCGACTGGTTGTTTCCAGGAGCGTGGAACACCAGGTGGTCGAAGCCGAGCTCGATGTAGGGCCGGATCTGCTCGATGTGCTCGTCGGGGTCGTCCGACACCAGCCACCGGATCGCGGCGGTCTCGAGCGGCAGCTCGGCCGCCAGCCGCTCCATCTCGCGGGGGTCGTCGACGCCCATCTTCTGCTCGGACGGCAGTGCCAGCGCGGCCCAGATCCCGCAGTCCTGAAGCGCCCGCCTGCGATCCGAGTCGTACGAGACCTTCACCTCGATCATCTTCTCGATGCGATCTGGTGATCGCTCGGCCTTCGCGGCGCCCTCGGCGAGGGCCGGCAGCAATGTCTCCGAGTAGAGCTCCATCCCCTTGCCGGAGGTGCAGATGAAGCCTTCGGCAACGCGGCCCGCGAGTCGCGCGGCCGCCGGGCCCGACGCGGCAATCCACAGCTCGACCGGCCGCTCTGGCTGGTCGTAGACGGTCGCGTTGTGGGTCCGGTAGAACTGGCCGTCGAACGTGACGAACTTCTCGTCCCACAGCTTCCGGATCAGCTCGGTCGCTTCCTTGAGCCGGGCGAAGCGCTCCTTCTGATCGGGCCACTCGATACCCAGCGGGACCTCATTCAGTGATTCCCCGGTTCCGACCCCGAGCACCACGCGGCGGTCGCCGCCGGCGAGCGATGCCAGCGTCGCGAAGGCCTGGGCGACGACTGCGGGGTGATACCGGAACGATGGCGTCAGGACGCTCGTCCCGATCGTCACCCGCTGGGTCCGCATCGCGAGCGCGCCCAGCCAGACGAGGCAGTTGGGCGCGTGGCCGTCCGTGTCCCGCCACGGCTGGAAGTGGTCGCTGACGAAGACGCTGTCGAAGCCTGCGCGCTCCGCGTGGATGGCGAACGCCAGGAGATCGCGCGGGCCGAATTGTTCGGCCGATGCCTTGTATCCGAGGGTCAGCATGTGGCTGGGCGAGCCTCCGAGGGTCGGTGTTCGGCTCATGGTGGGGCATGCGGCCGGATCGGGCGCGGCCACGGCTGGGGTATCCTTCGATCGTCCCTTCGAGTCGGCCCGGTGAGGCCGCACAGCAGGTCCCGAGAGGCCGGGAAGGAGCAATGTCCGCCCGCCACATCATGACCGCGGAGGAGATCCGCAGGGCCGCGATCCGGATCAGCCACGAGATCGTCGAGAAGCAGGCGGGGACGTCCGGTTTGGCACTTGTCGGCATCCAGCGACGCGGCGTGCCGCTGGCCCGCCGGATCGCCGTCGCGATCGCCGACAACGAGGGTGTCCAGGTCCCGGTCGGTGCGCTCGACATCACGTTCTACCGTGACGATCTATCGCTCGTCGCCCAGCAGCCCGTCGTCAAGGGCACTCAGCTGCCTTTCGATCTGAACGGCGCGACCGTGGTGCTCGTCGACGACGTGCTCTACACCGGCCGGACGATCCGAGCGGCGATGGACGCGCTGGTCGACTTCGGCCGGCCCCAGGCAATCCGGCTCGCCGTCCTCGTCGATCGCGGCCACCGCGAGCTGCCGATCCGCGCCGACCACGTCGGCAAGAACGTCCCGACGTCGCGCGAGGAGATGGTCCGCGTCCACGTCGAGGAGATCGACGGCGAGGACGCGGTGCTCATCGACCGCGTCGTCGAGAGCGAGCCAGCGGTGGCACCCGTCGGATGACGGTGGCGGATCGGGAGCCGGACGCGCCGTCTGCGATCGAGGTCCCCTCCGTCGATTCGCCACCGGGGGAGCAGCCGGTCGGCTGGCCGCATCGTCACCTGCTCGACGTGGACGCCGTGTCGGCCGCCGAGATCGAGCTCGTCATGCGGACGACCGACGCGATGCACGAAGTCCTCTCGCGGCCGATCGCGAAGGTCCCCGCGCTGCGCGGCGTCAACGTGACGATCCTGTTCTACGAGGCGTCGACGCGGACGCGGGTCTCGTTCGAGGTCGCCGCGAAGAACCTCTCCGCCGACGTCGTCAACGTCGCGGCGGCCACGTCGTCGGTCGCCAAGGGCGAGTCGCTCGTCGACACGGTTCGGACCCTCGAGGCGCTCGGCGCGCAGATCCTGGTGATGCGTCACGCCGTCTCCGGCGCGCCCTACCTCGCCGCGGAGACGTTCGGCGGGTCCGTCGTCAACGGCGGCGACGGCTGGCACGCCCATCCGACGCAGGCGCTCCTCGACCTGTACACGATGCGCTCGCATCTGGGTGGCTCCGTCGAGGGCCGGAAGGTCGTGATCCTCGGCGACGTGCTCCACTCGCGGGTCGCGCGGTCGAACATCTGGGCGCTCACCGCGGCGGGCGCCGATCTCTGGCTCTGCGGGCCATCGACGCTCCTTCGCGGGTTCGACGCGTGGGGACTCCGTGGTGCGGCAGACGGCCGGCGATTCCGCGTCACGTCGTCGGTCGAAGAGGCGCTCGGGGACGCCGACGTCGTGATGGCTCTCCGCATCCAGAAGGAGCGGATGGAGTCCGGTCTGCTGCCGTCGCTCCGCGAGTACGCGGCGCGCTACGGGCTCACGCGCGAGCGCCTCGCCTTCGCCCGGCCGGATGCGTTGGTGATGCACCCGGGACCGATGAACGAGGGCGTCGAGATCGCACCCGACGTCGCTGCCGGCGCGCAGTCGGTCGTCGAGGAGCAGGTTCGGAACGGCGTCGCCGTCCGGATGGCGCTCTTGTACCTGCTGGCCGGGGCGCGAGCGACGTCGTGACCGTCGCCGAGTCGCTGCTGCCGGTTGACGTCGGTATCGGCGACGTCGTCGCCGACCTCGAGATCTCGCGGGCGTGGCTCGTCGACCCTGCGGCGGGGCGCGAGGGGCCCGGCGAGATCGTCGTCGAAGACGGTGTGCTGGAGTCGGTCGTCTGGCTCGACGGGGACGAAGCGGGTGACGTCGACGACCGCGGCGTGATCGTGGCGCCCGGGTTCGTCGATCTCCACGCCCACTTCCGGGAACCGGGCGGAGAGGACGCCGAGACGGTCGCGTCGGGCCTGGCCGCGGCCGCGCACGGAGGTTTCACGACGGTCTGCCTCATGCCGAACACGACGCCCGCGCTCGACGACCCGTCAGTGCTCGCGCGCGTGCAGGCAGCCGCCGGCGCCGCCGGATCGCCGATCCGGGCGCTGGCCTACGGCTGCGTATCCGCCGGACGCGCGGGCGAGACGCTCGCGGCACTCGGGGAGTTGGCGGATGCCGGTGTCGTCGGGTTCTCCGACGACGGATCGCCCGTGTCGTCGGGGCCGTTGCTCGGGAACGCGCTTGCCTACGCCGGCGCGCTGGGGCTGCCGATCGTGGACCACCCCGAGGATCCGTCGCTGACGGCCGGCGCCGAGGCCCACCAGGGGTTCGTCGCGACCGTCCTCGGCCTGAAAGGCTGGCCGGCCGCAGCCGAGGAGGCCGCGGTCGCACGCGACCTTGCGATCCTGGCCGATGTCGCGCGCGACGTGCCGGGCGCCCGACTGCACCTGACCCATCTGTCCACGGGCGGCGCCCTCGAGCTCGTCCGGCGGGCGAAGGCGGCCGGCCTGCCGGTCACGTGTGACGTGACGCCGCATCATCTCGCGCTCACCGACGAGTGGCTCGCTGGCGCCCGGCGCTGGGCGTGGGAGGCGAGCGGCGATCCGTGGGCGGATCAGGCGATCGTCGCCGCGCCCTATTCGACGGCGCTCCGAGTCAATCCACCGCTCCGGACGCCCGCCGATGCGGCCGCCTGCCGGGAGGCGCTCCTTGACGGGACGGCGGACGCGATCGCAACCGACCACGCGCCCCACACCGCAGTCGACAAGGACGTCGAGTTCGGATCGGCCCGGAACGGCATCAGTGGCATCGAGACCGCGCTCGGGCTCGTTCTTGCCGCGGTCGACGCCGAGCTGATCACGCTCCGGTCCGCCATCGAGGCGCTGACGACCGGTCCGGCGCGCGTCCTTGGCTCGACGGCGGTCGGGCGGCCAATTGGCCTCGTCGAAGGCGCGCCGGCGGATCTCGTCGTGTTCGATCGGTCCGACGCCTGGACCGTCTCCGCGGATGGGCTTCGTTCCCGCGGCAAGAATTCGCCGCTCGTTGGCCGCGAGCTGCCCGGGCGGGTGCTCCTGACGGTCGCCGGCGGCCGGCTCGCGTTCGAGGACGCGACGGCCTGACGATCTCGCTTCGGTGGACCCCTCACCGCGGAGCCAGCAGCCGGGCGTTCCGCGGCTCGGCTACGCTGCGCGGGTGACCGACGGGACGCTCAACGACGATTTCGAGCGGCGGCCGTACTGGCACGCGACGATGCCTCAGCTGCCGGACCGGCGGGGAGGGCCGATCCCGGACTCGGCCGATGTCGTCGTCGTCGGCGGCGGCTACACCGGGATCACGGCGGCCCGGGAGCTGGCCCGCCGCGGCGCGTCGGTGACCCTCGTCGAGGCCGAGACGTTGGGGTTCGGCGGGTCGACGCGCAACGGCGGGATCGTCCACCCCGGCTACAAGTGGGGGCCGCGCCAGCTCGTCAAGCGCTACGGCGACGAGACCGGCAAGGCGCTTTTCCGCGACACCCTCGACGCCTACGACCTCGTGAAGCGCCTGATCGCCGACGAGTCGATCGCGTGCGAGTGGCGGGAGTGCGGTTCGCTGGACCTCGCCTACGGGCCCTCGCATGTCGACGACCTCATCGAGGCCGGCCGAACCCTCGCTGCCTTCGGCGTCGAGTCGACGTTCGTGCCGCGCGCTGACCTTCGGCAGGAGATCGGCAGCGACGCGTATCACGGCGGCCTGGCCGCTCCCCGGGCCGGATTGCTGCACCCGGCGAAGTACTTCGCGGGCCTCGCGAACGCGGCCGCGATTGCCGGTGCCGACCTCCACGAGGGCGTCCGGGCGACCGCGATCCGCCGCCAGGCCGACGGCCGACAGGTCGTCGAGACCGACCGCGGGGCGATCATCGCGAAGGACGTCGTGGTCGGGACGAACGGTTACACGGACGGCGTCGTGCCGGCGCTTCGACGCCGGATGATCCCGATCGGCAGCTACATCATCGCGACGGAGCCGCTCCCCGAGGAGCTGGCGCGGGAGCTCTCGCCGAAGGGTCGGGCGTTCTTCGACACGAAGAACTTCCTCTACTACTGGCACGTGTCCGAGGACCGCCGGATGATCTTCGGCGGCCGGACCTCGTTCCTGCCGACAACCGTCGATCGGTCGGCGCGGATCCTCCATAAGGGCATGCTCGAAGTCCACCCGCAGCTCGCCGGCTACGGGATCGACTACGCGTGGGGCGGCAACGTCGGGTTCACGTTCGATCGGATGCCGCACGTCGGCCGGATGGACGGCATCACGTATGCGATGGGCTGCTGCGGCACGGGCGTCGCGATGATGACCTGGCTCGGGACCGCGGTCGGCGGTTGGCTGTCGGGTGATCCGGCGCCGGCCCTCTCCCGCCTGAAGTTCCCGCTGGTTCCCGCGCCCTACGAGGGTCGGCCGTGGTTCCTGCCGATCGTCGGCGAGTGGTTCCGGCTCCATGACCGCCTCGACGGCCGGAAGCGACCAATGCCCGAGACGGAGTCGGACTCGACGCCGCAGTGACTGCGCCCGGGATGCCGCCGCTGCCTCCGGCTCCGAACGAACCGCCGGCGCTCGAGATCGTCGGCGCGGAAGAACGCAGTGGCGTCCTCGTCCGGGACGCCCGGATCGATGGTTCGATCGAGGCGTACGTCGTCGAGCCGATGGTCGCCGACGCCCGGACGGCCGCCCCGGGGCTCGTCTTCGCCCACTGGTTCGACACCCACGCGCCCGACGGCAATCGGAGTGAGTTCGTCGCGGAGGCGGTCGAGTGGATCGGGGCGCACGGCGGCTCGGCCGTCCTGCCCCAGCTGACGTTCCCGTGGACGGCGGATCCCACCGGCTCTGCCGTCGACCGGGATCGCATCGCGGGCGACGTCGGCCTGCTTCGCCGGTGTGTCGACCTCGTGGCGCGGCGGCCGGGCGTCGACCCTGAGCGGATCGGCGTCGTGGGCCACGACTTCGGCGCGATGCACGCGATCATCCTGGGCACGGTCGACCGGCGGCCCGCCGCCTATGTCCTCATGGCGGCGGTCCCTCGCTGGGCCGACTGGTTCCTGCCGTTCTGGGACATCCCGGAGGACCGGATCGACTACCTCCGGGCGATGCGCGCGCTCGATCCGATCGAGCACATCGGCGGCGTCGCGCCTGCCAGGCTCCTGCTCCAGTTCGGGCGTCGCGACTTCTTCATCGCACCGATGACCGGGCTCGAGTTGAAGGCGGCCGCACCCGAGGGCACGGAGCTCAAGGCGTACGACGCGGAGCACGACATGGCACTCGACGAGATTCGTGCCGACCGCCGAGCGTTCCTCGAGGACACGCTCGGCGTCCAATCCTGACGGGTCTCAGTCGACGATCAGGCTCTCCTCCGTGCCGTCGGCGAACGTGAGCGAGTAGCTGCCTCGATCGTCGTCGAGCCGGATCTTCACGACCCGGTTGGTCGGCTGTTCGAGCCGCTTCTCCTCGACGAGCTTCGCGGCCCGAGCCTCGCAGAGCCCGCGAGCGATCCCGCCGCAGTCCAGCTCGTAATTGCGGAAACCGGACGGGAGGGCGACGTTGTTGGGGTTGGGGAAGAAATTCCCGCAGCCGACGACTAGCGCGCCCATCGCAACGCTGGCGACCGGCCTGAAACTCACGGCAACTCGGCGGCGAGGCGGCGCAGTGTAGAGAGGAGGCGGTCGATGTCGGCCGGGGTGGTGTGAGGGTTGACGATCCCGGCCCGGAGCCACGTCGCGCCTCGGAGCCGCGTCGTCGAGAGCCAGCCGTCGCCGTCCGCCTCGAGCGCCGCCTGCAACCGGTCCTGGTGGTCGTCGAGCGTGGCGCCGCCCGACATCCCGGCCGGCAGGTGCCGGAAGCACACGACCGATAGCTCGGGCTCCGGGGGAAGCGCTTCGAAGTCGTCGCCCTCGGCGCAGCGGCGGGCGAGCAGCTCGGCGACGTCGATCGTGTCCGCCACGAGCCGGCCAAATCCACGTGTCCCGACATGTTTCCAGCTCATCCAGAGCTTGAGCGCACGCGACCGGCGCGTGCCCTCGAAGCCGAGCTTGTAGAAGTTCAGCTGGCCCGGGACGTCGTGGTCGTCCTGGGACGCCGCCGCGGCTGAGCCTTCGCCGCCGCGGTAGTACTCAGGCTGCTTCGCGCCGAACGTCCGTTGGAGGAGCGATCCGTCGCGGATCACGAGGCCGCCGATGTCGTACGCCTGGAAGAACCACTTGTGGGGGTCGACGGTCACGGAATCGGCGAGCCCGAGAGCCGGCACGCGCCAAGCGTCGCGCTCCGAGAGCCGGGCAGCCGCGCCGTACGCCGCGTCGACGTGGAACCAGAGGTCTTCGTCCCGGGCGAGTGTCCCGAGGGACTCGATCATGTCGACGGATCCCGTGTTGGTCGAGCCCGCGACCGCGGAGACCGCGACCGGCAGGAGGCCCTCGGCTCTGTCACGCGCGATGGCTTCGCGAACCGGCTCCGGGTGGAGCCGGAATCGGTCGTCGGTCGGCAGGACAACGAGCGTCTCGGACGGGAAGCCCAGCTCGTCGAGCGCCCGGGCGATCGAGAAGTGCGTCTGGTCGGAGGTGTAGACGCGAGCGCCCTCGAGCGCGGCGCCGCGCGGCGGAGCCGTCATGCCGCGAGCGGCGGCCAGCCGGACGTCACGGACGAGGGCCATCGCCAGGAAGTTCGCCATGACGCCGCCCGAGGTCAGCAGGCCGAAGCTCGAGTCGTCATAGCCGACGAGGTCGCACAGCCAGCGGACGACCTCCTCCTCCACGAATGTGGCCAGCGGCCCGGCATGCCAGACGTCGACGCCCTGCTGGGTGACCTGGGTGAGGATCTCGCCGACGACCGACATGGCCAGTGGCGGCGGCGTGAAGTAGCTCAGCGAACGCGGGTGGTAGGCGTTGAGCTGGTGCGGCGCGACCCGAGTCCGGAACTCGTCCAGGACGGCGTCGGCCGTTGTCGGCTCGTCGGGTGCCGGAGCGGGGCGGCCGCTCGGGCCAAAGAACATCCGCCGCAGCTCCGCATAGCCCGCGGGCTCGCCCATGGCCCGGACGAAGGCGTGGTCGTAGAGGTAATCGAGCGCCGCGGCCCACGCATCGTGGCCGAGCCGCTCGAGGGCTGGACGCGCGGCCCGATCGCCGAAGCCGAGGAGGTCCGGTTCGGGGTGCCAGGCGAAGCGGTCCGTCCGTCGGTCGGCGTCGTTCACGGCCATCGGTTAGAGATACCCCTCCGGCGAGAAGGACCGGACATCCCGGGAGGATAGCCGCCTGCGCCATGTCGTCGGCGCCGCGCCGGACCGCGAGACCGGAATCCGGCGGCCAGTTGCCATCGGCGCGCGTCCAGGCGGCTCGTTCCGGGCCACCAGACCGGTACTCGCCCGGTTCGGTCGAGGCCGCGGACTTGGAGCCCGGAGTTCCGGGCTGCCGGACCGGTTGGGCGAGGAGCGGTCGGGCACGGCGCGAGGAGCGCGCCTCACGTAGAGTTCCGCCTCGTGACTTCCCCGTCGGGGCGGCCGATCGAGTACAAGGGCGAGCCGCTCGACGCCGATCGCGGCCCGGGCCTCGGCTGCTTCAGGTTCCAGGTCGTCGTCCTCGCCGTGCTGATCGTGCTCACGCCCCTGACGGTCGCCTGGAAGTGGCCGACGTGGATCAGCGTCTTCCTGCTGGCGGCGGTCATCGTCCTGCTCCTCGTCGCCGGCCAGACGATCATCTTCCTGCTGCGGCTTGTCGCCGCCGATCGGCGGACGCGCCGACGGCCGCTCGGAAGCACGACGAGGACTGTCGGACAGATCGAGGACGAAGCGACCGCCGACGAGGCGACCGGGCAGGAATCAGCGGGCGACCCGGCCGTTCCCGACCCGCCTTCCGGCGAGGGGCCCGTGCGACAATAGCCCGCGCCGGTGCCCAGCCGGCGCCGGCCGCCACGCCGGCCAGCTCCACCGGAGGAGGCGCCGACGTGCCCGTGCTCGCGACGTACTTC
>JBJMMH010000203.1:0-35076 GCA_045804885.1 Chloroflexota bacterium | reverse complement strand
GTGACCGCGACCAGCGCGAGGGTGACCAGGGCGAGGCCGGCCAGGAGCCAACCTGGGATGGTGCGGCCGCCGCTGCGCGTGCGGGCTGGGGGCTCGGCTCCGGGCTCGGCGGCCGGCTCCGGCGCGACGGCCGCGGCCGCGAGCTCCGCGTCGTACCCGGCGCGGCGGGCGGGGTCCAGCAGCACCTCGGCGGCCTGGTTGAGCACGGCGAAGCGCCGGTCGGTGGGGTCGAGGTCGGCGATCCGGTCGCGCCAGGCGGCGCGGATCTCGTCGGAGGAGGCGTCGGGGCGGACGCCCAGGACGTCGTACCAGCTGGGGCTCACTGCGCGTCCTCCCCGGTCACCGGTGCGTAGTCGTCGACCAGCCACGTCCCGTCGGTCTTCACGAGGTCGACCTCCCAGCGGAGCACGTCCTCGTCGGCGTCGACGCGCTGGGAGCCGTCGTCGGGGTGCTTGGGGTCGGGGTAGCTGCCGGTCATCCCGGCGGCGACGATCACCGTGGCGGAGTCCTCGTCGATGGACTCGACGCCGACGCCGAAGATCTTGGCGCTGCGGCCGTAGCCGGCGGTCTTCACGGTCTCCTCCGCGATCGGGAGCCCGGACGTCTCGAAGTCGCTGGCGAACTTCGCGGTGATGACCTCCGTGACCTGGTCGCGGTACTCGGTCAGATGGCCCTGGTCGTCGAGCTGGTCGGGGCCGTAGGTGTTCAGCCGGAGCACGAACTGCTCGGTCTGGGCCATCACCGCCTCACGATCGGCCTGGGCGTCGTCGCCGGATCCGCCGTCGCGGTCGACGAGGAGCCAGCCGAGCGTGGCCGCCGCGGCGACGAGCGCGACGAGGAGGAGCGCGAACGGGATCCACCGCTTGAGCAGCCGGCTCCGCAGCGAGAGACGCGGTCGCGCCTCCGTTACGGACGTGACGGCCATGGTCGGGGGAACCTCGCCGATGCGGCGGCTCTACGTCGCCGCCACCGACGGCGGCACCGCACGGCGCCGCCGCGTGCATGCTGCCGGTCGCGGCCGCGAATCGCAAGTTCGGTCACGGGAAAGACGTTCTGGCGGCCCGTCACCAGACGCTCGACGCGAAGCCTCGGGATACGATGCGGCCCGGCCGGAGTGGCGGAACAGGCAGACGCGGCGGACTTAAAATCCGCTGGGGGAAACCCCGTCCGAGTTCAAATCTCGGCTCCGGCACCAGCGCTTCGTCACGCTTGCCAGTTCGCAACGGGTGTCCGTGCAGCGCCATCGATGATCGCCGCGCGTCGGCCCGCGAAGTCGACCTCGAGATAAAGGTGGTCACCAGATCCTTGCCATTCCAGGCGCATGACGCCGTCCGTCGTTGTCTGGGCGCACATGTCGCCCTCGAATGCCGGGTGGGTATTGCGAAGCCGGACGAGGTCGACAATGCGCTCCACGACCGGGCGGCGGAGCGCCGCCGTGATCTCGTCGAGGGTGAAGTCGTGCCGGTTGATCGCTCGGCCGTCGAGCGTGCGCCGGACGGCTTCATCGTCGTTCTCGCCGGCAAGCAGCCCGACGTAGTAGACCTGCGGAACGCCTTTCGCGAAGAGCTGGATCGCCCGGGCAGCGACATATCGATCGTCGTCGCACGAGAGCGCCGAGTAGTAGGTGGAGTTCAGCTGATGGACGTCGACGCCGTCCGCCGGCTTGTGCGACAGCATCCGGTTCACGTTGCCACCCCCGGCCTGAACACGCGTCGCGAGATCGCGCATCTCGGATTCAGTCAGGATGCCGTCGAGATCGGGCCGCACCGGGATGCCGTCGTGGCAATCGAGCGTCGTGAACTGCCGGGCCGGCGATCCGTCGAGATGCGTTGCCAGTCGCTTCGCGTCGCCGGTTGCGAATGCCTGTAGGACCAGGCCCGGCAGGACGAAGTCGTACGTCCAGTGGCCGTGTTGAGAAAGGCGCGTGTGCGTTGCGTAGAGATCGTGGATCTCGGGCAGGACCAGCAGGCCGATCGTCGCTGCGACACCGGCGATCCAATCCAGGAAGTCGTAGATCTCTGGCTCGACCATGAACGAGGTCGTCCCGGGCTTCTTGACGACGTAGCCGACGGCGTCGAGCCGGACGATCCGGACGCCGTGTGAGGCGAGCGAGCCGAGCCACGCGGCGGTCAGCTCTCGCGTCGCCGGCGCCGATACGTCGAGGTCGACCTGCTCCGACCACTCGGCCGTGCCGAACGTCGTCCAGATCCGCTCCGGCTTGCCGGTCGACTCGATCGTCACCGTCGAGAACGGCCCGCCGGGTTTCCGGAGGAAGAGCTGCGCGACGTCCTCGTCGCGTGGCAGGCCGCCCGGCCACACCTTGTCGAGCGTCAAAAACAGGTCAGCGGACGCCGAAGCACGTCCGTTTTGCTGGAAGTCAAGGAACTCTGGGCTGGCGCGCGAGATGTGATTGATCATCACGTCGAGCAGCACGTCGTGATCAGCGGCGATTCGCTCGACGTCCGACCAGCTCCCGAATCGCGGATCGATCCGGTCGTACGTCAACGGAGCGAAGCCGCGATCGCCGGACGAAGGGAACGGCGGCAGCACATGGACGCCGCGGAAGAGCCCGGACAACGGCCCGTCGAGCAGCTCGGCGAGGGTCCCGAGGTCGCCGCCGAGCGAGTCCGGGTACGTAAGGAGCTGCGGTCGAGCGTCGATCCGCGGTGCAGGCATCAGCCTTTCACCGATCCCTGCAGCAGCGCGGCGATCACCTGGCGCTGAAAGACGATGAACACGATTAGCGTCGGTAGCAGGATGAGAACGGTCCCGGCGCAGAGCAGGGGGATGTCCGTGGCGTAGTGGCCCTGGAAGGCGCCGAGGGCGCCGGCCATCGTTCGCTGGGTCGGGTCCTCGACGAGCACGAGCGCCAACAGGAACTGGTTCCATGCCCATACGGCCATGAGGATGCCGAGCGAGGCGATCGGGGCCCGCGCGAGCGGCACGTGGATGCGCCAGAAGAGATCCCAGGTGCTCGCTCCGTCGACCCGCGCCGCCTCGGAGATCTCACTCGGCATGTTCGCGAAGTGGGCGCGCATCCAGAAGACGGCGAACGGCATGAACAGCCCGATGAGGGGCAGCACGATCGCGACTCGCGTATTCAGGATCCCGATCTGCCGGGCCAGGAAGTAGAGCGGGGTGATGATCCCTTCGAAGGGGAGGGTCAAGCCGAAGATGAACAACAGCAGCAGGAAACGCGCCCCCGGGATCCGCAGCAGTCCGATCGCGAACCCCGCCATCGTCGAGATGACGAGCGACAGCGGCACGACAGCCAGCACGATGAAGACGCTCGACCCGAGCAGCGCGCCCATTCTGGCGACCTGGAATGCTTCGAGGAAGTTGCCCCACTGTGGGTCCGACGGCCACGACAGTCCGGCCGGGACACTGCCTGACGGGTGGAGCGCGGTCGTGAAGATGCTCAGGAACGGGAGGATCGTGACCGCGATCAACAGTCCTAGTAGTGCCCGGCCCGCGAACAGCTCCCGACGCGCGACCCTCATTGAGCGTCCCCGCGACTGAGGCGCTGGATCGGCAGGATGATCAGGAGCACGAGGACGACGAGAACGACCGCCAACGCGGACGCGAGCCCGACCTGGCGCTCGAGGAACGCCAGGATGTAGATCTGGATCCCGGGAACGGCTGTTGCATTACCGGGACCGCCGCCGGTCGAGACGTACACGATGTCGAACGCGGCGAGGGCGGCGATGATCGTGACGGTCACGCAGACGCCGATCTCGTATCGAAGGCTCGGCACCGTGATGGCTCGGAACTCCTGAAACCAGCCGGCGCCGTCGAGTCGAGCCGATTCGTACAATCCGGCATCGATCTTGCTCATACCCGTGAGAAGCAGCACGGTGCAGAAGCCGAGCAGCACCCAGATCCCGATGAGACCGACGGCCGGCAGCGCGGTATCGAAATCACCCAGCCAGGCCCGAGAGACGTCGCCCAGGCCGACCGCGGCAAGACCTTGGTTGATCAACCCGGACAGCGACAGCAGCCGGCCCCAGATGATTCCCGCCGCGACCAGCGGAATCACCTGGGGCAGGAACAGGACAGTTCTGGAGACCTCGCCGAGCCGACCCGTCGCCACCCGATAGATGACGCTCGCGGTCACGAGCCCGAGCGTCACCGGCGCCAGGCTGAAGAACAACACGAGTCGGAAGGCGTTGAATAGCGTCTCAAGCAGCTTGGGCTCGGTCAGCACGGTGATGTAGTTCGAGACGCCGACCCACGTCGCCGGACCGACACCGTCCCAGCGATATAGCGAGTACTGGACGGTCAGCAGCATCGGCTGAAGGACGAAGACGACGTAGAACCCCAGGGCCGGTGCCACGAACAGCCAGCCCACGATCGTTTGCCGGCGGACCCCGGCAGTGAACGGGATCCGCCGACGCTGCCGCCGATGGGCCGCCGCTGCGGGGGATCCCGAGATCGCCCGCGAACGGCCGGCGCCGTCGGCGGCCTGACTCACCGGTTCAGTTCTTTCTCGTATTCGGCCTGAACGGCCTTCAACAGGCCCGCGGCGTCCTGCTTGGCGCCGACCATCTTCTGGAGCTCGGGCGTCCAGCCCTGGGCGAAGATCGAGCCGGTGGCGTTGGCGATGAAGTCCATCGCTCCGTTGTCCTTCGCGACGCCGGTCCCGGCCTTGAGCGTCTCGTTGATCACGGAGCCCGCAGCGGCCTGCGGCACCGGGAGATCGGGCGGGCCACCGGGATTGGAGCCGCCAACGGCGACGTCGATCTCGCGGGCCTTCTCATTCGTCGCCACCCAGTTGAGGAAGAAGGCGGCGCAGTCTGCGTTCTTCGCCTTGTCGGCGATCCCGTACGTCAGCGGGGCCGACATGGCGGCGAGCTTGCCGCCACTCTCGCTCGGTGGGAAGACGAAGAACCCTGCGTTCCCGGCCAGATCTTTGTCGTATCCGGCGTCCTGCCAATCCCCGTTGAACATGAACAGGCCTTCGCCCTTGCCGAAGCGGCTCTGGGCGTCGGTGTATTCGATAGCGTTGACGTCCTTCGGGAAGTAGCCGGCCTCGACCCACTGCTGGAGGTGCTGAGCTGCGGTGAGATTCGTCGGCGTGTCGATCGTCGCATCAGCCTTCTGGAAGATCCAGTCGTTGATCGGCTCGGTGGGTCCGTACGCAGCCATGAGGTTCTGCAGCGGGAAGGCGAGTCCGCCGCCGCTGGCTGTCGCGTTCCACGCCATGATCGGCTGGACGCCCGCGGTCTTGGCCTTCGCTAGCAGGTCCTCGAACTCCGCGACGGTCGTGGGCGAGGCGGTCATCCCGATCTGCTCCGCGAGCTTCTTGTTGTAGAAGACGCCCGTCAGGCTGTAGTTGAGGCCCGCCGCGTAGAGCGAGCCTGAGCCGCGCGTACCGTCATCGGCGACGCGATTCTGGGCGAGCTGGGCCGGCGGGAACTTGTCCCAGCCGTACGCCGTGGCGTAGCTGTCGAGATTCTTCAGCAGGCCGTCCTTGACCAGCGACACCATCGACGGCAGACGGATCAGGTCGGGCGGATTGTCGCCCGAGAGCAGACGCGGCGTGGCGGTCATCAGGTTCGTGAACTGGTCCTGGCTGATCTTCCACGTGACGTTGGGATACTGCTTCGTGAACTCCTCGGAAAGCTTGAACGGGACGTCGAACCCCGTCTCGAAGTAGGCGTTGAGCTCGACGGGGTCGGTGCCGCAGTTCGGGCCGGCCGCCGCCGCGCTTCCCGACGGAGCCGCGCTCGATTGGCCGCTCGGGGATGCGGCCGGCGTCGGCGCCACGGTCGGGGATGATGTCGACACCGCGCCTGGGGCCGCGCATGCCACGACCAGGACGGTCGCGACCGCCGCGGTGATCAATCGCGCAACCGGCAGGATCGCCTCGGCGCGTCGCTGGAACCCGATGCTGACCATGAAGCCTCCTCCTGTTTCCAATGCCTTCAGCGGGTCGCCCGTCGGCTGAACTCCTCATCCACGGCCCTCCTTCGGAGGCGCCGTGGTTGCTCTCACCACGACCCCGGGCGACAGCCGCGTCACCGGCGGCTCTTCTGACGGATCGTTGATCTCAGCGAGAAGAATCTGGGCACCGAGGCGCCCCGACTCGAAGAGTCCTTGGCTGACGGTCGTCAACCCGACGTACTCCGCTGCCTCGACATCGTCGTAGCCGATGACGGACAGGTCGTCGGGGACCCGCAGGCCGATCTCATGGGCCGCGGCGATCACGCCCAGGGCCTGGGTGTCGCTGGCGGCGAAGATCGCCGTGGGGCGCCCGTCTGCGAGAAGCATCCGCCGGGCAAGCTCGCGCGCCTCGTAGCGACCATGCGCTCCGTGGCCGATCCACTCCGGCGGCAGCACGATCCCCGCGGCCGCGAGTTCCCGGGTCAGGCCGTGTTCCCGGTCCCGGCTCGAGGTGAACCCGAAGGGGTCCTCGACCGCGTCGCCTATGAAGCCGATCTCGCGATGCCCGAGATCGAGAAGGTGCAGCGCGGCGAGCGCTCCACCGGCGTCATCGTCGCCGATCACGCGTGGCATGTCGGCGACGGCCGGCGTGTGGACGTCGATGAAGACCACGGGGACCGGGCCCGGGATCAGGACCACCCCGTCTTCCGCGCGCGGCGGAAGCGACATCACGAGGAGCCCGTCGGTCCGTTGGGAGTGAGCCAGAGTTGCCAGGTAGTGATCGCGCTTCTGGACAGATTCGACGTTGTAGATGACGAGGTCGAACTCGCTATCGGTGAGGACCGCGTCGACGCCGCGAAGTCGCTCGGCGGCCTGGGGCCGAGTCAGGAAGGAGACCACCACGCCGACCGTGAGCGTCCGCCCAAGGCTTAGGCGTCGTGCCGCGGGGCTGGGCGCGAACCCCAGCTCGTCCATGACGGAGAGGATCCGTTCGCGAGTCTGCGCGTTGACGACGTCCTTGTCGTTCAGCACTCGGGACGCGGTCGCGACGCTCACCCCGGCGTGCCGTGCGACGTCGCGAATCGTGACGGCCTTCCTCGCCACGGGCGCCCTCCAATTGACTGAAACCGGTTTCATGGTACCGGTTTCAACACGCTAGCAGGAGCGTCAACAGCGACAAATCCGGCGTTCGACGTGGTGGATGGTCCGGGGAGGATCGTGGCGGTTTGCGACGGATTGTCCGAGTGCGCGCGATCAACGGGCGTTGCCGCGTGGTGCCGCCGCGCAACGGCCGATCGTCACGGGTGCTCTATCCTCTGGTACCGGCGGAGTGGACCGTCACCACCCCGACGAACGGAATATCGAGCCGGAATTCACGGCACCGCGGTCATCGCACACGGGGAGCTGGCGTCATGTCGTTGATGCAACGGGTGGAGCGAGCGCAACAGCTGCAGCAGCAGAGCGCCGAGGCGGCGAAGGCCGAACCGGTTGCGCCACCGCCGCCCGTCGTCCCCGTCATGGCCGGGCCGACGAACCCGGCCCGCGAGGCGCTGCTGCGCGAGGTCCGGCTCCGGCTCCAGACCGAGATCGTCAGCGCCTTCGACCAGCTCCTCGACATCCCGCAGGCGGAGATCCGGACGCGGATCCAGGCCATCGTCGACCGGATCGTCGACCTCCACGGCTTCGCTGTCACGAAGGAGGAGCGGGCCCGGCTCGTCGAGGAGATGGTCCACGACGTCACGGGCTTCGGGCCGCTCGAGCCGCTCCTCAACGACGAGACGATCACCGAGGTGATGGTCAACGGCCCGAGCCACATCTACATCGAGCGCAGCGGCCGAATCGAGCGGATCGACAGCGTGTTCCTCAACGACGAGCACGTGCTCCGCGTGATCGACCGGATCATCGCCCCGCTCGGCCGGCGGATCGACGAATCGAGCCCGCGGGTTGACGCTCGACTGCCGGACGGGTCGCGCGTGAACGCGATCATCGAGCCGCTCTCGCTGGTCGGTCCGGTGATCACCGTCCGCAAGTTCGCGGCGAGGCCGTACACGGTGGACGACCTGATCCGGTTCGGGACGGCCACGCCGGAGATGTTCGACTTCCTGAAGGCCTGCATCGAGGCCCGCCTCAACCTCTTCGTCTCCGGCGGTACGGGATCCGGCAAGACGACCACGCTGAACGTCCTGTCGTCGTTCATTCCCAACGACGAGCGGATCGTGACGATCGAGGATGCGGCGGAGCTGCAGCTTCGCCAGGAGCACGTGATCACGCTCGAGGCGCGTCCGCCGAACCTCGAGGGCGAAGGCGAGATCACGATCCGGAATCTGCTTCGCAACGCGATGCACATGCGGCCCGACCGGGTGATCGTCGGCGAGTGCCGCTCGGGCGAGGCCCTCGACATGCTCCAGGCCATGAACAGCGGCCAGGACGGATCGATGTCGACCGGCCACGCCAACAGCCCGCGAGACATGCTGTCGCGTCTCGAAACGATGATCCTGATGACCGGCTACGACCTTCCGATGCGGGCGATCCGCGAGCAGATCGCCTCCGCGATCGACCTGATCGTCCACACCGCCCGGCTCAAGGACGGCACCCGCAAGGTCGTCAACATCACCGAGATCTACGGAATCGACGACGACGAGATCCTGACCCAGGACATCTTCGCCTTCCAGCAGTCCGACTTCCGCGACGGCAAGATCATCGGCGAGCTGATGCCGACCGGCATCCGGCCGACGTTCATGGCCCAGTTCAAGAAGAACGGCATCGCGCTGCCGCCCGGCGAGTTCGGCATCCCGCCCGAGGATCCGGCGAAACCGGATCGCTCGCTCAAGGCACGGCTCAACACCGGCGACGCCACGTCAGCTGCCTCCATCGCGCAGCTGCTGGGCGTCGGACAGGGCCGTACCGTCGTCGCCGGTGGGATGGTCTACGTGTCGGCGGTCGGGCCCGTCGACCCCGAGACCGGCCAGCTCACGAGCAGCGCGATCAAGGACCAGACGCGCCGGTGCCTCGGCAATCTCAAGGCACAGCTCGAGGCAGCCGGCAGCTCGCTCGACAGGGTCGTCTGGGCGAACTGGGCACTTCGTGACGCGACCGAGTTCGACCAGTTCAACGAGGAGTGGAACCGCTGGTTCCCGGGCGACCCGCCGATCGGGCAGCTGACGCTGCTGCCGTCGCTGCAACGGCGGGCCGGGTTCCGCGTCTCCCTCGGCGTCATCGCAGAGGCGTCGGCGACCAGCGCGTAGTCCACAATCCGGCGGGTCGCCACGCCGAGCTCGGCAGCCGACCCGCCTGAGGGGATCGAGTGGACCTGTATCGGTCGAAGGCCCGCGTCGTCGGCGGCCTCGAGCCAATCCTTCATGCCCTCGAACGACGCGGCGTCAGCCCCGACGCGGTCACGCTCGCGGCGGTCCCCGTCGGTGTCCTCGCCGGCGCCTGCATCCTCGCCTCGCCCGTCGCGCCGGTTCTCCTCCTCGCGGTGCCGCTGCTGGCGGCCCTTCGACTCGTCCTGAACCTCCTCGACGGGGCGCTGGCCCGACGGATCGGCCGGACCCATGCCCGCGGCGAGTTCTACAACGAAGTCGGCGATCGGGTCGCCGACCTGGCATTCGTGGTCCCGGTGGCGTTCGTGCCTGGGGCGAACGCCTCGCTCGTCCTGCTCGGAGCCCTTGGCGCCGTCATCGCGAGCTACGCGGGTCTCGCCTCGCGGGCGGCCGGCGGCGAGCGGATCTACCGGGGCATCCTGTCGAAGCCGGGGCGGATGGTGCTGATCGGGACGTTCGCGGTGCTCGCGTTCCTCGTCAGCCCGAGGGCGTGGGGTCCGTTCGGCGCGCTCTTGCTCGTCGGCACGGCGCTGACTGCTGTCGAACGCGTCATCGTCGCGGTTCGACGACTCGACTGAATGCCGCCTCCCATCCCAGGCGCGGCGGCGATCCTCGTCGGCCTCGCCTTCCTCGCGGTCGGCAGCGGCGCGCTGTTCGCCGCCTATCGCCGCTTGCTGCCGCGGCCCGGCATCGAGGGCCGGACCGTCTTCGCGCGGGGCGCGAGCTATGCGGCGCTGGCGCTCGTCCTCGCCGCGGCGGTCTGGGCCGGGACCCTCGGCATCGCGGTCTTCGTCGGCGTCGTCGCCGCGATCGCGCTGCTCGAGTGGTCACACCTCATGGACCTGCCGCTCCACCACCGCATCGCGCTGCAGGTCGCGAGCGTCGTGATCGTCGCGTCGGTCGCCGTCCTGGGCACCGACTCGGCCGACTGGCTGATCGGCGGCGTCGTCCTTGCGGGGATCGCGTGGCCGGTCGTCCGGGCCGACACCGGACGGGCTATCCGCGACCTGGGCGCCGCGGCGGTCGGTCTCATCCTCATCGACATCCTGCTCGTCCATGCCGTGCTGCTCGCGCGGGAGCGGGGCGAGCTCGGCGTCACCCTGTTCGCGGCGCTCGCCGTCGCGACGGCCGGCTCCGACGTCGGCGCGTTCGTCGTCGGCCGCCGCTTTGGCCGGCACCAGCTCGCGCCGCGCCTGTCGCCCAGCAAGACCCGGGAGGGCGTCCTCGGCAACGTCCTCGGCGCCGCCGTCGGGCTGCTCCCGTTCGTCGTGGTCCTCATGCCATGGTTCGGCCCGCTGGCGTTCGTGGTCCTCGTCCTGCTCGTCGCCGTCGGCTCTCTCTGGGGCGATCTCCTCGAGTCGGCGGTGAAGCGGGAGGCCGGGGTCAAGGACGCCGCGACGTGGCTGCCGGGCTTCGGCGGCATCCTCGACCGGATCGATTCGCTGCTCCTCGTCGTGCCACTCGTCTATTGGGCAATGCGCCTCGCCGACGTCGCCCGGTGAGCGGAACAGAGGCAATGGCAGGCAGCGACCCGGCGGACGCCGAAGCCGCGCTCAGCGCCGGCGCAAGCCGAAGCGGCCCGACCGCTTCTTATCGCTCGACTCGGGGACGACGAACCCGTCGCCGCCGAACGCCGCCGTCGCGAGCTTCTCAAGGCGCTCGGCCGCGGGCGACTTCGGCGCCCCGATGACGACGGGGATGCCCTCGTTCACGGCCTTGAGGTAGACGAACGGGTCGTACGGCAGCTCGGTGGCGATCTTCATTCCGAGGGACGTCTCCACGTCGCGCAGCTTGAGGATCTCGCGCGCGAACTGGTTGTTGAGCACGAACGACGACTTGGCCGCGATCGATCCGGCCTCGTTCAGGTACTCGAGGAGGCCCTGGATCGCCTTGAGCGCGCCGATCTCGGGGCTCACGGCGAAGATCACCGATTCAGCGTGCTCGAATGCGGTCATCGTCCGCTCGTCGAGCCATGAGCCGGCGTCGATGACGACGAGGTCGTACGACTCGAGGAGCGTCGTCAGGATCTTGTCGACGTGCGCCGCTGTCACGAGCTCGGCGTGCTCAGGCGACGACGGGGCGGCGAGCACATGGAGCCCTGAATCGTGCCGCGCGGCATACGTCCGCAGCAGCTCCGGCTCGGACATCGCGGCGTCGTCGCGGGCGACGTCGGCGAGCGACTGCTTCGCCTCGAGGTTCAGGTGGTTCGCGACCTGGCCGAACTGGAGGTGGAGATCGACGAGCACGACGCGGTCGGGCTTCTCGCGGGCCATGACCATCGCGACGTTCGTCGCGATCGTCGTCGTCCCAACGCCTCCCCGGGGGCTGTGGATGGCGACCGTCCGACGCTGGCGGGTCACCGTGACGCCGTCGACCGAGACGACCGCCTGGAGGTCCTTCGAGCGCTGGAAGCGAAGCAGGAGCGCTTCGACTCGGGCCTCGAGCTCGCGCGCGTCGAATGGCCTGGCCATCACATCGTCGGCGCCGGCCTCAAGGAAGCGGATCCGGTCCTCGACGTCGTCGGACTGGCCGACGCACAGGATCGGGATCGCGGCGAGCGCGGGCGCGCCACGGATCTCGCGGCAAAGGTCGACCGGCGTCTTCGCGCCGGCGAGGACGTCGATGATCGCGAGCTGGTAGTCGGCGACCTTCGCGAAGCCCTCGTCGGCGTCGGCGACCGTCGTGACGCTGTAGCCGGCGGTTGTCAGGACGGACGAGATCGTCTCGGCCGATTCCGCGTCGGTATCGAAGAGCAGGATGGTGCTGGCGGGCAAGCTGCCTCCCCTGTCGCAGCGTGATGGCTGTCCCACGTCCCCCGGATCGGGAGAGGATAGCCGACGAGGGGCATCGTGCTAGACTCCGCCGCGTTTCCTTTCGGCTCCGCGCCGGCGATCGCCGTCAGCGGGGCAGATCCCACTGGAAGGAGTGTTCTGGCGCATGCGCCGATACGAACTCATGCTCGTCCTGCGGCCCGACGTCGCAGACGACCGCGCCCAGGCCGTCATCGACCGGACGACCCGTCAGGTCTCGGCTGGCGGCGGCCAGATCGTGAAGGTCGCCCCGTGGGGCCGCCGCCGCCTCGCGTACCAGATCGACCGGTATCGCGAGGGCTCGTACCACATCGTCCTGTTCGAGTCGCCGGCGGAGGCGATCGTCGAGATCGAGCGGAGCCTGCTCATCACTGAGGAGGTCCTTCGCCACCTCGTGACGCGCGTCGAGCGGCCGGTCAAGGCCGCTCGCCGGGACGGCACCGACGACGAGGCCGGCGAGGAAGACACGGATCTCCCGTCCGCAGAGGAAGAGGACGAGGAGTACGACGACCGGGAACGGATCGACGAATCCGAGAGCGAAGCGGCTCCGGCCGCGATCGACTGAGGAACGACGATGGCACTTTGCAAGGCGATGATCATCGGCAATCTGGGCGCCGACCCCGAGATGCGCTACACCCCCAATGGCCGGCCCGTGACGCAGTTCAACGTCGCGGTCAACCAGAGCACGAAGAACCAGCAGACCGGGGAGTGGGTCGAGGAGACCGACTGGTTCCGGGTCAGCGTCTGGGGCGACCGCGCCGAGCGGGCGGCCGAGAACCTGCGCAAGGGCAACCGTGTGTTCGTCGAGGGCCGCTTCAAGACCCGAGAGTTCGAGGGCCGTGACGGCCAGAAGCGGACCTCGCTCGAGATCACTGCCGACAGCGTCGTGAACCTCGAGAAGCGCACGCGCGAGGAAGGCGATGGCGGCCAGTTCGCGGCGCCCGTCGCGTCCGGCGCCCCGTCCGGCGCTCCTCGGGGGGGCATGGATGATGACCTCGACGACCTCCCGTTCTGACCACCACGGAGACGACTGACCCATGCCTCAGGCACGATCCAAGAAGCGAGACGACTACTACCGCGATCGGCGGCGTCGCAAGGTCTGCGCGTTCTGCGCCGACAAGACGGTCCAGATCGACTACAAGGAAGTGAACCGGCTGCGCCGCTACCTTTCGGAGCGGGCCAAGATCGAGCCGCGCCGCAAGACCGGTACGTGCGCCGCGCACCAGCGCGAGCTGGCGGTCGCCCTCAAGCGCGCCCGCATCGTGGCGCTGCTGCCGTACGCGCCCCAGCACCTGCGTCCATAGTCCCCGGGCTGATGGCGTCGCGGAGCTCCGCCTCAGACCTCCGAGGGCTGGGTGGCAGTTCTCCGCTGGGCATCTTCGGTTCATCGTCCCGCTGACCCGTAAGTGCTCGTCGGCCTTTGGCTGATCACCGGCGGCGCGGCGGCCGGGTTCTTCGGGTCGCTGCTCGGCCTCGGCGGCGGGACCCTGATCGTCCCGCTCCTGACGCTCGTCTTCAATCTGCCGCTGCTGACGGCGGTCGGCGTCAGCCTCGTCTGCGTGATCGTCACGAGCGGAGCGTCGGCTGGTGTTTTCCTCGAGCGCCACGTCGCGAACCTCCGCCTGGGCATGACGCTCGAGCTGTTCACGGCGATCGGAGCCCTCCTCGGCGGCCTCGTCGCGTTCCTGCTGCCGGAGAAGGCGCTCGAGATCCTGTTCGCCGGCCTGCTGACCTACACGAGCATCACGATGTTCCGGCGGGGTCGGTCCGCGGGCGGCCCCGAAGAGGAGACCGTCGTCGATGACGAGTTCGCCGAGGACGTGTTCTTCGACGCGAAGCTGTCGGGGACCGACTACCGCGTGAAGCGCGTCCCGGCGGGCGCCGCGGGAAGCGTCGGGGCGGGCGTCGTCTCGGCGCTGTTGGGGATCGGCGGTGGCATCGTCAAGGTACCCGTGATGCACCTGGTGATGGGCGTCCCGCTCCGCGTCGCGACGGCGACGAGCAACCTGATGATGGGCATCACGGCCTCCGCGGGCGCGATCATCTATCTGTCTCGCGGCCTCATTGATCCGTACATCGCGTCGCCGACGGCGCTCGGCGTATTCGTCGGCGCAAGCATCGGATCACGGGTAGCCCACCGGATCGACGTCCGGATCCTGCGGGGATTGTTCGTCGCGATCCTGCTCTACACTGCGTTCCAGATGCTCCTGCGAGCCTTCTCGTGACCGCGGGACCGCGCCCTATTCCTGCGGCCGACCTCGACCGGACGGTCGGCCGGCTCCTCACAATCGGCACGAACGTCGCCGTGCTGCTGCTTGCCATCGGTTGCGTCCTGCTGTTCGCGTACCGCCTCGACCCTCTAGCCGGCGGCCCGCCGCTCGAGCCCGGTCTGATCGTCGACGACATCACCCATCTGCGGCCGGCCGGCTTCATGTGGCTGGGCCTCCTCGCGCTGCTTGCCACGCCGGTCCTGCGCGTTGTCGTCTCGCTGGCGGGGTTCGCGAGGCGCCGTGAACGGACGATGTCGATCGTGGCCTCGCTGATCCTCGTGGTGATCGCATTGAGCGTCATCCTCGGCCGCGCCGAGGGCTGATCCCATGGACCTGCTGATCCTCGTCGTCGCCTTCGTCATCATCCTGCTCGGCGCAGAGCTGTTCACGAACGGCATCGAGTGGTTCGGGCGGAAGCTGAACCTCGCCGAAGGCGCCGTCGGATCTGTCCTGGCGGCGGTCGGCACGGCGCTGCCCGAGACGATGATCCCGATCATCGCGATCCTCGGCGGCGGCGGCTCCGAGGAATCCCACGGCGTCGGTGTGGGGGCGATCCTCGGTGCGCCGTTCATGCTCTCGACGCTGGCGATGTTCGTGACCGGGGTCGCGGTCCTGTACCAGGCGAAGCGCCGGCCTGCCGGCGACGTGATGCCGGTCGACACCGAGGTCCTGAGCCACGACATCCGCTACTTCGGCGTTGCCTACGCGATCGCGATCGGTGCCGCCTTCCTGCCGCTCGAGCCCGTCTGGCTGAAGTGGATCGTCGCGCTCGTGTTGATCGGCATCTATGCGTGGTACGTGAAGGCCCACTTCGAGGCCGACCCGGACACTGACGCCGAGGACCTGGCCCCGCTCCGGTTCCGGCGCCTGGATCCACGCGGCCTCGCCGACGACCCGGACGTTCCACGGCTGCGGGCCGTCAACGTCCAGGTGGCCGCGGCGCTCGCCCTGATCGTCATCGGGGCGTACTTCTTCGTCGCCGCGGTCGAGCACCTGGCGACCTCGTTCGGGCTCGACGAGGCGCTCCTCGCGCTGGTCATCGCCCCGATCGCGACGGAGCTGCCGGAGAAGTTCAACTCTGTGATCTGGGTCCGACAGGGCAAGGACACGCTCTCGATGGGTAACATCACCGGCGCGATGGTCTTCCAGTCGGCGATCCCGACCGTCGTCGCCCTCCTCTTCGCCGCCGATGCGTGGCACTTCGGCGAGGGCAGCCGGATCGCGTTCCTGTCGGCCGGCATCGCGTTCCTGTCGACGGCCGCGATCTTCATCCCGATGGCCCGTTCCCATCGCCTCACCGGTCGGCGGCTGTTGGTCGGCGGTGCCTTCTACCTCGTCTACCTGATCGTCGTGCTCCTCGCGCTGGCGGGAGTGATCTAGAAGGACCAGGCGAGGGCGGCGCTATACTCGGGCGACCGTCAGCCGACCTCACGCGGCGTCGTCCCGGCGCCGCTCAGCCAGGAGCGCCACGCATGCTGACCGAGAAGACGACCGAGGCGCCTGCGACGCTCGCGCCCGCGCGCGCCGCGTCGACCGGGCCGGACCTCGACGGCCTTACCTGCTACTTCGAGGGCCGCTACGTCCCGATGCGTGATGCGAAGGTCAGCGTCATGACCCACGCGTTCATGTACGGCACCGCGACGTTCGAGGGCATCCGGGCCTACTGGAACCAGGACCAGGGCAAGCTCTACGGCCTGAAGCTCCGCGAGCATGCCGACCGACTCCGCCAGTCGTGCCGGATCCTGATGATGGAGGACGTCCCCTCGACGGACGACCTGGTCGGGATGATTCTCGAGACCGTCCGCCGCAACGACTTCCGGGAGGACGTGTATATCCGTCCGTCGATCTACAAGTCGACCAAGGCGATCGGGGTCCGGCTTCACCACCTCGAGAATCAGATGTACATCGTCGCGATCCCGTTCGGGAGCTACATCGACGCCGAGGCTGGCTGCCGGGTCATGACGTCGTCGTGGCGACGGAACGCCGACGAGGCGCTGCCGGCGCGCGGCAAGATCGTCGGCGGCTACGTCAACATGGCGTTCCAGAAGTCGGAGGCCGAGCTGAACGGCTTCGACGAGGCGGTCGTGCTGACGGCCGACGGCCACGTCAACGAGGCGTCGGCCGCGAACCTCTTCGTCGTCCGCGACGGCGTCGCCCTGACGCCGCCGGTCAACGACGACATCCTCGAGGGCGTCACCCGCAAGGCGATCATCGAGCTGCTCACGAACGAGGGCATCCCGGTCGAGGCCCGGTCAATCGACCGGTCCGAGCTGTACGTCGCCGAGGAGATGTTCCTGTGCGGGACCGGCGTCCAGATCTCGCCGGTTATCGAGATCGATCACCGGCCGGTCGGTGACGGCACTCCGGGCCGAATCGGCAAGCTCGTCCGGAAGACGTACTTCGACGCGGTCCGCGGCCGATTGCCGCAGTACTCGCACTGGCTCACGGAGATCACGCCCGCCTGATCCGCCCGTAGGCGCCTATGAGGTCTAGGGGCCGGACGGCGGCGCCAGGCTCTTCGTCGACTTGGCCGTCGTGATCGCGATGTCGACGCGGGCGGCCGGGTCGTTCTTGAACGTCGCCTTCACCTTGAACAGCTTCTCGAGATAGGCGACGGTCGATGCGACCGCCGTCTCGCGGCCGTTGTAGACGACGATCGAGGTCGCCTTCGGGACCGAATCCGGCTTCTGGACGGGCGCCGACGCCGAGAGCCCGTAATACTCGAGGTACGCCGCGATGTTGCTCGCCTGGCTCTGCTTGCCGGAGCCGTTGAGGACCCAGATCGAGGCGCCTTCCTGGCCGAACGCATCCCGCTGGTCCTCGAGCTGCGGATCGACCGAGAACGCTGCCTCCACGGCGGCGCGCATCCGCTGGACATTGGGAAGGATGACGTAGCCGCGCGGATCGCCCGACACGCGCTCGGTCGCGTAGCGCGGCGGCGTGAACACGTACGAGCGGATGTTGCGGGTGTCGATCGAGCCAGCGAGACCCGCGAGCTTCGCCAGCTCCGACTGCGGGATGTCGGTCCTGACCGTCGCCTTCAGGGCATCGACGAGTTGCGGGATCCGGGGGACCAACGTCGCGATGTTCGCCTGCTCGCGGAGTGACGTCAGGACGCGCTGCTGGCGAGCCGCCCGGTCGAAGTCACCCTGCCCGCTGTGCCGTGACCGGGCGTAGACGAGTGCCTCCGCCCCCGTCATGTGCTGGATCCCGGCGGGGATGTACACGCGGGCAAGCCTGCCCGTGTCCGATGGGTAGGACTCGTCCGAGACGGGGATCTGGACGTTGATCGTGACCCCGCCGAGCGCGTCGACGACCTGCTTGAAACCGTCGAAGTTGACCTCGATGAAGTACTTCACGTCGAGGCGGTAGAGGTTGCCGAGGGTGGCCTTGAGCGCGTTGTAGCCGCGCGTTCGGTTCGTCCCGGCGACGAGATCCGCCCGGTTCCGGACGGACGTGTAGAGCGCATTGATCTTCTTGGGATAGACGCCGCGTGCGTACGCGTTGCGGAGCGGGCCGGGCGGTAGCGGGACATCGACGGTGTCGCGCGGCAGGCCGAACATCGCGACCTGCTTCGTGACGGGATCGATCGAGACGACGATCAGCGTGTCGGTGTTGTAGGTCCCCTCCTTGGGCCGCTGGTCGGTCCCGATCAGCAGGATGTTCAGGCGCTCCTTGCCGTCCCACGGCGGGATCGCGACGTTCGGCAGCGCCGAGCCCTGGACGGGTGGCTCAGTGATGTTGGGCGTCGGGCTGGCGCCCGGCTCCCCGGTCGCCTCCGGGGAGCCCGATGGCGAGGGCGTCCCCGCGTCGCAGTTGACGTCGCTCGGGGTGTCGCCGATGAAGACGCACTGGTCACCGAGAGCGTCCAGCGCGATGAGGTCGTAGCGGGCGACGACAGCGTGGCCCCCGGCCATGACGAGGATCACGGCGAGCAGCCCCGCGATCGAGATGGGGTTGAAGATCAGTTTGGGCCGGCCAAGCCGGCCGCCGCCCGAGACGGCGACCGCGTTCAGGTAGGCCGTCACACGGTAGGCGTCGATCGTCGCGAGGAGCCGGTACAGCAGCGCGAGGATGTTGACGACGAACACCGACGGCAGGACCCACGGTGTCAGGACCAGCCCGAAGAGGTCGCCCGGGTGCGCCCGCCAGACGAAGCCGGCGCCAAGTGCGACGAACAGGACGGGCAGCGCGGCGAAGCCCAACGCGCGCTGGTAGGCACCCGCATACGCGTGTCCGAGACCCGGAAAGAAGAGGGACAAGACGGCCGCGACGAACGGCGAGCGCGCGCGCGGGCGCGTCCCCTCTGGTGACTGCATCGCGGGTAGGATACCCGGACGCCCGTTCGGTGGCCGCCGACGTGGCCTGACCCGTCCCAAGCCGAGGCCCATGTTCCGAACCGTCCCCACGAAGCCCGACCTCATCGCCCAGGAGCACGAGCTCCTCGCCCGCTGGCGTGAGCGCCGGACGTTCGCCCGCCTCCGGGCGCAGAACGCCGACGGCCCCCACTGGAGCTTCCTCGACGGCCCGATCACGGCCAACAACCCGATGGGCGTCCACCACGCCTGGGGCCGAACGTACAAGGACGTCTTCTGCCGCTACCACGCCATGCTCGGCGAGGCCGAGCGCTGGCAGAACGGCTTCGACTGCCAGGGGCTGTGGGTCGAGGTCAACGTCGAGCGCGACCTGGGCTTCACGAGCAAGCGCGACATCGAGGCGTACGGGATCGCGCAGTTCGTGTCGCTCTGCAAGCAGCGGGTCCTGACGTACGCCGCCCGCCAGACGGAGCAGTCGGAACGGCTCGGCTACTGGATGGACTGGAACGATCCCGACGAGCTCCGTCGTCTCCGCGACCTCCTGGCGGAGGACCCGGCGCAGCAGGCCACGATCCATGGCGCCGAGGGGCTCGTCTCGGATAGCGTCGAGATGCTGGTCGGGCGGCTCGGGTCGAAGGACGTCGGCGGCAGCTACTTCACGTTCAGCAACGAGAACAACGACCTGATCTGGGGCTTCCTCGCCGAGTGTCATCGCCGCGGCTGGGTCTACAAGGGTCACGACTCGATGCCGTGGTGCCCCCGATGTGGCACCGGGCTGTCCCAGATGGAGATGAACGAGGGCTACCGCGACCGCGAGGATCCCGGCCTGACGGTGCGGTTCCCGCTTGTCGACCGGCCGGGCGAGTCGCTGCTCGTCTGGACGACGACGCCGTGGACGCTCGCGGCCAACGTCGCCGCGGCCGTCCATCCCGACCAGCGCTACGTCCGGATCCGGCAGGGCGAGGAGCGCTATTGGCTGGGCCGCGGCGTGCTGAACCGGGCGGTCGTCGGCGAGTTCCAGATCGAGGACGAGAAGTCAGGATCGGAGCTCGTCGGCTGGCCGTACGAAGGCCCGTACGACGCGCTGCCGGCAGTTCAGGCGGCGTTCTCGAAGGCCGGTTACCGCCACCGTGTCGTCGCCTGGAGCGAGGTCGGCGAGGACGAGGGCACGGGCATCGTCCACATCGCCCCGGGCGCCGGCGCCGAGGACTACCAGCTGGGCAAGTCCCTGGGGCTACCGGCGATCGGCCCGATCGACGAGGACGGCCGCTACCTCGAGGACTTCGGCTGGCTGAGCCGGAAGGACGCCCCGAGCGTCGCCGAGGACATCGTCGACGACCTCGAGCGGCGGCGGTTCTTCTACCACCTCGAGCCCTACACCCACCGCTACCCGCACTGCTGGCGATGCGAGACACCGCTTCTCTTCCGGCTCGTCGACGAGTGGTTCATCTCGATGGGCCCGGTGTACGACAAGCCACGCGACGAGCTTACGAAGGACGAGGTCGACGCGAGCCTCCGGTATCAGATCATGGAGGTCGTGGACCAGATCCGGTGGATCCCGGACTTCGGCTACGACCGCGAGCTCGACTGGCTCCGGAACATGCACGACTGGATGATCTCCAAGAAACGCTACTGGGGCCTCGCGCTGCCGATCTACGACTGCCCCAGCTGCGGGACATTCGATGTCGTCGGAGGCCGTGACGAGCTCCGCCAGCGTGCGATCGATGGCTGGGACGAGTTCGAGGGTCATACCCCACATCGACCGTTCGTGGACGCCGTCAAGATCGCGTGCCCGGGGTGCGGCCGGCCCGTCAGCCGCATCGCCGACGTCGGGAACCCGTGGTTGGACGCCGGAATCGTGCCCTTCTCGACGCTCCACTTCCGCGAGGACCCGGAGTACTGGCGACAGTGGTACCCGGCCGACTTCATCACCGAGAGCTTCCCGGGCCAGTTCCGCAACTGGTTCTACTCGATGCTCGCGATGGGCACCGTCCTCCGGCGCGAGCCGCCGTTCCGCACGATCTTCGGCTACGCGACGCTATTCGGCGAGGACGGCCGGCCGATGCACAAGAGCTGGGGCAACGCGATCGAGTTCGACGAGGCCGCCGAGCGGATGGGCGTCGACGTGATGCGCTGGATGTACGCCAACGCCCGGCCCGAGGAGAACATCCTGTTCGGCTGGCACACGGCTGACGAGGCGCGCCGCGAGCTGCTCGTCCTGTGGAACGCCTACGCGTTCTTCACGACGTACGCGCCGCTCGCCGGCTGGTCGCCGAATTCGGACGCGCCGCGGCCGTCCGAGCGGTCGGCGATGGACCGCTGGATCCTCTCGCGCGCGGCCCGGCTCGCCGCCGAGGCGGGTGGGCGCCTGGCCGACTACGACGCGCTCGCGGCCGCGCGCCACGTCTCGACGTTCATCGACGACCTCTCGACGTGGTACCTCCGCCGATCGAGGCGGCGCTTCTCGCGCAACGACGATGCGGCCGATCGGGCGGCGGCGTTCGCCACGTTCCACACGGCCCTCGTGTCGGTCGCTCGGATCGTCGCCCCGCTCCTGCCGTTCGTGTCCGAGTCGATGTACCTCAACCTCGTCACGGGCGTCGACGACAGCGCACCGGATTCGGTTCACCTGACGCGATGGCCGGCTGAGGAGCTCGCGCCGCTCCGCGACGAGGCCCTGGAGTCGGCGATGGAGATCGCGCGGCGCGCCGTCGAGCTCGTGCGGACCCTCCGCGGCAGCGCCGGAATCCGCGTCCGCCAGCCGCTTGCCCGGTTGTGGATCGCGTTGCCCGGTGGCGACCTGCGCGAGCGGGACGCCCTCCTCGCGCTCGTCCGCGACGAGGTGAACGTCCGGTCGGTAGAGCTCATCGGCGACGAGTCCGACCTCGTCGACCGACGGGTCAAGCCCCTGCTGCCCAAGATCGGCAAGCGGCTTGGGGCGGCGATCCCGGCGGTGATGGCCGCAGCGCGCGAAGGCGCCGCGGAGTTCAACGCCGACGGGACCGTCACGCTGGCCGGTCAGACGCTCGCCGCGGACGAGGTGGAGATTCTCGCCACGCCGCGGCCGGGTACCGTCGTCGCCGCGGATGAGGGCCTCGTCGTCATCCTCGACACGGAGCTGACGCCGGACCTCGTCGCCGAGGGTGATGCCCGGGAGCTGCAGCGGGCGATCCAGGACCTCCGCAAGGACGCCGGCCTCGCACTCGACGATCGGATCGACGTCTGGGTCGACGGCGCGCCCGACATCGTCGCCGCGTACCTCGAGGGGATCGGCGCCGAAGTCCTCGCGGATTCCGTGGTCCGGTCGTCGCCCGACGGCGCCGCTCCGGACGCGCACGTGCGCCTCGACCTCGCCGCCGGACCGATCGAGGTCTGGATCCGGCGCAGGGAGGAGGGATGAGCGGTCGCCCCAACTGGCCGCTGTTCCTGGGGCTCGCCGCGACGGTCGTCGTCCTCGACCAGCTCGCGAAGGCCTGGCTGACGTCCTTCCTCGGTCCGGGCGCGTCGGCGTCGATCGTCGGTGACTACGTCCGGCTCGTCCACGGTCAGAACAACGGCGCGCTCTTCGGTCTGTTCAAGGAGAGCGCGCTGCTGTTCGGGATCGTCTCGCTCGGCGTGATCGGCTTGATCGTCGCCTACCACGCCCGGACGGGCCGGTCGACGTATCTCTCGGTGACGCTCGGGCTCCTGTTGGGCGGCGCGATCGGGAACCTCATCGACCGCTTCCGGCTCGGCTACGTCGTCGACTTCGTCGACCTCGGGATCGGGACGTTCCGCTGGTACACGTTCAACGTCGCCGATGCCGCGATCAGCCTGTCGCTGGTGCTCCTCCTGCTGCTCGCGATCAGGCCATCGCTTGCGGGCGGCTCCGGTACGCCTGACGGCGGCGCCAGCGGGATGGTCACCGGCGACACGCCGCCGGCCGATCCCGGCGATCCGGGCGAATCGAGCGAATCGAGCGTCCAGGCCTCGCCGGGCGCCGATGCCTGACACCGCCCTGCCCCTCGCGAGCGGCGGTACCCGCGTCCTGCGTGTGCCCGACGGCGCCGCGGCCCAGCGCGTCGACCGGTTCGTCGCGGACGTCACGGGCCTCTCCCGGAGCCACGTCCAGAAGCTGATCTCCGCCGGCAACCTGACGTCGGACGGCGTCGCGCTGAAGGCGAACGCCATGGTGCTTCCGGGAACGCCGCTCCGGCTCGTCGTCCCGGAGCCGGCGCCGCTCGAGCTCGCACCCGCACCCGAGATCGAGCTGAACGTCGTCCACGAGGACGCTGACCTCCTGATCGTCGACAAACCGGCCGGGCTCGTCGTCCATCCGTCGCCGGGCCACGACGACGACACGCTCGTGAACGCGCTGCTCGCCCGTGGCGGACCCGAGGCGTTCGGCGGCATCGCCGGCGTCCGCCGGCCCGGCATCGTCCACCGCCTCGACCGCGACACGAGCGGTCTGCTGATGGTCGCCCGGACCGACGCCGCCCAGGCCTCTCTGATGGCCCAACTCAAGGCCCGGCGCGTCAAGAAGACGTACCTCGCCCTCGTCGCCGGCGAGGTCGCGGCCGCCGTCGGCCGGATCGAGGCGCCGATCGGCCGTGACCCGAAGCACCGGACGAGGATGGGCGTCGTCGCGGACGGCCGACCGGCGACGACCGGCTACCGCGTACGGGAACGCTTCCCGGGCTGGACGCTTCTCGAGCTCGACCTGGTGACGGGGAGGACGCACCAGATCCGGGTCCACCTCGCCGCGATCGGCCATCCGATCGCCGGGGACCCGGTGTACGGGACGGGGACGTCGCGGCGTGGCCCGTCCGTCCGGGGCGCCGCGCTCGAACGGCTCTTCCTCCACTCGTGGCGGCTCGAGCTGACGTCGCCGTCCACGGGTGAGCTGATACGCGCTGAATCGTCGCTCCCCGGTGAGCTGGGGCTGGTCCTCGTGGCCCTGCGCGAGGCACGGGACACGGCGGGCCGGCGGTGACCGACCTGCCGTTCGACATCTCGGCCGATCCGGGTCGGCCGGCCCGCGTCGTGGACGGCGCGCCCGGGGCGATGCTGATCATCATCTCCGGGCCGTCGGGGGTGGGCAAGGACACGATCATCGAAGCGCTGCGGCGGCGCGAGGCGGAGGACGGCCGGGCGGGGGATCGCTACTACGTCGTGACATGCACGACGCGGGCACCACGCAACGGCGAGGTCGACGGCGTCAACTACCACTTCATGAGCCGCGAGGAGTTCCTCGAGAAGCGAGCCGCGCGGGGATTCCTCGAGGCCAACGAGGTCCACGGCAACTGGTACGGCTCGCCCCGGGATCCCGTCCGCGAGGCCCTCGTCTCGGGCCGCGACGTGATGCTCAAGATCGACGTCCAGGGTGCCCAGGTCGTCAAGGAGCAGGTCTCCGAGGCGCTCCTCATCTTCATCGTCCCGCCGACGCTCGAGACGCTCTTCGACCGCCTCCGATCGCGGGCCACGGAGAGCGCCGACGAGCTCGAGAAGCGCCAGGCGGACGCGGCGATCGAGCTCGCCCGACAGGACGACTACGACTACATCGTGACAAACGAGACCGGCGAGGTCGAGGCGACCGCGGTCGAGATCGACGACATCATCGCGAAGGAGCACGCGCTCCATCCGGATCGACGGGTACGAGTCTGAGATCGCCGCGGCGCCCGCCAAGGGCTCCGCGGCACGTCCCGCGTCGCCGCCGCCGCACCGATGCAACAATCGATCGATGCTGACCGGCGAGACGACCGCGCAGGTCGCGGCGGCGGCCCGACCGCGCGCCGTCGAGGTCGCGATCGACGCCGCAGGCGGAGGCGGGGTCCGGACCTACACGTATCGCGTGCCGGACGCTCTCGCGGACGTCAAACCGGGCGAGCCCGTCCTGGTCGAATTCGGGCGCCGGCAGGCACTGGCCGTCGTCCTCGGTGAGGCCGAGGGTCCGCCGGACATCGAGCTCAAGCCCGTCGCCGCGCGGGTCGGAAGCGACGGCCCGCTGCTGCCGCCGCTCTCGCTGGCCCTCGCCCGGTGGATCGCCGGCCACTACCTTGCGCCGCCGGCGATCGTCATCCGGGCGATGCTCCCGCCCGGGATGCTCGAGAAGCTGGACCTCGTCGCGGAGCAATCTCCGGGAGCGCGTGCCCTCGAGGTCAGTCCGCCCGACCGCGACCTGCTCGACCAGCTCGAGCGTGGTCCAAAGCCCGTCCGATCATTGGTCGCGCCCGAAGGCCGGGCCGGTCTGGTCCGCCGTCTGCGAGGGCTGGAGGCACGCGGCGCGCTGTCACTCGAATGGACGCTCACCGGCGCCGCCGGCGGGCCGCGCTTCGAGCGCTGGATCGGGTTGACGAACGCCGGCCGCGATGCGGCTGTCCTTCTCGGGGCCGGCGAGCGGCCGGCGGGGCGACCGCTGGGGCCGCGCCAGGTCGCGGCACTCGCCGAGCTGCTTGACTCTCGCGTCGAGGGCGGGCCAGCGACGGCGGCTGAGGGACGACTGATGCTCCGGGCAGCGGACCTCGGCGCTCGCCACGGCCATGCCACGATCGCGGGCCTCGCCAGGCGTGGCCTCATCGAGGTCGACGTCCGGGAGCGGCCACGCCGGCCGTTGGCCGATCGACCGCCGGGGCTGCGGGGCGCGCGGCCACCTGGCGCAGCGCTGACGGCTCCCCAGGAAGCGGCGGTCGGGATGGCCCGGCGGGCCGTCGTCGACCGCGACCCGACACCACTCCTGCTCGACGGCGTGACCGGCGGTGGCAAGACGGCGATCTACGTCGAGGCGATCGCGGCGTCGCTCGAGGCGGGCCGGCCGGCGCTCGTCCTCGTGCCCGAGATCGCGCTCGCGACGCCGATCGTCGACCGACTCCGGGCGGATCTCGGTTCGCGCGTCGCCCTCGTCCACTCCGGGCTGTCCGATGGCGAGCGGGCCGACGAGTGGCGAAGAATCCGGGCCGGCGATGTCGACATCGTCGCAGGGACACGGTTGGCCGTCCTCGCCCCGCTCCGCGACGTGGGACTCGTGATCGTCGACGAGGAGCACGAGGCCGCGTACAAGAGCGACCGGACGCCCCGCCTCCAGGCGCGTGACGCGGCGGTGCGCCTGGCCGAGATCGCGGGGGCGGCCCTCGTCCTCGGCAGTGCGACGCCGGCGGTCGACAGCGTCGGGCGGGCGAGGGACGGCGCGTACCGCCGCGTGGCGCTGCCGTCGCGGCCGACCGGCGAGCCGCCGGCGGTCGAGGTCGTCGACCTCCGTGAGGAACTGCGTGACGGCAATCGCGGTTTGCTGTCCGCCCGGTTGGCCGCCGCCGTCGCGACGCTGGACGGGGACGACCAGGCCATCCTCGTCATCAACCGCCGGGGCACGGCGTCGGTCGTCCTTTGTCGGGACTGCGGCCACGTCCAGGCCTGCCCGGATTGCGACCGGCCGCTCGTCTTCCATCAGGCCGGCGGCACGCTCCGCTGCCACCATTGCGGCCGGGCGTTCCCGCTCGCCTCCCGGTGCCCGAGCTGTTCGTCGCCGCGGATCCGCTACCTCGGCGGTGGTACCGAACGGGTCGAGCGCGAAGTCCGCGAGCGGTTCCCGCGGCTCCGCGTCGGACGCCTTGACCGCGACGTCGTCGAACGCCGAGGCGCGGCCGAGCGGATCCTCGACCGGTTCGCTGCGGGCGAGATCGACGTCCTCGTCGGGACGAGCCTCGTCGCGAAGGGCCTCGACGTCCCGAACGTGACGCTCGTCGGTGTCGTCTCGGCCGATGTGTCGCTCAACCTCCCCGACGAGCGCGCCGCGGAGCGGACCTACCAGCTGCTCGCCCAGGCGGTCGGGCGGGCTGGCCGCGGGGACAGAGGGGGCATGGCAATCATCCAGTCCTACCAACCGGATCACCCGGCGATCCAGGCGGTAGCGCTCGGCGACGCGGCCGCCTTCTATGACGCGGAGCTCGAGCTTCGCCGCCGGTTTGGCTCGCCACCGTTCGGCCGCCTCGTCAAGCTGACCTGCGCGCTCGAGGATCGCGCTGCGGCGGAGGCGGCAGCCCGGGCGATGGCCGACGACCTCCGGGACCGCGCGGCGGAGCGTGGGAACGACGCCGTCGTCGTCGGCCCCGCGCCTGCGTACATCGCTCGGCGCGCGGACCGCTGGCGCTGGAACCTCGTTGTTCGCGGCAGCGACCCCGTGGCCCTGCTCGACGGCGGACTCGAAGCGCCGTGGTCGGTCGACGTCGACCCGGAGTCCCTCCTGTGACGCGCGCCGCGGCGGGTCGCGATCGGACCGCCGAGCGGCTTCGTCGGCTCCGGGCGAGACGTATCCGGCGCGAACGCATCGCGAGCGTCTCGCTCGGCGTCGCACTCGCGGTCGCCGCGTTCTTCCTCGAGCTGGGACTCATGGAGAACGTCGCCCGGTATCCGTACTTCGTGCTGTCGTTCATGGCCGTGCTGTTCGCGACGATCGTCGGCGGACCGCTCGGCGGCATCGTCGCTGCGGCCACGTCCTGGGTCCTCGACACGTTCGTGCTGTCCGTCCGGATCCCCGCCGAGGCGATTCGACCGCTGCTCGACGGGATCAACTGCGGGCTGGCGTTCGTCATCGGTCTCGTCCTCCTCGACGCGCGTAAGCGCCCGATCCGGCGACCCGTCGATGAGCTGACGCCGCCGCCGCCTCGACGCAGATCGTCCGACGAGCGGCGGGCGCGACTCCTGGCGTCGACCATCGACGAACTGGCGGGATCCCGATCGACAGCCCAGATCGCGGACACCCTCGCCCGCCGCCTCGTCGAGGCGACCGGCGCCGGGTGGGTCGCGGTGTTCGTCCGGGCCGGTTCCGACGAGCCGCTCTCACGTCGGGCGACCGCTGGGTTCTCCCCGCCGGCGTTGCCCGACCAGCTGCCGGCTCCAGGGGGCGGCCTTCGGCTCGGCGGCCCCGCGGGCACGGTGCCGGCCGGCCCGGCCGGGACCGTGACGATCCCGATCCTCGTCGGCCAGGAGGCCGTTGGCGCGGCGCTGCTGGGCACCGCGGGCGCCGCTCCGAGCGCGAAACCAGCCGCGGATGACAGCCCGCGCGGCCGTGCGTCGGGACCGCCCCCGCGCGTCGAGGCGGACGACGCGGAGGCCGAGCCAGGGCTCCGCCTCGACTCGGAGACCGGCGCAGCGGCCATGGCCCTTGCCCGACTCGCCGGCACCGCGATCGAGCGCGAACGGCTGATCGCCCGGGGCCGCGCCGCGACGGACGCCGCATCGGACGCGACCGGACGGGTTTCGAGCCTCAGCCGACTCGCGTCCCAGCTCGGGGGCATGCTCACCGTCGAGGCCGTCGGCAGCCTCCTTGTCGAGCACGCGGTCACCGAGCTGCGCGCCGAGTTCGGTCTCGCCTACGTGGCGGATCGCGCGCAGCGAACCTTGGTGCTCGTTCACGTCCGCGGCTATCCCGTCGGCCTCGCCGAGCGAGAGGCGACGGTTCCCGCGGACGGCGACGGCCCGGTCGCTCGCGCCGCGCGGACCGGGACTCCCGTCGAGGTTGCGTCGCCCGAGGCGTGGCGGCGCGAGTTCCCGAACCAGTCCGACCTGCCCGCCATGACCGGCATGCGGAGCCTCGTGGCGTGGCCGGTTGGTGAGGCGGAGCGCGGCGGTGGCGTGCTGGTCGTGGGCTGGGCGGTCTCCGGCGCGATCGACGGACGGGCGCGGGAGGTGCTCGCCGCGGCCGCGGACCAGGGCGGCCAGGCCCTTGAACGGGCTGGCCTCCATGCCCAGGAGCGCGAGGCCCAACGGCTCCAGGAAGCGTTCATCAGCGTGATCTCGCATGAGCTCCGAACGCCGATCACGACGATCCTCGCGGGGTCGCGCCTGTTGCGCCGGCAGCTCGGCGACGCCCGCGTCAGCGAGGACCTCACCGGCGAGCTCGCGGAGGACATCGAGGCCGAGGCCGACCGGCTCTTCCGGATCGTCGAGGACCTTCTCGTCCTGAGCCGGCTCGAGCGGCGCAACCTGCTGATCGCCCAGGAGCCCGTGCACGTCGTCCATCTCGTGGACCGGGTCCTCGCCTCGGAGGCGAAACGCTGGCCGTCCCACACGTTCGTGCCGCCCGATCGGTCGTCACGGCGGCTGGTCGGCGTAGTTCGCGGCGAGGAGACGTACATCGAGCAGGTGCTGCGGAACCTGCTCGCGAACGCGGCCAAGTACTCGCCGTCGGACTCGACCGTCGAGGTCGTCGTCGAACAGGGCGCCGACGACGTCGCGGTTCGCGTCCTCGACGATGGACCCGGCATCGCCCGGGCCGAAGTCGAGCAGCTGTTCTCGCTGTTCTACCGCTCGCCGGCGACCGCCGCGACCGCCGCCGGCGCGGGAATCGGCCTATTCGTCTCGCGCCAGCTCGTGGATGCGATGGGCGGGCGGATGTGGGCGCGGCGGCGGCGCAAGGGCGGCAGCGAGTTCGGGTTCGCGCTCGCTGCGTACCCCGTCGACGAGGAGGAGCCGCCGGAGTTGCGCCCGCGGCGGGCGTCGAGCGGCGGGCCAGCCCGGGAACGTGCCGCCGACGACACCATCCGCCAGGCCCTCAGTCGCGCCCGGCCGCGAACGCGTCGAGGCGGCTCGTGACATCGGTGAGGTCGAACGGGTGGTGCTTGTCGCGGTGGATCCACGACCGATCCGGGAGCAGGCCGTAGTCCGCTCCGAAATACAGGTTGAAGATGAGCCGGAAGCCGTTCACCGACGACATCGTCGGGTACAGCGCCGACGCGTCGACGCCGGGCAGGTAGTAGGCGGCGAAGATCGAGAACTTCTGGTCGAGCTCGGCGTCGGTCGCGGAGCCCCATGCCAGGTCGCCGCCGACCGTCGGCATGCCGTCCGGGTTCGGGCCCTCGTCGGTCGAGAGGACGATGACGGGGTCCGTGGCATCGTTTCCGGCGAGGAGCGGCTCGACGATCGCGCGGACCTCGGCGTCGACGACGCCCCACTGGGTGGCCTGCTGCTCGCGTCGCGTCCTTCGCGAGTCGACGTCGGTCGGGACGTAATCGCCGTCGTCGTCCACGATGAACGGGTGGTGGGGGAGGAAGAGGTGGATGAACACGAACTTCGGACCGGGCTGAGCTGTCAGCTCGGACACTTGCTGCAACTGCCATTCGAACGCGTCGAAGTTCTTGCGGCGGCCGTCCCGGCCGTCGTCGAGGCCGAGGCGGTGGACAATCGCGGGCAGGATCGTCGTGTCGTAGAGGACGCCGGCGAAATCCGAGGTGTCGCGAAAGACCGGGTTGACGTCGGCGATCGAGCTGATCGACGTCAGCCGGAACTGTGAGCCGAGCTGGAGGTAGCGGTAGCCGCGCTCCTGGAGGTAGCGGGCGGCCGCCGGTCTGCGGACGAGCTCGGTGAGCGGCCCGTAGTCGCCCCAGTCCGGCCCGAGCTCGGCGGCGAGGTCGTCGAGGTATTTCATGTTCAGCGACGACGCGATCGACAGCGGCGTGCGGCCGTAGTTCGATCGCGTCTCGGGCAGCACGTGGAAGCCCTGCGCGGCGAGCCATTCGAACTGGCCGGTGTCAGGCAGGCCGAGTGTGTCGAGGACCGTGTGCCGCGATCCGTAGTCTTCGACGACGATGTAGTAGATGTCACGGAGCTGCTCTGGCGCCGCGTTCGGGGTCGAGGCTGACGAGGTCGGTCTGGGCTCCGCGGCGATCCCCGGCGGCGACGCCGCCCCCGACGCGCGAAAGGCCAGCCCGATCGTCAGCGCGAGATTGCCGATGAGGACGATCGACACGACGTTCAGGGCGAGCGTCAGCCGCCCGAGATCGCGCCTCGTGCGGAGTATCGCGACGGCCGCGATCGCGATCAGCACGAGCCAGCCGGCGAGGACCTTGCCCTCGGTCAGGCGCACCGTCGCAAGCAGGTTCTCGGCGTGGCCGAACAGGAAGAACGCCGCGATGCCGAGGGACGTCAGGACGGCCGCCCGCAAGGTGTCGCGCAGCAGAATGCGGAGGACGACGTACCCGATTGACGCGGCCCCGAGCGATGCCAGGAGCGGCAGCACGACTTCAGCCGGGTCCGTCTCGCCGAAGTTCTCGGCGAACAAGAACAGGACGGGGAAGGCGGCCAGCAGGAACGGGTGGACCGGGGTGGATCCCCTCAACGAGTGCCTCGCGCTCGGAGCGATGTGACGTCGCTCGGGGGAGTATAGGCAGCCGCCAGCGATCCGGGCCACAATTGGAGACCATCCCTGGGAGGACCACGACGATGACGGACGAACGACCAACCGACAACCCCGAAGGCTTCGGCCAGCCGACCGGCGCATCCGGCTCAACGCCCGGCGGCGACACCGGCTGGAAGACCGAGGATGATGCGACGGCCGACACGACGGCGAACCGCTGGCTGAACCAGCTCCAGGCGATGATCGAATCCGTCGCCACGCAGGCCGCGCCGGTCGCCCGCCAGATCGGCGTCAAGGCCGCGGAGCTGACTGCCGCCGCCGCGGACCGCGCAGCGCCGGCCGCGCACAAGGCCGGCGACGTCGCGGCCGACGCGAGCGCGAAGCTCGCCGTCCGGTCGCGAGAGTTCGCCGAGGGACTGCGCCGGGATCTCGGCGTGTCGGCGGATGGCGAGGATGCTCCCAGCGCGACCGCGGTCCTCGATCGGCCGGTCGACGAGATCGTCGACGACGTCAACCGCAAGGCCGACGATCTGGGCTGACGCGGCACCGATCCCGCTCATCGCGCCTCCGGCCGGCGGACCTTGGCGCCCGCGGTCGTCGGTATACTCCCGGCGATGTCCGTCCGTCCGATCGTCCAGCTCGGTGATCCGCGGCTGCGCCTGAAGGGCGAGCCCGTCGACAGCTTCGGGAAGTACCTTCACGGGCTGCTCGACGACATGACCGAGACGATGCGGGACGCGCCCGGCGTGGGGCTGGCGGCGCCCCAGGTCGGGATCGCGCTCCAGGCGTGTGTCGTCGAGGTGGGCGGCACGCTCTACGAGCTGATGAACCCAAGGATCGTGAAGGCCGCCGGGGATGAGCGCGACCTGGAGGGCTGCCTGTCCTTGCCCGGCTACTACGCCTACGTCACCCGCCGCGAGAAGGTCTGGGTCGTCGCCCAGAACCGGCAGGGAAAGAAGATCAAGGTCTCCGGCAGCGGGTTCCTCGCCCGGGCGTTCCAGCACGAGCTCGACCACCTCGACGGGACGCTGTTCATCGACTACCTCGAGTCGATGGACGAGCTCATCCCTGTCGGCCAGGGCGACGACGAGGACGTCGAGGAGGCAGCGAAGGCTCTCGCATGAGCCGCTCGCCGGCCCGGGTCGTGTTCCTGGGCTCAGGCGGCTTCGCCGTCCCCATCCTGTACCGGCTCGGCCACCTCGCCGACGTCGAGGTCGTCGGCGTCGTCAGCACGCCGGCGAAGCCTGCCGGTCGACGGGGGATCGTGACGCCGGTGCCCGTCGCCGCCGCGGCTCGCAAGCGTGGCGTCCCCTTGATGCAGCCGCCGCGGGTCCGTGACCCGCGGGCGATCGAGGCGATCCGCGGCCTCGATCCGGACCTCGGGATCCTGGCCGACTTCGGCCAGGTCGTCCCGCAGCCACTCCTCGACGTGCCACCCCGCGGGTTCCTGAACATCCACCCGTCGCTGCTTCCCCGTCACCGCGGCGCGTCGCCCATCCCTTCGACGATCCTCGAGGGCGACACCGAGACGGGGGTGACGCTCATCGCGATGGATGCCGGGCTCGACACGGGACCGATCGTCGCAGTCGAGCGCTGGCCGCTCGAGGGATCGGAGACCGCCTCCGAGCTCGAGGCGCGGGCGGCGGGCGTAGGCGCGGGACTCCTGTCGAAGACCATCGGGGCCTGGCTGCGTGGCGAGATCGAGCCGACGCCGCAGGCAGAGACAGGCGTTTCGATGACCCGGCCGCTGCGGCGCGAGGACGGCCGGCTGGACGTCTGGCTGACCGCGCCCGAGCTCGAGCGACAGGTCCGTGCCTACCAGCCGTGGCCGGGCTCGTTCCTCGAGACGGCGGCGGGCCGGCTCGTCGTCTGGCAGGCGACGCCGGACGGCGACTCCGGCGAGACGATGCCAGGGACGCTCGGACCCGGCCCGGAACTCGTCATCGCGACGGCCGACGGCTGGCTGCGCCTCGACGAGGTTCAGCCCGCCGGCCGCCGGCGGATGCCGGGGGACGCCTGGCTCCGCGGACGGCCGGTTGTGGCCGGGACGCAGATCGCCTGAGCTCCGCGCCGCCGCAGGCGGAGGCCCGCATAGACTTGCCCCGTGCCCACGGAGCTGACCGTCCTCATCGATCGCCGACCCGGCGTCTCCGGACTCGAACCGGACACCCTCGCCGCGTGGTTCGCCGGCCGCGGCCATCCGGCGTACCGGGCGCGTCAGCTCGCGGACGCGATCTGGCGCGCGAACGCGACGACAGCCGCGGAGGTCCGGACGCTGCCGCCGGCGCTACGCGATGAGATCGACGAGGCGTTCCGTCTCGACACGGTCGCCGATACGGAGGTCCGCGCCGCCGACGGCGGCCTCACGGAAAAGGCCCTCCATCGCCTGGCCGACGGCGTCCTGGTCGAATCGGTTCTGATGCACTATCCCCCCGGGCGTGGCCGTCGGGAGCGGCACACGCTCTGCATCTCGAGCCAGGCCGGCTGCGCCGTCGCCTGCCCGTTCTGCGCGACGGGCGAGCTTGGATTCAGCCGCGACCTGGAGACCGCCGAGATCCTTGACCAGGTCCGCGGCGCGGCGCGTCGTCTCGCCGCGGACGGCAAGCGACTCACCAATGTCGTGTTCATGGGGATGGGCGAGCCGCTGCTCAACCTCGACCGCGTCCTCGAGGCGGTCGACGCGCTCAACGACCCGCGGCGGTTCGGCCTAGGCGCGCGGCACATCACCGTCTCGACGAGCGGTGTCGTCCCGGGCATTCGGCGACTCAGCGCGCTCGGGCCGCAATTCACGCTCGCGGTATCGCTTCACGCCGCCCGCGACGCGCTTCGCGACGTGCTCGTCCCGCTGAACCGTCGGTGGCCCGTCGCCGAGGTCGTGGCCGCCGCTCGCGACCATGCCCGCGCGACGGGGAGGCGGGTCAGCTACGAGGCGACGATGATCGCCGGCGTGAACGACACCCCGCTCGACGCCGACGCCATGGCCGACCTCCTGCGGGGCGACCATGCCCACGTGAACCTCATCCCGATGAACCCGGTCGCCCACACGCCGTGGGTCGCCAGCCCGGACGACGTCATCGAGCGATTCGCGGCGACGCTCCGTGCGGCGGGCATCCAGACGACGATCCGCCGCAACCGCGGCCAGGAGATCGGGGCGGCCTGCGGTCAGCTGGCGGCGGAACGGGCCGGAGAGCCAGCGCCCGCTGTCGTCGCCCGCCGCCGGGAGCGGCTCATCGACGCGAGCACCCACGCCCTTCGGGGCGAGCGGTCCGACGAACCCGTCCCGGCCGGCGTGGCGGAGTAGCGATGGCCACGGGGCGCGCTCGCATCGCCGTCAGCATCCTCGACGCCGACCACTCGAACATGGCATTCGCGGTCCGCCGCGCCGAGAAAGAGGGCGCCGACCGGATCCACATCGACGTCATGGACGGCCACTTCGTCCCGAACCTGACATTCGGCCCCAGGATGATCGCCGGCCTCCGGACGCGGACGCGACTGCCGCTCGACGCCCACCTGATGATCAGCAATCCGCTGAAGTACGTCGACGAGTTCCTCGATGCCGGTTGCGACTCGATCACGTTCCACGTCGAAGTGCCGGAGCGGCAGATCGCGTCGACGATCGAGAAGATCCATGCCAAGGGCCGGGCGGCAGGTCTCGCGGTCAAGCCCAAGACGCCGCTGACGGCGCTCGAGCCATACCGGACGACGCTCGACATCGTGCTCGTGATGACCGTAGAGCCCGGCTTCGGCGGCCAGGACTTCATGCGCGACGTCGCCCAGGACAAGCTGCTCGCGGCGCGCGAATACCTCAGGCACAAGGCCCATGGCGGCGAGGTCCACGTCGACGGCGGGATCAACCGCGAGACGGCCGAGCTCGTCGGCGGACTCGGTGTCGACGTCCTCGTTGTCGGCTCCGTGCTCTGGATCCCCGGTCGGAACATGGGCCGCGAGATCCGGCTCGTTCGGGCGCTCGCAGATGAGGGCTACCAGTACCGGCTCAACGACGGCGTGCCGCCGATCCCGCGCGACAAGATGGTGACGTTCGCCCAGCTCCCGCGCCACCTCGCCGTGAAGTTCATGCAGGAGATCGAGAAGGGCGGCATCCCGGTCGTGCCGCTGCGTGGGTCGGGCCAGTGGAATCCGGACGGCGACCGCGACTTCGACCTGCTCGTGCCGGCGACGGTCGAGGAGTTGACGGTCGCCCGCCATGCCGAGGGCCGCGATCGCTACCTGGTTGAGGCCGACGTTTGGCGGAAGCAGTACGCGGCAGAGCACGGCTGGAAAGACCGGCCCAAGCTGCCGCAGACCTGACCTCGGCATGCGAGCACTGCTCCAGCGCTCGACCGGCGCGAGAGTCCGGGTCGACGGCTT
>JBJMMH010000202.1:0-2506 GCA_045804885.1 Chloroflexota bacterium | reverse complement strand
CCCAGATCTACACGCACGTCTCGCCGACCCGGCTCCGGGCGGCCTATCGCGGCGCGCACCCGCGCGCGACCCGACCGGCGGGCGACGCCGCCACATGACGACGAGGTGACCACGACCCGGGCCCTGGCGAAGGCGGGGCTCGTCGTCTCGGGCGCGTTCCTGATCTCGCGGCTCCTCGGCTGGATCCGCTACGTGCTCATCGTCACGACGCTCCCGGAGCGCGACGTCGACACATTCCTCGCCGCGTTCCGGTTGCCTGACACCATCTTCCAGCTGGTCGCAGCCGGAGCCCTCTCCTCGGCGATCATCCCGATCGTCTCGGCCCTGCTCGCTTCCGAGGAGGAGGCGCGCGCTTGGCGAGTCGTCACGACGGTGACCAACCTCATGCTCGGGGCGCTGCTCTTGCTCGGCGCGATCATCCTCGTCTTCGCGCCGTGGCTCGTGCCCGCCATCACGCCGGGGTTCGCGCCCGACCAGCTCGAGGACGAGATCCGCCTGACCCGGATCATGCTCCTGAGCCCGATCTTCCTGGCCCTCGGTGCCATGGCGACGAGCGTCCTGAACGCCTACGGACGATTCCCGGCCTCGGCCATCGCCCCGATCGTCTACAACCTCGCGATCATCGCCGGCACCCTCCTGCTGGGTCCCGGTCTCGGGGTCAGCGGCGTCGCGATCGCGGTCGTGCTCGGTTCGCTCGGTCACCTCCTCGTGCAACTACCCTCTCTCTACGCGCTCGGCTACCGCTACAGGCCCAGGATCGACGTCCGCGACCCGCAGGCACGCCGGGCCTTCGCCCTGATGGCGCCACGGGCGATCGGCCTCGGCGCGACGCAGCTGACGTTCATCGTCGTCACGGCCGTCGCGTCGGTCATCGGCCCGGGCAGCGTGACGGCGTTCAACAACGCGTTCCTGCTCCTCCAGATCCCGCTCGGCGTCATCGGCGTGCCGCTCGGGATTGTCGTGCTGCCCAGCCTCGCCCGCGACGCCGCGGCCGGCCGGCCCGAGGAGTACGCCGCGCTCGTCTCGCGGGCGCTCCGGCTTCTGGCGTTCGTGATGCTGCCGATCGCCGGGCTCGGGATCGTGCTTCGGAACGAGGTCGCCGCGCTGCTGTTCGGCCACGGCCAGATCTCGAGCACGACCGTCGACGCCACCGCCGCGACGCTCGGAGCGCTGCTGATCGGCCTCGCGGCGCACGCGATGATCGCCGTCCTCGCCAGGGCCTTCTACGCCCAGCAGGACACGAAGACGCCGGTGATCGCGGGGCTGGTTGCTGTGGCCGTGGACTGCGGCCTCGCCGTCGTCCTGAGCGGCCGGTTGGGGCTGCCCGGGATCGGGCTCGCGATCGCGATCGGGGCGTGGATCGAGGCAGCGATCCTCATCGTCGCGCTGCGTTCGCGCGTCCACGAGCTCGAGCTCCGGCCGGTCGGCGTCGTCGGATTGCGGGCGTTCGTTGCCACGCTCTTCGCGACGGCGGCGGCAATCGCCCTGAACGGCGGGCTCGCGATCATCGGCTCGGACGAGCCGGGCGTGGTCGGGCTCATGGTCCGGATCTCGATCGTGAGCGGCGTCGGCCTCGCGACGTACGCCGCGCTGGCTCACGCCTTGCGCATCCCGGAGCTGCCCTCTATCGTCGGGGTCATGGCCGACCTGCTGCGCCACCCGCGCCGCGCGTGAGCGGGCCTCCTGCCGGGGCATTCGACGATCCGAATCGCTGGGACGAGTTCGTCGCGGCGGCCGATCCGGGGTCGTATCTCCAGCTCTCACCCTGGGCCAGGGTCAAGGCCGTCAACGGCTGGACAGCCGTCCGCCTCGGCGAGGAGGGCACGGCGATCGGTGCCCAGATCCTCGTCCGGCGGCCCCGGCCATTGCCCTGGGCCTTTGCCTATGCCCCGCGCGGACCGGTCGCGACGGACTGGTCGGACGCGACGGTCGCTGCGTTCGCCGAACGGTGCCGCGCGTCGCTCGGCCAGCGGGCCGGCCGCGTGTCGCACGTCCGGATCGACCCGGAGATCGAGCTCGACGGTCCTCGTGACCCCGACGGAGCGCTGCGCCGGTCCCTGCGCGTCGCCGGCTTCCGGCCGGCCGCGCCGATCCAGCCGAACGCGACGAGGATCATCGACCTCCGCGCGGACGAGGACGCGCTCTGGGACGACCTGCGAAAGAAGTGGCGGCAGTACGTGAACAAGGCCCGCAAGGGCGGCGTCCGGGTGATCGATGCCGATGGCGATCGGCTGTCCGACTTCTACCGGATCTACCGTGAGACCGCGGAACGGGCAGGATTCCTGATCCGGACGGAGCAGGCCTACCGGGATGTCTGGGACGCGTTCCGGCCGCACGGACTGGCCCGGCTCCTGTTCGCCGAAGCGGCCGACGGGACGCCCCTCGCGACGCTCTTCCTCGTCCGCTGCGGTCCGCGCGTCGTCGAGCCGTACGGTGGCATGACCCAGGAAGGCGGCGATTCGCGGGCGAACTACCTCCTGAAGTGGGAGGCGATTCGAAGCTCGCG
>JBJMMH010000201.1:0-28034 GCA_045804885.1 Chloroflexota bacterium | reverse complement strand
TGTACTGCGACAACGGCGGCGTGATCCGAGGCAAGAGCACGCACGTCAGCTCGCTGGCTCGCCGGATGGCGAGCGGAATCGGGCTCGTGAAGGGCATGCAGTCCTTCACGAGCCTCGACTTCCTGGCTCCGGACGCGACCTACGGGCCGGTCGGCGAGATCCGCCTCGTGCCGGACCCCGAGACGTTCACGGTCCTGCCGTACGCCCCGCGCAGCGGCCAGATGATCGCGAACATGGTCGAGCTCGACCATCAGCCGTGGGCCCTCGACCCACGCCACTTCCTCCAGCGGCAGATCGCCGCGGCTGCCTCGAAAGGCCTCGCGTTCGACGCTGCGTTCGAGAACGAGTTCTTCCTCGCCTATCGGAGCGACGACGGCTTCGTGCCGGTGGATCGGAGTCTCTGTTTCAGCGCGATCGGCATGGAATCGACGGAGCCCGTCATCCAGGACATCATCGCGGCGCTCACGGCCCAGGGCCTGACCGTCGAGCTGTCGCATCCGGAGCTCGGCTGGGGCCAGCAGGAGCTCTCGATCCGCCATGCGCCGGCGCTTCACGCGGCCGACAACCAGATCACCTATCGGCAGACGGTCCGCGGCGTCGCCGCCCAGCACGGCATGATTGCCACGCTCGCGCCGAAGCCCTGGGCCGACCAGGCCGGCAGCGGCGCCCACCTCCACTGGAGCATCTGGGACGGCGACCACACCCGGAACCTGCTCGCCGGCGACGGACCGGCCGGCCTCAGCGACTTCGCCCGGCATGCGATCGGCGGCGTCATCGCGCACCTGCCCGGACTGCTCGCGCTCACCACGCCAAGCACGAACTCGTTCCGGCGCCTCCAACCCCACTTCTGGTCGTCCGCCTACACGGCGTGGGGCATCGAGAACCGTGAGGCCGCGGTTCGCGTTCCCAGCCGCTACTGGGACGACGAGGCCGCGTCGACGAACCTCGAGCTCAAGGCGAGTGACAACAGCGCCAACCCGTACATCGCGCTCGGCGGCCTGATCGCCGCGGCCCTCGACGGGATCGAGCGCGGCGTCGACCCCGGCGACCCCGTCGACGAGGACCCGGGCAACCTCACGGACAAGGAACGTGAGGCGCGCGGCATCCGTCGCTTCCCGCTGACGTCCGCGGAGGCGCTCGACGAGCTCGACAAGGACAGCGTGCTCACGAGCGCGCTGGGTGCCGGGCTCGCGACCGAATACCTCAAGGTCCGGCGTGCGGAGGCCGCCGCCTACGCCGAGAAGGACGAGGCGTTCGAGCTCGACAACCACTTCTTCAAGTACTGAGCGCGGCGGGTTCCGTGGCGCTCGACCTCGACGCGATCCCGATCGTCGACAACCACTGCCACTCGCTGCTGCGCGCCCAGCCGCCCGATGACGAAGCGTTCCGGATCCACCTGACGGAGTCCTACTTCCCGGAGATCGCCCGGGACCACGTCCAGCACTCCGTCTTCTACCAGCTGGCGATTCGCGAGGTGGCGGCGTTGCTTGGGTGCGAGGCGAAGCCGGAAGCCGTCCACGCGGCACGCCGGGAGCGCGGCGTCGAGTGGATCACCCGCGAGGTGGTCCGCCGGGCGACCTTCAAGACCTGGCTGATCGACACCGGCTACGGCGCGGACACGACGTACTCGCTCGACGAGCTTCGCGCGCTCGCTCCGTGCCGCATCGAGGAGGTCCTCCGGCTCGAGCCGCTCATCGAACGGCTCATCCAGGAGTCGGAGAGCCCGGACGACTTCCTGGATGCCTACAGAGCCTCGCTGACCGATCTTCGGGCACGCGGCATCGTCGGGATGAAGTCGGTCATCGCGTACCGCAGCGGGCTCCACATCGACGACGTCGGGCGGGGTGACGCGATGGATGCGTGGCGGCGGGTCCACGCGATGGCAAGGCGTGACGGCACGCTCCGGATCGAGGACAAGACGCTCCTCGACTACCTGATCGTCACGGCCGTCGAGGAGGCCGCCCGCCAGAACGTCCCGATCCAGTTCCACACCGGATTGGGCGACCCGGATCTCGACCTCACCCTGGTCGACCCGGCCGCCCTCCGGCTGCTGTTCAGCGAACGCTTCCGGGGCGCGCCGATCGTCCTGCTCCACACGGGCTACCCGTACGTGCGCTCACTCGCGTACTGCGCCGCCATGTACCCCAACGTCTACGCCGACATGGGCGAGACGATCCTGTTCGCGGCCGGCGAGGCGACCCAGATCTATCGCGAGCTGCTGGGCCTCGCCCCGGCGAGCAAGCTGCTCTTCTCGACAGACGCGTCGCTCGTCCCTGAGCTGTACTGGGTCGGGGCGCGACTCGGCCGGCGGGCGCTGGGCCGAGTGCTCGGCGAGCACATCGCGGACGGAGCGCTCGACGAACGGACCGCGCTCGACTGGGCCGAGCGGATCCTGTGGCGCAACTCGGAGATGGTCTACGGGCTCTGACCCGACGAGCCGGCGTCCTCCTCGCGCTTCGGGCGCCGCAGGAACAGTCGATCGAGCGCGATCTCGCGCTGACCCAGGAACCCCTCCCGGCGGACCGTGATCACGATGATGAAGATCACCGCGAGGATGATCGTGCTCAGGCCGTAGAGGAGGGTCGCGTCCTCGACCCGCCGGAGCGCCTCGGTGAGCCCGACGATCGCGATCGCGCCCAGGATGGAGCCGCTCACCGAGCCCATCCCGCCGATGACGAGCATCGTGATCACCCGGAACGTCAGGTCGAAGTAGAAGACCGTCGGCGAAAACGACGTGATGAAGTGGGCGTACAGCGACCCGGCGACCGCGGCGAAGAACGCCCCGACGACGAAGGCCAGGAGGCGCGGGCTCATGACCCGGATACCCACGGCCTGCGCGGCCAGGCGATCGTCGCGCTGGACGAACATCTCGCGGCCGTACTGGGATCGCTTGATCCGCCACACGACGTAGACGACGGCCAGGACACAGAGCCAGGCCCACCACAGGTTCGTGTACGGGGTCACGTTCGAGAACGTCCGCGAACCGCGGGTGAAGGCGTCGGCGTTGAACAATGCGACGCGGACGATCACGAGGAACCCGAGCGTCGCGACGGCGACGAAGTGGCCGGACAGCCGCATCAGGACCCGTCCCACGAGCCACGCGATGCCGCTCACGAGGAGCGCCGCGATCAGCGTCGCAAGGAGGAAGCCGACCGGCACCGGCCCGACGCGCTGGTCGAGATGGACACCCGCCAGCCACGACGGCAGATCCGGCAGGTACGAGCCCTTCTCGACGAGCGGCAGCGTCAGGATCGCGGCGATGTAGGCCCCGAGGGCCATGAACCCGATGTGGCCCAGCGAGAAGACGCCCGTGAAGCCGCTCGTGAGGTTGAGCGACACCGTCAGGATCGTGAAGATCGCGAGGTTGATGACCAGGCCCTGCCAGAACGACTGGCCGCTCGCATCGAGGAGCGCGAGCAGGAGCGACGTCACGACGATGACCAGGCCCGGCCCGGCAGCGCGGCGGAGCGTGATCGACTCCGTCACAGTTCGTCGTCCGGTCCGCGCTTGCCGAGGATTCCCTGGGGTCGGACGAGCAGGACGAGGATGAGGATCACGAACACGACGGCGTCGCGCCAGCTCGCGAGGCCGCTCGGCAGCACGGTCTGGAGAAGCTCGCGGAGCTCTGGCGGGACGGACCCTGCCGGCAACAGGTCACCGATGCCCGCGAGGGCGGTGACGAGCACCTCGAGCAAGCCCAGGACGTAGCCCCCCACAACGGCCCCGGCGATGCTGCCGAACCCGCCGATCACCGCCGCGATGAACGCCTTCAGGACCGGCGTGAAGCCCATGTACGGATTGATCTGGCCTGCCTGGACGGAGTAGAGGACGCCCGCCACGGCGGCCAGTCCCGCACCGATCGCGAACGCCGTCGCGACGACCCGGTTGACCTTGATCCCCACCAGCCGCGCCGCGGGCAGGTCCTCCGCGGCCGCGCGCATCGAGAGGCCGAGCGTCGTTCGCGTCACGAATACCGTGAGAAGGCCCAGCAGCACGATGCCCGCGACGAAGCTCGCGAGGTTGACCTTCGGGATCGTGATCGCGCCGATCGTGATCACGCCGTTGAGGATGTCGGGGGAGGGGAAGGCGATCAACGTCGGCAGCCCGGCGAGCCGCGTCGTCAGGAGCGTTCCGTTCTGGAGGATCTGGCCGACGGCGAACGAGGTCAGGAGCATCGCGACGTCCGGGGCGCCCCGGATCGGCCGGTAGGCGACCCGCTCCATCAGGAGTCCGACGATCACCGTGCCCCCGACGACAACCGGCATCGCGACGAGGAACGGCAGCCCGGCCCCGATGCAGAAGAACGCGAGGTACGCCGCGATCATCATCACGTCGCCGTGGGCGAAGTTGATCAGGCGGAGGATCCCGAAGACCATCGCCAGGCCGACGGCCATGAGCGCGTAGAGGCTGCCCGCGCTCAGCGCGTTGACGATCTGCTGGATCGCGTAGTCGCCCACGGCCCGAGCGTCAGCCCGTGGTCACAGCGCCACGCCGCCCACGCCAAGGTACGACTGCTCGACCTTCGGGTCGTGGCGAAGCGTTCCTGTCGGTCCCTCGAGCGTGATCCGGCCGGTCTCGAGGACGTAGGCCCGGTCCGCGACGTCGAGCGCCTGGTGGACGTTCTGCTCGACGAGCAGGATCGTCCGGCCCTGGCCCTTCAGCTGGGAAATCGTCTCGAAGATCCGTTCGACCATCAGCGGCGCGAGTCCCAGCGACGGCTCGTCGAGGAGCAGCAGCCGGGGGCGGCTCATCAGCGCGCGGCCGATCGCGAGCATCTGCTGCTCGCCGCCGCTCAACGTCCCGCCGGCCTGGCCCAGGCGCTCCTTGAGGAGCGGGAACAGCTCGAAGACCTTCTCGAGCTCGGCGCCAGTCGCAGCTTGGTCCGCGACGGACACCGCCCCAAGACGGAGGTTCTCGGCGACTGTCAGGCTCCCGAAGATCCGGCGGCCCTCGGGGCAATGCGAGATCCCCAGCCCGACGATCCGGTCGGTGCCCAACGCCGTCAGGTCCGTGCCCTCGAACGCGATCGTGCCCTTCGAAGGCCGCAACAGGCCCGAGATCGCCCGCAGCGTCGTGGTCTTGCCGGCGCCGTTCGCGCCGATCAACGCGATCAGCTCGCCGGTGTCGACCCGCAGCGACACGCCCTGGAGCGCCAGGATGTTGCCGTAGCGGACGTGGACGTCGGCGAGCTCAAGCACTCCGGGCCTGCCCGATGTACGCGGCGATGACCTCGGCATTCGCGCGCACTGCCGCGGGGTCGCCGTCCGCGATCGTCCGGCCGTAGTTGAGAACCTGGATGCGGTCGCACAGGTTCATGACGAGCGGAATATCGTGGGCGACGAGCACCACGGTGATCTTCAGCTCGTCCCGGAGGCGCCGGATGAGCGCCAGCAGCTCCTGGGTCTCGACGGGGTTCATCCCCGCGTTCGGCTCGTCGAGGAGGAGGATCCGGGGGTTGCTCGCGACCGCGCGTGCGATCTCGAGGCGGCGCTGGTCGCCGTACGCCAGGTGGCGGGCGACGCGCTCGCTGTGCGCCGCGATCCCGAACAGCTCGAGGAGCTCGAGCGCGCGCTCCTCGAGGGCGCGTTCTTCGGCCTGGAATCGAGGGCTCGAGAGGAGCGTCGCCAGGAGCGACCGCGGCGCGTGGGCCTGGAGCCCGACGATCACGTTGTCGATGACGCTCTCGTCCCCGAAGAGCCGGATGTTCTGGAACGTCCGGGCGATGCCGAGGCGGGCGACGCGGTAGGACGGCCAGCCCGCGATCTCCGCGCCGTCGAACCGGATCGAGCCGGCCGTCGGCCGGAGGAAGCCCGACAGGACGTGGAAGAGCGTCGTCTTGCCCGCGCCGTTGGGCCCGATCACCCCGTGGATCCGACCGGCCGGCAGGTCGAGGTCGTAATCGACGAGCGCCTTGAGGCCGCGAAACGACCGCGACAGCCCGCGGACGACAAGCAGCGGCTCGCGGGGGTCGGGTGCGCCGGCCGGTTCCGCCTCCAACGCCGGCCCGCTCGTCACGCCCGACAGCATGGCTCGCCGCTCGGACCGAGGTCAAGCAAGGGCGTCGCCACGGACGCGATACTGCGGGCATGGACGCAGACCATGGAGCGCGCACCTCGGATGAGCTCACCTTCCGGCGGGCCACCGACGACGACGCGCCCGCGATCGGCGACGTCTGGCTGGCGTCGTTCAGGTCCGCGTACGACTTCCCGCCGGCACATCCCGACGAGGACGTCCGGCAATGGCTGAGGAACGAGGTCGTGCCCAAAACGGAGACGTGGGTCGCGGTCGAGTCGGGCGGAGAGGTGGTCGGCTTCATGTCGTTGCGCGACGACGATCTCGACCACTTGTACGTCCACCCAACATGGTTCGGGCGGGGGATCGGGTCGCGGTTCATCGAGATCGCCAAGGAACGGCGGCCGCGCGGCCTCGGCCTGTGGACGTTCCAGGTGAACGACCGGGCGCGGGGCCTGTACGAGCGGCGGGGCTTCGTCGCGGAACGCTTCACCGACGGCGTGAGCAACGAGGAGCACCAGCCGGATGTGCGCTACGTCTGGCGGCCGTCCGAGGGCGGAGAAGATGCCTAGGGCCCGGGATCGCGGCGGGCGGGCGATGGCCACATCGTCGGGGTGGTCAACGGGACCCTTCGCGCGAGAACATATGCGTCCCCAGGAGCACCAGGAGGACCCCATGTTCGGGCGGACCCACCTTCCACGCGACCCGTTCGAGGGCTCGGGCGCGTACCGCAAGCACGTCCGGCTCCAGTTCGAAGGCGCAGCGGCATTCGCTCTTGCGATCGGGGCCTGCGGGCTGACCGCCGCGCTCTGGTTCCGGACGCTGCTGCCACTGATCGACCGGATCTTCTAACCGCTGAGCCCGGCGCCGAGGGTTCCCATCGTCCGCCGTCCGGCGTAGGCTTCGGGGCCCACACAGTCGACGGCGACGGAGGGCCAGCGATGACCATGCAGCAGGCGCTCATCGAGGCGATGCACCTGCCCGAGGACAGCGACACGGTTCAGCGGATCCATGAGTTCGGGCTGGCGGTCGCCGACGAGGACACGATGAGCCAGGCGATTCACGACGTGTACTGCGGGATCATGGCCGACCACTCGCATCCCAACGAGAAGGATCGCGACCAGGCGCGCCAGATGATCGCCGCGCTCCAGAAGCACGCGGCGGCGGGCGCGGGCGCCTGATCCCAGCGGCCAGCCGGTCGCTATTTCATCGCCGCGCGGAGGGCGTCCTCGGTCTCCTGATCGAGCGAGGTCTGGATGACCTCGCCGTGATACCGGCGGAGTGCCGGGATCGTCGCGTCGGCGGCCGCGTCCTTGATCACGAGGAAGAGCGCCGACCTGCCGGGCGGCAGGTTCTCCTTGACCTCCTGGACGAACTTGCCGTCGACACCGTTGCCGATCGAGGCGCCGATGCCGGCACCGGCCGCGGCGCCCGCCACGATCCCGACGACCGGGAAGAACACGAACAGCAGTCCGCCGAGCAGGGCGCCGATCACGGCACCGGTCTCCGTCGTGCTGCTGGCCTCGTTCTTGACCTCGAACTTGCCGTCGGCGCGGTGCGTGACGACCGCTGTGTCCTCGAAATGGATCTGGCCGGCTTGCTCGAGGCTCCGGAGCGACCCCAGCGCGCTGCGGGCGTCGGTCTCCGAGTCGAACGAGACGACGACGACGTGGCTCATCTCGGCCTCCCGTGTGTGGTTCCCGCACCATAGCGCGCCGCGACGCGGCGTAGCATCAGAGAGGTGGCCGATGCGCCGCTCGGCGTCACGATCCGAGGGAGAGCCGCCATGAGAGCCGCCGTCAGGGACAGGTACGGGCCGCCTGAGGTCGTCCGCATCGAGGAGATCGACAAGCCGGCGCCCGTCGGCGACGAGGTGCTCGTTCGGGTCGCGGCGGCGTCGGTCAACCGAGGCGATCTCGACGGCCTCTACCCCAAGCCACAATTCGTCCGGCTGTTCATGGGCCTGCGCGGTCCGCGTGCCCGCCGGATCGGCATCGACATGGCCGGGGTCGTGGAGGCGACGGGTCCCGAGGCGACGCGGTTCGCCCCGGGCGACCAGGTCTTCACCGACCTCTTCACCTCATCCTTCGGCTCGTTCGGCGAGTACGTCTCGGTCCCCGAGCGGACCCTCGAGACGATCCCCGAAGGGCTGACACTCGAGGAGGCGTCGACGCTGCCCCACGGCGCGGTTCTCGCGCTGCAGGGTCTTCGTCTCCGTAACGGGCGGACACCCAAGCCCGGCGACCGGGTCCTCGTCGGCGGTGGTTCCGGCAGCGTCGGGCCGTTCCTGATCCAGATCGCGAAGCACTACGGCGCCGAGGTCACCGCCGTCGCCCGCGGGGAGAAGCTCGACTTCGTCAGCTCGCTGGGGGCCGACCACGTCATCGACTACACGGCCGTCGACTACACCCGGACGGGCGATCGGTACGACTGGATCGTCGACGTCGACGCTCACCATTCGCTGCTCGACGTCCGACGGGCACTGAAGCCGGGCGGCGTCTACGACACGCTCGGTGGCTCCGACACGCGGATCATCCAGGCAGCCGCCGTCGGGCCCGTCGCGTCGCTCGCGAGCGGCAAGAAGATGGGCCTGATGCTGTGGTGGAAGCCGTTCCACAAGCCCGACGTCGAGACGCTCAAGTCGCTGATCGCATCCGGCGCCGTCAAGACGAGGATCGACAGAACCTACCCGCTCACGCACGTGGTCGAGGCATTGCGGTATGTCGACGACGGCCACGCTCGCGGCAAGGTCGTCGTGATCCCCTGAGCTCGCGACGCCGGCTGACTAGGACGAGTAGCCGCCGTCGGTGTGGATCAGCTGGCCGGTCGTCCAGGCGCCGTCGTCGGAGAGCAGGAAGCCGATCAGCTTAGCGACGTCGGCAGGGGTCCCAAGCCGGCCGGTCGGCTGACGGCGCTGCACCTGGGCCCGGATCTCGTCGTTCATCCAGCCCGTGTCGATGGGACCGGGATTGACGACGTTCGCCCGGATTCCCTGGCTACCCAGCTCACGGGCGGCCGCGATTACGATCCGGTCGAGGGCGCCCTTGGACGCGCCGTAGGGCAGGTTCCAGGCCGTGTCGTCGCTCGTCAACGCGACGATCGCGCCGCCCACGTCGCCGGCCTGGCGGGCGAACGCCGCGATCAGCTGCCAGCTGGCGCGGGCGTTCACGATCATGTGCCGGTCGAACGACTCGACGGTCGTGTCGAGGATCGCAGAGTCACGCGATTCCGCGTGCGAGAGGACGAGACCGCGCAGCTGACCCAGCGCCCCGACGGCCGCCGCGGCGACCCGGTCGGGTTCGGCCGGGTCCGTGAGGTCGCCCGGGAGGAGGACGACGGTCGCGCCTCGGTCGCGGGCCATCGCGGCGAGTCGCTCGGGGTCGCCGGCCTCGGTGGCCGGCGCATCGGGCGGCCGCCAGAACGACAGCGCGAGGTTCCAGCCGTCGGTCGCGAGACGCTGGACGATGCCCGCGCCGATGCTGTCGAGCCGGCCGGCGCCGGTGACGAGTGCGGCGGGACGCCTGTTGTGGGTCTCGCTGGTCATGGTCCCCTCGAGGTGCGAGCTCCGGGGACGAATGCTACGCAAACGACGAGCGCCCCCGCGGCGCGTTGCTATCCTCCGGCCAGTGCGCCTCATGCCCCCGCGCCTCACCGAGACGATCGCGCCGGAGCGGCTCGGTCGCGGCTTCCGATGGCTTCTCGGGGCCACGTTCGTCAACAACCTCGGCGATGGCGTCGTCCTCGCAGCGGGGCCGCTCCTCGTCGTCTCGCTGACCCGCGACCCGTTCCTCGTCTCGCTGGCCGTGTTGGCGGAGTCCCTGCCGGTCCTGCTCTTCGGCGTGTTCGGTGGCGCCGTAGCGGACCGTACCGACCGGAAGCGGATGGTCGTCATCGCCGACGTCAGCCGGGCGATCGTTCTCGTCGTGCTCGTGGCGACGATCGTGTCCGGGTCCGTCTCGATCCTGATCGTCCTCGCCGCATTGTTCCTCCTTGGCACCTGCGAGACCTTCGCCGACTCCGCGAGCAGCACGCTCGTCCCGGGCCTCGTCGGCCGCGACGATCTGGGCATCGCCAACGCCCGGACGCAGGGCGGCTTCCTGCTCATGAACCAGCTCGTCGGCCCACCGATCGGGGCGTTCCTGTTCACGATCGGGAACGCGCTGCCATTCGCCACGGACGCCGCGTGCTTCGCGCTGGGCGCCGTCCTGATCTCGCGGATCGTCCTCACCGTCCCGACGAGGACCGGGGCTGCAACGACGCTCCGGGAAGACCTCGTCGAGGGCTTCCGCTGGCTGCTCCACCACCCGCCGATGCGGACGCTGGCGATCACGATCTTCCTGTTCAACGTGACGTTCGGGGCAGCCTGGGGCGTGCTCGTCCTCTACGCCGCCGACCGGCTCGGCATGGGTGCCGTCGGATACGGCCTGCTGACAACAGCCGTCGCGATCGGGGGCATCATCGGGACGGTCTCGTACGGCGCGCTCGAGCGGCGGTTCGCGCTCGCCGACATCATGCGCGTCGGCCTCCTCATCGAGACGCTGTGGCATCTCGTGTTCGCCGTCACGACGTCCGCGGCGATCGCCCTCGGCGCGATGGTGGTCTTCGGGATCCACGGCTTCGTCTGGGGCACGACGTCGACGGTCGTTCGGCAACGTGCCGTGCCGAACGACCTCCTCGGTCGGGTCGGCGGCGTCTATCGGGTGGCGATCGTCGGCGGGATGGTCGTCGGCACGCCGATCGGCGGCCTCTTGGCGCGACAGTTCGGCATCACGGCGCCGTTCTGGTTCGGATTCATCGGGTCGGCCGCACTGGTCACGCTGTTGTGGCGCCAGTTCGACCACATCGTCCACGCCGGCGACGAAGCGAGCGTTGCGCTCCCGGCGACGTAGACGCGACCGACCGATGAATTCGGACCTCGGCTACCGTTCTACATGGCAAAGGAGGAACGCACATGCCGACCATCACGCCGAGCCTCTGGTTCAACAAGAACGCCGAAGAGGCCGCGAACTTCTATGCCTCGATCTTCCCGGACAGCCACGTGGATGCCGTGAACCGGGCGGCGGCCGACGCCCCGGGCCTCAACAAGGGCGACGTGATCGCCGTCGACTGGACGCTTTCGGGCCAGCGGTTCAACGGCATCAACGGGGGTCCCGACTTCAAGTTCAGCGAGGCGATCTCGTTCTCGATCGACTGCGCGGACCAGGCCGAGGTCGACCACTACTGGGACGCGCTCCTCGCCGGCGGCGGCGAGCCCGGGCCGTGTGGCTGGCTCAAGGACCGCTTCGGCGTCTCGTGGCAGGTCGTCCCGCGACGACTCGGCGAGCTGCTGGGTTCGGACGATGCCGCGGCGGCCGAGCGGGCGATGCAGGCGATGCTTCAGATGGGCAAGCTTGACGTTGCGGGCCTCGAGGCTGCCTACCGCGGCGAGGAGGTCGCCGTCCCGCGCTGACGGGTTCCCATGAGACGCGACGTTGATCGCGCTCAGCGTCGCGCGTCGAGCGGCTCCGATTGGTCGGGGCCGCTCGCGTAGCCTGTCCGCCGCCAGACCTCGTACAGCGTCACAAGCCCGTCGTCGTCGACGGTGATCTCGCCGACGAACGAGCCGCTCGCGTAGCGGTATGTGAAGTCATCGAGGCGCGTGTAGGTCTGGTCGGCCTTCACGACCTCGAGCTCCGGGAAGCGGACCCAGGCCGCCTTGATCGTCTGAGACGCCCCGACGGCGAGCCGCAGCCGGCGGATCGGCAAGGTGTTCGTCGACGGGCTGCAGCCGAGGTCGACGTCGGTGCAGCCCTTGAGGCCGCGCGTCGCCTTGCCGTCGACCGTCCACGAACCCTTCGCGTTGCGTTCCAGGACGAGCGTTCGCGTCTCGAACCCACGCAGGTCGCGGACGTGGACCGCCGTCGTGAGCCCGCCCGGGTCGGTGAACACGCGGTACTCGATCCGGACCGGCAGGTGACCCTCTGCGCCCAGCACAGTCCCGACGAGGGACAGGCCGCTGTCGCGGAGTGTCAGAGCGCAGTGCTCGTCGGTCTCGACCTCGTCCGAGCGACGCCAGGCTACGCGTCTCGTTGTCATTCAAGAAGCCTAGCCTTGTGGCGGAGCTCAGGCGCCGAGCACCCGCCGGTCTGCCGTCGGGAGCGCGTCCCACCAGTGGCCGTAGCGCCGGTAGACGAGCGGCTCGCGGGGCTCGAGGAACGCCATGAGCGCGCTGGCCTCGGTCTCCAGCCTCTTCCAGACCTCGCGGCCGAGGCGGTGGAACGCGCTCGCCTCGATCCCGCCCTCGACCGGCCGCCAGACGCCCGCCACGTAGCCGTCCACGAGCAGCGTCGGCAGCACATCGCCGTTGTTGCGCATCACGAGCGTCCGGTAATCGGGCGGGATGATTCGGCTCCGGTCGGCATATGCGAGCAGAGCGCTGTCCCACATCGCCATGAGCCGGGGCGGAGCAGGCGAGTCCTCTGCCGGGAGCACGCCGTCCGGAACGTCGTACAGCGGCTCACCGGTGGGGCCCGTGTGCCGGATGAGCTCGTCGCCGAGCGACCGCAGCGCCTCGTGGATCGGCGGCCGGTAGATCGTCGAGAACTGCGCGATGTCCTGGACGGTCGCCGGGCCGAAACCCTCGAGGTAGCGGCGGACGAGGTAGCGCGTCGATGCCGGCGCGTCGCCTGGACGCCGCTGCTCCCGGGCGGCGGTGTAACCGGGGCGCGGCCCGAACGACCACGGCCCGCCCGTCGCCGCATGGACGAACGGCCCATAGTGGCGGAGCGCCCACCAGACTCGCGGCTTCGGCGACCCGAACCGCTGTTCCATCCAGCGCTCCATCTCGGCATTCGTCCGTGGCGTCGCCGCGAACTCGAGAAGCTCCGGCACGAGCGCCTCGACGTGGGCGACGGGGATTCCCTCGGCGGTGAACCGCCGATCGTTTAGTCGCGCGGCGCGTAGCGAGACCTGCATGGCCTCGTGGAAAGCCGGATAGTCCTCGGCGGTCACGGCGTGGAGCGTGATCCGCATCAACGACGTCTTGACGATCGCCTGCGTCGCGAGGGCGCCGTCGAACGCGGCGGGATCGAAACCGTGGACGCGGTTCCAGAGCGCGACGTATGGCGAGACGGGCTCCTGGGCCTGGAGGGCGACGACGCGGCGTACCGCCTCGACCGGGTCCAGCCGCTCGCGGCCGAGCAGGAGTTGCCGACGGAGGGTGGCCCGGTTCAACGCCCGGGCAGTCAGTTCCACGGTCGCCATTGTCCGGGACGCCTTCCGCGGTGCGCACGGTGGACTCCGTCCGCAGAGTCGGCGGATACTGGCGTGACGATGGCGGAAACGGCGATCCTCGACGCTCGAGCCCGCTACGACGAGCTCTACCGCCGTTCGCTCGACGACACCGAGGGATTCTGGCTCGAGGCGGCCAGGCGTCTCGACTGGACCCGGCTCCCGGATCGCGCCCTCGAGCTGCGGGAGCCGCCGACGTTCGCCTGGTTCCCGGGCGGCCGAACGAACCTCAGCGTGAACGCGGTGGACCGCCACGTCGCCGCGGGACGCGGCGAGCAGGACGCCCTGATCACGCTCGACGAGCGCGGAACGAGACGGATGTTCACGTTCCGGGAGCTGCTGGCCGAGGTCGAGCGGGTTGCCGCGGGCCTCCGCGGCCTCGGCATCGGCAAGGGCGACCGCCTCACCATCTACATGCCGACGTCGGCCGAGGCGATCATCGCGATGCTCGCGACCGTCAGGATCGGCGCGATCCACTGCGTCGTGTTCGCGGGCTTTGGCGCTGGGGCACTCGGCGACCGCGTCAGGGCGAGTGGCTCGCGGCTCGTCCTCGCGACCGACGTGACGTACCGCAAGGGCCGCGACGTCGACCTCCTCGCGATCGTCGACGACGCGCTCGACGACGCCCCGAGCGATGTCGAGCACCTTGTCGTCCTTCGCCGCACGGCGACCGCGAGGCTGAAGCGCGACGGCGAGCTGGATTGGAGCGACCTCCTCGCCGCGGGCGATGGCCATCCAGGCGGACCGGAGGACACCGGATCCGAGGATCCCGCCTTCATCCTCGCCACGTCGGGCACGACCGCCAAGCCCAAGCTCGCGGTCCACGGCCACGGCGGCTACGCGGTCCACATCGCGGCGATGGCTGACTGGGTTTTTGGGCTGCGATCAGGCGAGACGTGGTGGTCGACGTCCGACATCGGCTGGGTCGTGGGCCACAGCTACATCGTGTACGCGCCACTGATGGTCGGCGCGACGACGATCGCCTACGAGGGCGGCCTCGACCACCCCGACGCCGACGCTCCATGGGCGATCATGGAGCGCGAGGCTGTCACCGGAGTCTTCACGTCTCCTACGGCGATCCGGCTCCTGATGCGCTACGGCGAGGACGTGCCGCACCGGCATGATCTCGGCAAGCTCGAGCGCTTGTTCTCGGCTGGCGAGGTCCTGAACGCGCCGGCATGGGAGTGGCTCCAGCGGAGCGTGTTCGACGACCGCGTGCCCGTCATCGACCACATGTGGCAGACCGAGACCGGCGGGCCGATCTTCGGGAACCCGTACGGCGTCGGCCTGTTGCCGATCAAGGCGGGCTCCGCCGGAATCGCCCTGCCCGGAGTGGACGCAGACGTCGTCATCGACCTCGACGGCGAGCCGGCTGGCGTCGGCCAGAAGGGAATCATGCGGATCAAGCGCCCATTCCCGGGGCTGATCCCGACCCTCTGGGGAGAGCCGGCGCGTTACGTCGCCGACTACTGGCACAAGGTCCCTGGCGGCTACTACGTCGGCGACGCGGCGCACGTCGACGAGGACGGCTACGTCTGGTTCGCGGGCCGCGCCGACGAGATCATCAAGATCGCCGGCCACCGCCTCGGGACGATCGAGGTCGAGACCGCCTTCCTCCGCAATCCGGCGGTCGCCGAGGCCGGGGTAACGGGCGTCCCCGACGATCTTCGGGGCGAGGTGATCGAATCGTTCGTCGCGCTCCGGGCCGGCCACGAGGCGTCCGAGGAGCTGCGCCAGGAGTTGCTCCGGACCGTCCGCCACGAGCTGGGCCCGGTGGCGGTGATCCGGCACGTGTCGTTCGTCGCGATGCTCCCCAAGACGCGCAGCGGGAAGATCATGCGGCGCGTATTGAAGGCGGTCGCTCTGAACCTCGATCCGGGCGATATCAGCACCATCGAGGACGAAGGCTCGGTCGACGAGGCGCGGCGGGCCGTCGAGGAGATGCGAGCCGGCCTCGTTCAGTGACGAGGGCGACGTGACCTCGTCGTCGCTGGCGGGGGTCGGCGCCGTCTTCGTCGATCTCTTCGGGACCGTCGTCTCCCTCGGGTCGCTCGACGCCGCATGCGAGAGCCTCGTTCTCGGGCGCGGACCGGCGGTCGCCGCGCGGTGGCGGGCTCGCCAGCTTGAGGCGTCCTGGCTCCGCACCGCGATGGAGCGCTGGGTCGACTTCGACGTCGTGACGCGGGAGGCGCTCGTCGCGACGCTCGAGGAGTTCGGCGTCGCTCCCCCGGCTGATCTTGACGCCGCCGCGGCGGCCTTCACGGAGCTGGAGATGGCCGAAGGAGCGCGGGAGGGCCTGGAGGCGCTCCGAGAGGCGGGCGTCGTGACCGGGATCCTGTCGAACGCGTCGGAGCGGACCCTGAACAGGATCACCGATCGCCTGGCCATCCCAGTCGAGCATCGCCTGTCGGTCGATCCTGCCCGGAGGTTCAAGCCTCATCCCGCCGTTTACAAACTGGCGGTCGAGGCGACGGGGCTGCCGCCGGAGCGGATCGGGTTCGTCACCTCGAACGGCTGGGACGCTGCGGGCGCCGGCGCCTTCGGGTTCCGCGTCGCGTGGCTGAAGCCTGGCCCCGCGGCGACGCTGCCGGCGGTTGGCGCACCGGTGCCGAGGATCGCGCCCTGGTCCGAGATCCCGAACGTGTTTCGCCCCGGACGCGACTGATGCCGCGACTGCCCTCGTCCGTCGGCGCTACGTGCCCGCCTGCCAGAGATCGATCTGGGGCAGCTCCGCGATCCCGAGCGTCTGAGACAGCTCGCCGCAGTGGTACGCGTCGTGCGTGAACAGTCGCTGCAGGATCGACGCCCGCGAGTGGAGCTGACGCTCCCGACCGTAGAGCCGCTCCACCTCCTCCGAGAGCATGTCGGCCGTCCACGTGTCGAGCACGTGCTCCACGACGGCGAACGTCGAATTCAGTGCCCAGACGAGCTCGGCGGCGCGTCGCGGATGGGCGAGATCGTCCTCCCAGCCGTCGTCCGGCAGATCCGGCCATGGCGTCAGCTCCGCGCCGCGCTCGCCGAGCACGTTGCAGAGCCAGTAGAGACGGGCGCCGGCGGTATGGGCGACGGTCGCCCAGATGGGCCACCGGCCGGCCTCCTCGCCGGGGTTGATCGCGAGCTGTTCGTCGGTCATCGCGCCGACGACCGCGGTGAGGCGGTCGTTGTACTGCGGCCAGCGATCGTAGAACAGCCTGATCGTCATGCCCGAGTGTAGACGCGGTCGGCAGGGTCGACGCGAGTGACGTTTCTCCGGCGCAGAATCGCATCCGTCGGGACGCAACGTCCGGCGCGGCCGGGAGGGACATGACCGCGGCACTTCGCGACGTCGAGACGATTCAGCTGCAGCGCGTCAAGGCTCACCTCGTCGTCGAGGACGAGCTGTCGCTCATCGACTGCGGATACGCCCGTTCGCTCGCGCGGATCAAGGCCGCGATCGAATCGAATCAGCGCTCGCTCGCAGACCTCGCCCGCGTCGTCTGCACGCACGGCCATCCGGACCATGCGGGAGGCGCGCGGGAGCTCGCCCTGGCGGGAGTTCCGGTCCTAATGCACCGGGCCGACGCGGAGCGGCTAGCGACGACGTGGCGAGATGCCGTGCGCCGTCCGTCCCGGGGCCGGGTCTTCGCCGCGATGACACCAGAGCCGCCGTCGATCCGGCCGATCGAGGACGGGGACGTCCTGCCGATCCTCGGCGGACTCGAGGTCGTCCACACACCCGGCCACACGCCCGGCAGCGTCTGCCTGTACGGCCGCCGCGACGGCGTGCTGTTCGTTGGCGATGCGCTCCAGCGCCGCTTCGGCCGCGTGTCGTACGCGAGCGGGTTGTACAGCGATGACGCGAAGGCCGCACGGGAGGCCGTGAAACGACTCGCCACGCTCGACGTCCAAACCATTGTGTTCAGCCATTACCCTGCAGTGACCGACGGCGCCGGGGAAACGATCGCCGGCCTCGCACAGCGCCTCGGTTGACCGACAGAAGAGGGGTTGGTCAGCGATGGAGACCTTGATCGACCTGGTCCGGGAGAGCGGCACACGCTTCGACCGGCGCCCGGCCCTGATGATCCGTCCATTCTTCCGGACGAGGACCTGGCGGTATCGGGACCTCGCCTCGACGGTCCCCAGGGCGGCGGGTGTCCTGGCTGACGCCGGCGTCGGCGAGGGCGATCGCGTGATCATCTGGGCCGTCAACCGCCCGGAGTGGGGGATCGGCCTTCTCGCGGTCGCTCATCTCGGCGCGGTGGCCGTGCCGCTCGACGTCCGCCACACCGTCGACTTCGCCGGCAAGATCGTTGCCCAAACGCGCGCCAAGGTCGTCCTGGCCAGCCGTCAGACCGAGGCGTCCGCGCGCGAGCTCGGTCTGCCGATCGTTCTCATCGAGACGCTGCCGGATCGGGCGCGAGAGCTCCAGCCGATGCCGCCGGCAGCGGTCACCGGCGACGACATCGCCGAGATCGTCTTCACCAGCGGCACGACCGGCGAGCCGAAGGGCGCGGTCCTGAGCCACAGGAATCTCATCACGACGGCCGTGTCGATGACCGGCGTCCTCTCGTTCGACCACGACGACCGGTTGCTGTCGGTGCTGCCGCTGTCACACCTCTATGAGCAGGTCCTCGGCTTCCTCGGCCCGCTCATCGTGGGTGCGAGCGTCGTGTACCCGGTGAGCCGCCAGCCGGCGGTCCTGATCCGGACGTTCCGCGACTTCAAGGTGTCGGTCCTGCTGATCGTCCCGCAGGGGCTGCGATTGCTCGATGCCGCGATCGAGCGGCGTGTCGACCAGTCCGGTCGGCGGAACGGCTTCGACCGTGCCCACCGGCTCGCGGGTCGCGCGCCGCGCTGGCTGCGTCGGCTCCTGTTCGCGCCGGTCCTCAAGGAGTTCGGCGGGCGGCTGCACACGATCGGCGTCGGCGCGTCCGCGCTGGATGTCGACGTCGCCCGGCGCTGGACGGACATGGGCATCGACGTCCTCCAGGGCTATGGCGCGACGGAGATGGGCCCGGTCGTGAGCTTCACCCGGCCAGAGCGGAACGTCCTCGGGACCGTGGGCGAGCCGATCCCGGGGGTCGAGGTCCGGATCGCCGACGACGCCGAGATCCTCGCTCGGGGTCCGGGGCGGTTCGCCGGCTACTGGCAGAACCCCGAGGCGACCGCGGAAGCGATCGACGCCGACGGCTGGTATCACACCGGCGACCTCGGGGCGATCACACCCGCAGGCATGCTGACGTTCCGGGGCCGCAAGAAGGACATGCTCGCCCTCCCGGACGGCCAGAAGGTCTACGCCGAGGACGTCGAGGCAGTCCTCCGCGAGGACGAGCGGGTCCAGGACGCGGCCGTCGTCGGCTGGCCGCTCGGCGCCGACCTTCGCGTCCACGCCGTGCTGCTCCTCGCCGACCGCGGCGACGGAGACGCGGTCATCGCCGCCGCCAACAAGCGGCTCGCCCCACATCAGCACATCCGCGGAAGCACGGTGTGGCCCGATGAGGACCTGCCACGGACGCACACGCTCAAAGTGCGCAAGCCGGACATCCTCGCCCGGCTCGCCGAGCTGGAGCGGCCGGGCTCAGCGACGATCCCGGGCGCCGCCTCGAAGGTCCGGCGTGACGCTGTCGACGCCGCCATCGATCCCATCGTCGCGATCGTCGCCAGCGTCGCCGGCGTCGAGCCGTCGGTCGTGAAGCGGGACGCCCAGCTGTCCGCCGACCTCGACCTCGATTCGCTCCAGCGAGTCGAGCTGCTCGGTGTCATCGAGGAGGAGCTGGGCGTGTTCGTCGATGACGACGCGCTCGCTCCTGAAGCCACGGTGGCCAACCTCATCGCCGTCGTCGACGCCGCCCGCGGCGCCGGCATCCAGCAGCGGGCCTGGCGATGGCCCCTCTCGCCGATCGTCAGGGCGGTCGGGCTCACCACGCAGGTGGCGTTGATCTATCCGTTCGTCCACGTGTTCTATCGGATCCGCTGCACCGGGCTCGAGCGGATCCATCTTGCCGATGGGCCGTTCATCATCACGCCCAACCACTGCCTCCACCTCGACAACGGGATCATCTTGTCCCGCCTGCCGATGGGTCTGCGGTGGAAGCTGTCCGTCGCGGCTGCCGCCGACACGATCTACAAGAATCCGGTCCAGGGGATCCTCGCCTCGGTCGTCGCGAATGCGTTTCCGCTGAAACGCGAAGGCGGCGTGCGGAAGAGCCTCGACCTGCTCGGCTCCCGTCTCGACCAGGGCTTCAGCGTGCTCATCTACCCGGAAGGCAAGCTGACCGTCGGCGGACCGCTCCAGGCCTTCCAGGCCGGGGCGGGTCTGATGGCCGTCGAGGGCGGGACTCCCATCATCCCGGTGAAGCTGAAGATCCACTCGATGTCGATCATCGACCGCCGACGGATGCCGGCTCCGCTTCGCGGCGATGTCGAGCTTGTCATCGGCGAGCCGATCTGGTTCAGCGGCGACACCGACCACGCGACCGCGACGACCAGGCTCGAGCAGGCGGTGGCCGCGCTCTAGACGACGCCGCGGGCGGCCCACGCAACGGCGGACAAGGTGAACGGCCCGCTCGGGAGCAGCGATCGGCACCTGTCTGCGAGCTCCAGGCGGGCGTCGGGATCGAGGCGGGCGACGTGGGCACCGGCTGGTCCGACGCCCTGTGTGTAAGGAGCCCACCAGTCCTCGAAGCCGGCGAATGCGCGCTCGACCGCCAGCTCTGTCTCCACGATATGGGAGAGGCCGGCCAAATCGAGGAGCTCCGAGAGGTGACCGCGACGCGCGCCGGCAAGCTCCGACTCATCCGGGGCGGCGGGATCAAGGTCCCGTGCCGCCCGCCAGAACAGGCTGACGGGTCCGCGGTCGCCCGCATGATCCCAGACGCATGCGGCCACGACGCCCCCGCGCTTCGAGACCCGGGTCATCTCGCGCAGGCCCGCGACGGGGTCGGCCATGAAGTGGACGACGAGCTGAGCGAGTGCGGCGTCGAACGAGCCGTCGGGGTGGGGGAGCGACTCCGCGGACGCTTCTCTGACGTCGACGCCGGGATGACGCTCACGAGCGGCGGCGACGAACGAGCCTGACGGGTCGACGGCCGCCACTGACGCCGGTCCGAGCCGAGCGGCCAGTTCCGCGATGAGGCTGCCGGGGCCGCAACCGACGTCGAGAACGCGCATGCCGTCCCGGACGCCGGCGAAATCCGCGAACGGCGCCGCCAGTGGCCGCGACCAGGCGCCCATGAAGCGGTCGTAGGACTCGGCCGCTACGTCGAACGCCACGACCCGGACTCGCCGGCGATGATCAGGACGTCAACGAGTGCCGACGGGCGCCTCACCGGCGACGAGCCGCAGGAGCTCTCCGATCGTCGCGATCTGGTCGGGCCGGCCGTAGATCGAGTTGTTGAACGTGAACCCCGTGAAGCCAGCCTCGATGTAGGGCCGCAGTCCCTCGGCGGCCTGCTCGGGCCGCCCGACCGACACGTACGGCCGCCGCTCTGGCGGGATGAGCTCCAGCGCGGCCTTCGCATCGGCGTCAGTGGCTGTCACGACGATCGGCGCGTTCATCGTGAGCTCGATCGTCGATCGATCCCGGCCGATGTCGTCGCAATAGCGCGCGAGCAGGTCCTTCTTGTGCTGCAGCGCCTCGAGGCCGAGCGGGAACCAGTGGGTCATGTCGGCGAAGCGGGCCGCGATCCGGAGCGTGCGCTGCTCACCGCCTCCCCCGACGAGGATCGGCGGGCCGCCCGGCTGCACGGGCCGGGGCACGTTCAGCGCCCGCTCGATCTGATAGTGCTCCCCGTGGAACGAGGGCCGGTCGTCCGTGAACATCGCCTTGATGATCGCGAGGGCCTCCTCGAGGCGGTCCATCCGGTCGCGGATGGCGGGAAACTCGAAGCCGTAACCCTCGTGCTCGACATCGTTCCAGGCGGCACCGATCCCGAGGATGGCTCGCCCGCCGGAGATCGTGTCGAGCGTGGTGGCTTCCTTGGCGAGGAGGGCCGGATTTCGATACGTCACGCCTGTCACGAGCGTGCCGAGGCGGACACGAGACGTCTCACGGGCGAGCGCGCCCAGCGTGATCCAGCCCTCCAGCATCGGCTCGTCGGGCTGGCCGACCGGCGCGATCTGGTAGAGATGGTCCATGACCGAGACGAGCCCGAAGCCCGCCTCCTCGGCCGCCCGGGCCTGATCCACGACGCGCTCGAACAGGCGCGCCGGCGGGGTGTCGGGGTGGGTGAACGATGGGATGTGGTAGCCGAACCAGACGCTCATCGACCGATGGTAGGCCCGATGGCGGATCGGCGCCGTTGGTACGCTGGCCGTCATGCCGAAGACCGCACCCGCGTTCATCCCGCCGATGCTCGCGACACTCGTGGGCGCCCCGTTCGACCACCCGGACTGGCTGTTCGAGGTCAAGTGGGACGGTTTTCGGGTTGAAGCCGTCGTCGATGCGGGAGACGTCCGCCTCTGGACGCGGGGGGAGAAGGACGCATCGGAGCGGTACTTCGGCCCGTTCCTCGCTCCGGCGACCTGGATCTCGGCGCACGACGCGGTGGTCGACGGCGAGGTGATCGCGCTCGATGACCACGGCGAGCCGGATTTCGCGCTGCTCCAGGCCCGGATCAAGGGGCGGACCACTCTCGCCGAGCCAACCCCGTTCGTGTATGAGGTCTTCGATCTGCTCCACCTCGACGGCCGGTCGCTGATCGGCGAGCCGCTCGACGTTCGCCGCGACCTCCTCGCCTCGGTTCTCCGGCCGGATCCACGAGTCCGGCTGAGCGAGCACATCGAGACGGACGGTCTCGCGTTCTTCGAGGCGGCCCGGGTTCGCGGCCTCGAGGGGATCATGGCCAAGGACCGCCGGTCGACGTACGCCCCCGGCAAGCGGTCGGATCGGTGGCAGAAGATCAAGATCCGGCCCGAGCAGGAGCTCGTCGTCGGCGGCTGGGCGAAGGGGACGGGCAAAGCGGTCGACCTCGGAGCGCTGCTCGTCGGCGTCTACGAAGACGGCTCCCTCCGATACGCCGGCAAGGTCGGCGCCGGCTTCACGGACAGCAGCCGAGCAGACCTGCTCGTGGCCGTCGGGCGGCTCGCGGCAGACGCGTCGCCCTTCGCGGAGCCCGTGCCCAAGGCCGCCGCCCGCGACGCCAACTGGCTCCGACCGGAGCTCGTCGTCCGCGCCGAGTTCGCGGGCTGGACCGGTGACGGCCTCGTCCGACAGGCCGCCTACAAGGGCATCGAGCCCGAGAAGGACCCCAGGAAGGTCATCCGGGAACGGCCCCGGGCGTAGCGATAGCCAGGAACTTGCGTTCGCGGCAACGGCCGCCCTCGGCTGACGCCCATAATGACCAGCCACGCTGCACGAGGGAGGGTCTTGTGGCCACGCGTTTCGAATCGTCCGTCACCGCGATTTCGTGGATCCCGTCCGAGGCGATCAGCGGTCCCTCGAAGATCCCCTTCGAGCTCGGCGTCACGCATTACGACCAACCGCCGCCCGACCGCCTCGACGACCTCGAGGACCTTCGGCAGACCGACCGCTTTCGCGAGGCGAACGAGCTCCGGGCGTTCGTCGAAGTCGACGACGGCCGGATCGTGAACGCCGGACACCTTGGGCAGGGCCACATCGGAGCGACGACCGTCAAAGTGGGGCCCGCTGCCGTTCGATTCCCGGCCGTCCACCTGCCGGACATCCAGCACGAGCCGGAGGTCGGCGCCTCGTCGGCCCGCTTCGTCCAGACCGTCGGCGGCCGGATGGGTCTGCCGACGCCGCGGCCGGTGCCCCACAAGAAGTTCTTGCAGTTCTGGCCCTCGATCGCGTGGACGACGCTGGCGCTGACGATCAATGCCGACGGCACGTCGAGCCACGAGCTGGTCGGGGCGAGCCCGTTCCCGCGCCACTGGATCTACGACGACGATGGTCGCCTGGTCGAGAAATCGGGCGTGATCGACTTCAACAAGTGGTTCAACAACTCGTTCGGTGACCGCACGCCGTGGGGCGAGCAGGACTCGCCCGCCGTCGTCGCGGCCGTCGAGTCCGCGCTCGAGCGGTCCCTCTCGTCGGCGGTGATGCACGGCGGCGCGAAGCCGAAGATCCGCTCTGTCGCCGAGGGCGACACGCTCGTTCGGCAGGGCGAGGCCGGCACAGACGTGTTCCTGATCCTCGACGGGATCTTCGCGGTCGACGTGGACGACGAGACGGTCGCCGAGATCGGGCCCGGTGCGGTGGTCGGCGAGCGGGCAGGCCTCGTGAACGGCAATCGAACGGCGACGCTCACAGCGCGGACGCCAGCTCGCGTGGCAGGCGTTCCGGCCGACGCCCTCGAATCCGAGGCACTGGAGTCGCTCGCCGCCGCGCATCACCGCGAGGCGTGACGGACCGCCTTCGCCTCGGGATCGTCGGCTGCGGCGACGTCGTTCATCGCCACTACCTGCCGGGAATCATCACCCGCTCCGACCGCGTGGCGATCACCGCACTCGCCGATCCCGGTCCGGGGGCGGCGGCATCCGTCGCGTCGGCCGTCTCGGGCTGGTCGCCAGGCGCCACGACGTACCCGGGCGTGGAGGAGATGCTGGACGCGGAGACACTCGACGGTGTCTTCAACCTGACCCCGGCGCCCGTCCACGGCCCCGTTAACCGGACGATCCTCGAGGCCGGCGTGGCGTGCTTCAGCGAGAAGCCGCTCACGTCGACGATCAGCGACGCCGACGCGCTCATCGATCTCGCAGCGCGGAAGGCAGTTCCGTTCCTCGTCGCGCCGGGATCGGCGCTCACCGCACCCATGCGCTGGCTCAAGGCGATCGTCGACTCAGGCGAGTACGGCCGGCCGACGCTCGCCGTGGCGCACCATGCCGACGCGGGCCCGGCGAACTGGCGCGAGTACACGGGCGACCCGACGCCGTTCTACCGCGATGGGATCGGGCCGGTGTTCGACCATGGCGTCTACCGCCTGCACGAGATGACGATGCTGCTGGGCCCGGTCGCCCGGGTCCAGGCGATGGGGTCGATCGCGATCCCGCGGCGCGGTATCCGGGGCGGCCCCAAGAAGGGCGGCACGATCGAGGTCACGACGCCCGACAACGTCCTCATCCAACTCGAGTTCGCATCTGGCGTGCTCGGCCAGGTGCTGGCGAGCTTCGGTACGCTCGAAACGCTGGCACCGTGGCTCGAGCTCCATTTCGAGCGGGCAGTCGCGAGCTTCGGCGGCAAGTCCTGGGAGCTGGACGCGCCCGTGAGCATCTACGAGGACGACGAGACCGACGCGGCTCGGGAGGCGTGGCGGATAGACGTCGACATCCCACGCGACGAGTTCGGGACGGTCGAGATGGGCGCTCGCCACTTCATCGGCTGCCTGCTCGGCGAGGAGACGCCCGTCCTCGCCGCTGAGCAGGCCCGTCACGTTCTCGACGTGATCCTCAAGTCGTATCAGTCAATCGCCGACGGCCGGGTGCACGAGACCGAAACAGGCTTCTGAGGGGAGTCCGAACGGCGTCGGACGGCCGGCGGAGTAGAGTCATCGCATGGCGACGGGGGCACGGGTAAGCGCGGCGGCCGAGCGCCGGCGTTCGACCGGCTATGAGCACCGGTACACGGGCGCCGGGCCGCGCAGCCGGCTGCTCAGCGGCGTCATGGACGAGTACGGCGCCGACCCGGTCGCTGCTCCACGTCGGTGGCGCGACGAACACGGCGACTTCGTCCCGATCCGCTTCGGGCCGTTCCGCGCCCACATGGCATTCGGGCCGGCCGAGATCGAGGAGCTCCTCGTCGACCGTGCCGCGGACTTCCGGAAGAGCTTCGGGACGCGGATGCTCATCCCGCTGCTCGGCCACGGCCTTCTCACCGCCGAGGGCGAGGAGTGGCTCCGCCACCGACGGCTCGCCTCGCCCGCGTTCCACCGCGAACGAATCGACGGCTACGGCCGGACGATGGCGGGCTATGCCGAGGACGCCGTCGACTCGTGGACCGACGGGCAGGTCGTCGACCTCCACGACGAGATGACCGCGCTGACCCTTCGCATCGTCGCCCGGACGCTGTTCGACGCCGACGTGACGTCCCGCATCGCGGACGTCGCGCGGCTCGGTACCGAGGTCCAGGACTTCTACTACCTGCGCTTCGCCAGCCTCCGCTTCCTTGTGCCGACGTGGCTGCCGACGCCGGGCAATCGGCGGCTCGAGGCCACGGTCCGCCGACTCGATGAGCTCGTCTATCGGATCATTCGCGAGCGCGCGCCCGGCGAGGATCGGGGCGACCTCCTCTCGCTGCTCCTCCTGGCACGTGACGAGCAGGGCAACGCGATGTCGGAGCGGCAGGTCCGCGACGAGGTCATGACGCTGCTGCTCGCCGGCCACGAGACGACGGCCCTCGCGCTCAGCTGGGCGTTCCTGCTGCTCGACCGCAACCGAGAGGCCCGTAGCCGCCTCGAGGCCGAGCTGACGGCCGCCCTCGGAGACAAGCCGCCCTCACCCGACGACGTGGCGTCGTTGCCGTTTGCCCAGGCCGTCGTCAACGAGACGCTCCGCCTGTACCCGCCGGCGTACGTGACCGGCCGCGAGGCGATCCGCGACACGACGATCGGCGGCCGCCCGATCCCGAAGCGCCACATCGTCCTCGTCTCGATGTCCACGACCCACCGCGACGCGCGCTTCTTCCCGGAGCCCGATGCGTTCCGTCCGGAGCGTTGGCTGGACGGCCTCGAGAAGCGTCTGCCGAGGGGGGCGTTCATCCCCTTCGGCCTCGGGTCGCGGAAGTGCATCGGCGCGTCGTTCGCGATGATGGAGGCGACGCTGCTGCTGGCGACGATCGCGAGGCGCTGGCGGTTCGAGCTCGAGGCGGGTGAGATCGGCACGCAGCCCTCGATCACGCTCCGTCCGGCGGCGGCGATGCCGGGCCGGATGCGCTCCGTCGCCTGATCAGCCCGGAGTGCGGTTGACGGCCCCGCACCAGCGATTGACGTTCGACACGGCCTCCGCAAGCCGGCCGCGCGCTTCATCCAGCTCATCGAGCCGGCGGAAGGCGCCTTTCCGGACCTCGTCCTCAGCGGCCTGTGCGACTCGGTCGCGGACACGCCCGGCCCAGCGCGACCCGACCCAGCCGGCATGCGCGGCCAGCAGGCGGGCGACCACGTAGCCCGCGAGCAGCGACGCCACCAGCGCGACGAACGGCGAGGGTACCGGGCCGATGACGGGCAGATCGATCGATCCCGTGACCGGTCGTAGCACGATCCAGAGCACGACCCAGACCGCCGACAGCACGATCGACGCCGTGGCGAATGTCTGGAGCAGGCCGAGGACGGTCCACCAGCGGCTCGTCGGAGGCTGAAGCGCGCCGACACCGCCGATCGCCCGGTCGAGCGCCCGCTCCAGGCCCAGCCTCACGTCCGCCGGGTCAAGCGCCGCGGCGACAGCCGGGCGGATTGCCGGCGGGGCGTCCCGGACCGGCGCGGAGACGGCTTCCCGGATCGCCTCCACCGCGGGCCCCAACCCGCCCCGCTCGCGCCAGCGCAGCAGGAACCGGGTCGGATCGGCGACGGCCGTCTCACGCCCCGACGACCGGTACAGGAAGGAGGTCACGCGGCCGAGCGGCCCGGCGCCGCGCGACCGGGCGCTGGCCCGGGTGGCCGCGACCGCCTGGCGTTCGAGCGCCGGGAGGTCGACCGTTCGAAGCACGGCGTCGGTCGCCGAGCGGACCGCCGCGGCTCGCGACGCTTCATCGAGGAACGGCGTCCGCGACGAGGCTTGGCCGTCGCCGGCCTCCCATGCCAGGTCGCGGCTACGCGCGGTGAGCGATGCCGCGATCCGACCGCGAACGACGAGCTTCGCCTGCGCGCCGGCCGCGAGCCATGTGCGGAGCTCGTCGACTCCTCCCGGCGACACAGCGCTCGCGGGGATGACCCCGACCTCCGACCCGCGGATCGCCTCGAACGCGAGGTCGCTCTCGAGGTCGCGCTGGATCCGCCGGCCGTCGCCCGGTGCGAGCCGGTCCGCCTTGTTGATCACGACGACCTGCCGGCCGAGGCGCGGCAGCCACGATCGCAGGAAGTCGTCGTGGAGGACCGCGTCGGCGTACTTCTCGGGATCGGTGACCCACGCGACGGCGTCGACGAGCGGCAGGAGTGCCTCGACCCGCGCCCGGTGGTCGGTCGCGATCGAATCCATGTCCGGCAGGTCGAGGATCGCCACGGGCCCCAGCCCAGTCGGGTCGTGCTCGCGGGTCTCCTCCACACCGAGCCAGTCCAGCAGCGGACGGAGCGCCTCGCCCTCGCCCCGGGGAATCCAGGCAATCGGCTCCGACGTCGTGGGCCGGCGAGCCGAGGCTACGCTGACGACGCCGCCCGCAAGCGCGTTCAACAGGCTCGACTTGCCGACGCCCGTCCCGCCGACGAGCGCGAGGATGTAGGCGTCGCCCGGGAACCCGACCCGGCGAACACCCGCGTCGCGCGCGGCCCGCAGCGGCTGGCTGTCCAGGCCGAGGATGTCGGCGGCGTCGGCCGCCTCGAGCGAGGCCTCCAGGCAGCGCGCGAGCGGGTCGGGTCGAAGAGCCGGCGATCCGCCGCCGGCAGGGAGGCGGACCGTCGACGGATCGGCCGTCGTCGTCATGCCGCCTCGGCCGGGAGGGTCCGCACCTCGCGGGCCGCGCGTCGCATGTCCTCGGCGAGCGCCGCGAGCTCACCCGAGACAGGCAGGTGCGCGTCGAAGCGAGCCCGCTCGGCCGCGAACGCCGCCGCCAGCACCTCCTCCAGCCGTCGACGGGCGTGCGCGATCAGCTCGACCATCGCCGCCTCGCC
>JBJMMH010000200.1:0-14580 GCA_045804885.1 Chloroflexota bacterium | reverse complement strand
TCCATGGCGTCCTCAACCTGGGCGGGCCGGACTGGAAGGCCGAGTCCCGGCGCGGCGAGGGCGGCGGCGCCGGTGCATCGCCGGCCCCGGGCGCCAGCGGCCCGGACGCTTCGGCGGGCGCGGCCGAATCACTGCCGGTCGAGGAACCGACGGCGAACCCGTTGGCGAGCGAGACGCCGCCGCCCTCCGAGGCGCCGGCCGTTCTCCTGCCGACAATCGCGCCGTCGCCGGGCGGCTGAAGTGCGCCTCATCGTGAGCGGCGCGGCCGGCTTCATCGGGTCGCACCTCGTGGATGCGGCCCTCGCCGCTGGACACGATGTGGTCGGTATCGACGCCTTCGTCCCGTATTACCCAAGGGCGGTCAAGCAGGCCAACCTCGCCGGCGCCGCCGAACATCCCCGCTTCGAGCTTGTCGAATCCGACCTCCGGACCGACGAGCTGGAGCCGATCCTCGACAGGGCTGATGCCGTGGTCCACTTCGCCGCGATGCCCGGCCTGCCGCGGAGCTGGACCGACTTCGAGCTATACACGTCGTGCAACGTCATCGCGACCGAGCGCCTGCTCGAAGCGCTGCGGCGGGTAGGGCGAACGCGCCTCGTCCACATCTCAACGTCGTCCGTGTACGGCGAGCTCGGCGTCGGTGACGAGTCACTGCCGACCATCCCGACGTCGCCCTACGGCGTGACGAAGCTCGCCGGCGAGCACCTCGTCAGGGCGTTCGCGGCGACGTTCGGCCTCGACGCCGTGATCCTCCGTTACTTCTCGATCTACGGGCCGCGCCAGCGGCCCGACATGGCGTACCACCGATTCGCCGAGGCATTGCTGGCCGGCGAGGGAATCACCGTCTACGGCGACGGCCGCAGCTCGCGGACCAGCACGTTCGTGGACGACGCCGTCGGCGCGACACTCGCCGCGGTCGAGCGGGCGGAGGCGGGAAGCCTCTACAACATCGGCGGCGGGGAGCCGATCACGGTCCTGCAGGCGATCGGCGTCATCGCGGATGAGCTCGGCGTCGAGCCCCGTATCGCGTTCGAGCCGCCCCGCCCGGGCGACCAGCGCCACACTGCGGCAGACGTTTCGAGAGCCGGCCGGGAGCTGGGCTGGGAGCCTTCCATCGGCCCCCGCGAGGGCCTTCGGCGACAGGTCGCCTGGCACCGCGACCGGCAGCGCGTCGGCTCGCCGGCGGTGCCTGGCCGCACCGTCTAAGCGGGACGTCAACGTTCCTGTAACGGACTGTGACCGACTGTGCGTCGGGCCGTTTCCTGGCTCCCGATAGTGTGTTCCGGCGCCCCCCTGTCGGCGGCGCGAAAGCCCAGTTCATACCGACCCTCGCGATGGGGAGGGCGGCAGCTGTGCGCGCGTGGGCTCGGTAGGGACGTGGACGTCGGCCCGAACGGCGGATCCCGATTCTCGTGCGCCGATCTCGGGAGGCAATCATCATGCGGATTTCAGTTCTCGGACTCGGTTACGTCGGTCTCGTGACGGCCGGCTGCGCGGCGGAGTGGGGCAACGACGTGGTCGGCATGGACGCGAGCCTTGACCGGGTCGCGAGCCTGAAAGCCGGTCGCGTGCCGTTCTACGAGCCGGGACTCAACGAGATTGTCGCCAAGAACCTGGGGTTGCGGCGCCTGAGCGTCACGGCCGATCCCGCCGCCGCCGTTGCCGACGCCGAGATTGTCGTCGTCGCGGTCGGCACGCACGATGGCAATGGCGGCTGGCAGTCGAAGACGCTGATCGACTGCCTCGCGGCCACCGTCGGCCGGATCCCCGACGACGCCGCTCTCGTCATTCGGTCGACGATCCCGCTCGACCTGCTGCCTGAGCTCCCCGGGCTCGTCCGGCGGCTTCGCGCCGAGGCCGGCCGGCCGCCGCTCCCCGTCCTGTGCAACCCGGAATTCACCCGCGAGGGACGGGCCGTCCACGACTTCCAGAATCCCGATCGCGTCGTCATCGGCGTCTTCGACGACCAGAACGACCGCGGCCTCGACCGGATGGCCGAGTTCTACGCGCCGATCGACGCCCCGAAGCTCCTCCTCGACGGCACGGACGCGATCCTCTCCAAGCTTGGCGCCAACCTGTTCCTGGCGACCAAGATCAGCTTCGCGAACGAGCTCGCGACCGTGTGCGACGCGTTTGGCGGCCGCGTTGAGGAAGTCGTGCGGGCGATGGGCTACGACTCGCGGATCGGCGCCGGCTTCCTCCGTGCCGGCGTCGGGTTCGGCGGCTCGTGCCTGCCGCACCAGGTGACGATGATGGTGAAGGAGGCCGAGGAGGCCGGGATCGAGACGCCGCTGCTGAGCGCCGTCGAGGAGGTCAACCGACATCAGCGCGAGGCCGTCGTGACGCGCCTCGACTGGCTCCTCGGCGGGCTCGACGGACGTCGCGTCGCGCTGCTCGGGCTGACGTTCAAGCCTGATACGGATGACCTCCGTGACGCGCCCGCGCTCGAGATTGCGGAGCGGCTCATCGCGGACGGCGCCGAGGTCGTCGCGTACGACCCGATGGAGGGCGCCCGTGACCGCAGCGCACAGCTCGTTCCCGGCCTGGCCGTCGTCGCTACCGTGGACGAGGCGCTGCGCGAGGCCGATGCCGCCGCCCTCGTCACAGAGTGGCCGGAGTTCTCGGCGCTGGACTGGGAGCGGGTCGCCGATCTGATGGCCGGACGAGTGATCGTCGACGGCCGTAACGCGCTGCCGGAGAGCGCGATCCGCGCAGCCGGCTTCCGGTACACCGCGTTCGGCCGGCCGAGCCGGGCCCGCCAGCCCGCTGCCGCCATGGTCCCGGAGGCTGTCCGCGAACCGGCGCTGGGCGCGGTCTCGATGGCGGCCCGAGCGCCCCGCAACCGGACCGCGGCCCGGACGGCGTCGACCCGGACGGTCGAGACTCCCGTCTCGGTCTGAGCGATGGCCGAGTCGCCGCTCGAACGCGAGCTTCGCCGTAGTCGACGGTTCGGCCGGCCGATGTCGGTCGTCCGCGTCCGGGCCGCCGACCCGCGCGAGGTTGGTGCCGTGGAGTCCGCCCTGCGCGGGGTGGCCCGCGACGTCGACGCCGTCTGGGTCGAGCGGCCGGACGTCCTGGCCGTCCTTCCGGAGACTGACCGGACGGGGGTCGACGCGTTCGTCCGCCGGCTCGGCGCGAGGCTTGATGGACGCGTCGCAGTCCCGCCACTGCTCTCCACGACGACGTTCCCGACGAGCGGCCTGACTACGAGGGCGCTGCTGGCTGACCTCGATGCCGCTCCCCATCCGCCCGGCGCGCCGCTCGGCGTGACGAGCGAGCCCGCGTTCCGCGTCGTCGAGGGCGGGGCCGCCCTCGTTGAGGAGCGGACTGGGTGAGCCCTGTGCTCCGCTCGTTCCGGGTGAAGCGCCTGGTCGACGTCACGCTGGCGATCGCGGCCTTGCCCCTCGTCCTCCCGGTCGCGACGGCCTGCGCGATCGCGATCGCGGCCGAATCACCGGGACCCGTGGTGTTCACCCAGCTCCGGACCGGTCGAGACGGCGAGCGGTTCAGGATGTTCAAGTTCCGGACGATGGTCCCCGACGCGGAGAAGCTCAAGGAGTCGCTCCGCCACCTGAACGTCCTGCCGCCACCGGACTTCAAGATCCCAAACGATCCGCGCATCACCCGTGTCGGCCGGTTCCTGCGACGGACGAGCCTTGATGAGCTCCCTCAGCTGATCAACGTCGTCCGCGGCGAGATGTCGCTCGTCGGGCCGCGGCCAACCTCTTTCGAGCCACGGACGTATGATCCGTGGCATACCGAGCGGCTCGAAGTGGTACCGGGACTGACCGGGCTCTGGCAGGTCCGCGGCCGCCACTCGATGACCTTCGACGAGCGGCTCCGGCTTGACATCGCGTACATCCACAACAGGTCGCTCCTGCTTGATCTGAAGATTCTCTGGTGGACCGCGATGGCCGTGTTCAAGGGCAAGGGGGCGTGAGGCCCCGACACCGCCGCTCCCCGCTGACGAACCGCTTGCCGATGGCCGTATTCGGCGTGCTCGCGTCCTTCGTCGTCGCCGTGGCGCTCCTCGGGCCGGCATCGGCCGGCGCGGCCGCGGCCGCCGGCGACGTCGGGCACGAGGACATCTCGACCACCGGCGCCGGCGACGAGGTCACCGGCGAGAAGCCCGAGAGCAAGGCCTGGTGGAACGACGGCTTCTGGTGGGCGAGCCTCTTGGACTCAGCGACGGGTGACTACTGGATCTACCGTCTCGACGTCGCGACCCAGACCTGGATCCGGACGGCGACGCGCCTCGACGACCGACCCAACACGCGCGCCGACACGCTCTGGGACGGCCACAAGCTCTACGTCGCCTCGCATGTCTTCTCGAGGCAGCCCGCATCGGGCTATCCCAGCCGCCTGTACCGGTTCAGCTACGACGCGGCGACCAACGCCTATGCGCTCGACGCGGGCTTCCCGGCGACGATCAACAACGTTCGGTCGGAGACCCTCGTCATCGACAAGGACTCGACCGGCAGGCTGTGGGCGACCTGGATCCAGAGCCAGAAGGTCTTCGTCAATCGGACGACCGGCAGCGACGCCTCCTGGGGCACGCCGTTCACGCCGAACGTGTCGGGGACGTCCGTGAGCGCCGACGATATCTCGGCGGTCGTCGCGTTCGGGCCGGGCAATATCGGATTGATGTGGAGCAACCAGTCGGCGTCCGCTATGTACTTCGCCGTCCACCCCGACGGCGCCGCCGACACCTCCTGGCAGGCGAGTCGGACCGCCGTCCAGGGTCCCGGCACGGCCGATGACCACATCAACCTCAAGACCCTGCAGAGCAGCGACAACCGCGTGTTCGCGATGGTCAAGACGTCGCTGACGTCGACGAACGCGCCGCTGATCATGCTGCTCGCCCGCGATCCCTCGACGGGCAACTGGACGAGCTACCCCGTCGGCAGGGTTCAGGACCACCACACACGGCCGATCCTCTTGATCGATCCCGAACACCGCAAGCTGCACGTCTTCGCGACGGCGCCGGAGGCCGGCGGCGCGATCTACGAGAAGGTCACGTCGATGGACTCGATCTCGTTCGCCCAGGGCCTCGGAACGCCGGTGATGGTCGACGCCTCGAACCCGCATTTGAACAACGCCACGACGACGAAGCAGCCAGTGACGTCGGCCACGGGCCTGGTCGTGCTCGCCTCGAACGATCAGACGGATCGGTACTGGCACCACTACGACGCGCTCGGAGGGTCGCCACCACCGCCCCCGCCGCCGACGCCGACCCCGACGCTCCCGCCGACGCCGCCTCCGACCCAGCCGCCGACCCCGACGCCGACCGCGACGCCGCCGACCGGCGGGTCGACCGTGACGTTCGTGCCAGCCGCCGACGCGCAAGTGCTGTCATCGCAGCCCGGTACGAACTTCGGAAGCCGCACCAACTTGACCGTGCGCAATGGCGGGACGACGTCATACAGCTATCACAGCTATCTGCGGTTCGACGTGACGGGCCTCGGAGGCCCGCCGACGTCGGCGAAGCTCCGGCTCTTCGTGACCGACGCGTCGTCGTCCGGAGGATCCGTGGCGACGACCACGACGAACTGGACGGAAGGCTCGATCACATGGTCGACCGCGCCGTCGGCAGGCTCAACGCTGGCGACGGCCGGCGCCACGTCGGTCGGGCAATGGCTGGAGCTCGACGTCAGCGGTGCCGTCGCCGGCAACGGCTCCTATGCCTTCGAGCTCCTCGGGGGCAACGGCGACAGCGCCCTCTACAGCAGTCGCGAAGGTACGAACCCGCCCCAGCTCATCGTCGCAGCGCCCTGACCCGGCGCCATCGAACATCTCGGAGCAACAGCCGTCCACGGTGGCGTCCGCGCCGCGGATAGACTCGAATCGAGATGCAACCCCTGCCCGAACGAACGTCTGACGAGGGCCGGCGGCATCGTGTGCTCATCGTCGGCGGCGGCTTCGGCGGCCTCTATGCCGCGAAGGTCCTCAGCCGCGACGCCGGCATCGACCTCACGCTCGTCGACCGGCGCAACTTCCACCTCTTCCAGCCGCTTCTCTACCAGGTGGCGACCGGCGCGCTGAGCCCCAGCGAGATCGCCCAGCCGCTGCGGTCGATCTTCCGCAAGCGCCGGAACACCACGGTCCTGCTCGGCCAGGCGGTCGGGCTCGACCCGGACGCGCGAGAGGTCCTGATGTCCGACGGCGGCCCGATCGGCTACGACACGCTGATCGTCGCGTCGGGCGCCCACTTCTCGTACTTCGGCCACGACGACTGGGCGGCAAATGCGCCGGGGTTGAAGTCCCTCGACGACGCCCTCGAGGTCCGACGGCGGATCCTGATCGCGTTCGAGGCCGCCGAGCGCGAGCACGATCCCGAGCGCCGCCGGGAGTGGATGACGTTCGTGGTCGTCGGCGGAGGGCCGACGGGCGTGGAGCTGGCGGGTGCGCTTGGCGAGATCGCCAACGACACGCTCAAGCGCGATTTCCGCTCGATCGATCCGTCGCAGGCCCGGATCGTGCTGGTCGAGGCGCTCGACCGGATCCTCCCGCCGTACCCGCCGGATCGCTCGGCGTCCGCCAGAAGGCAGCTCGAGCGGCTCGGCGTCGACGTCCGAACGGGCACGCGCGTCGTCGATATCGACGAGGCCAGCGTGACGGTCCAGGTCGGCGACGGCAAGGACCGCTGGCCGGCGCGGACGGTGCTGTGGGCCGCGGGTGTGCAGGTCTCGAGCTTCGTCTCCGCGGTGGCCGCGGCTACCGGCGCGTCGCAGGACCGGGCCGGACGGATCCTCGTCGAGCCGGACCTGACGATTCGCGGCTACCCGGAGATCTCCGTCGTCGGCGACGCGGCCGTTGAGCCATGGCTTGAGGGCCGGCCGACGCCGGGGGTCGCGCAGGGCGCGATCCAGGGCGGATCGCACGCCGGGCGCCAGGTACGCCGGCGACTGCTCGGACTCCCGACGCTGCCGTTCCGCTACAGCAACCACGGCGACGTAGCCGTGATCGGCCGGCTGGCAGGCGTCACTGACATCCCGTGGCTCGGGCCCTTCGGCAAGACGGGTGGGTTCTTCGCATGGGCACTCTGGCTGCTGATCCACATCACGTACCTGATCGGGTTCGCGAACCGCATCGTCGTCGTGACCCGCTGGGCGTGGTCGTTCGCGACCCATGGCCGCGGCTCGCGGCTCATCACCGGCCAGCCGCTGCTGCCGCCGATCGAGGAGCCCGAACCTCCCGCCTGATCCTCGCGGCGGGCTATCCTCGGCCGATGGCGCAACGCAAGCCCGATGCCGACCGGGAGTATCTCGACTACGCCACGTACCTCGGCCTCGACACGCTGCTCTCGGCCCAGCGCCCGCTCAGCGAGCCCGTCCACCACGACGAGCTGCTGTTCATCGTCCAGCACCAGACGACCGAGCTCTGGTTCAAGCTGATGCTTCACGAGCTGCGAGCCGCCACTGCGCTCGTTCGGGGTGACGATCTCGAGGGCTCGTTCAAGATCCTCGCCCGCGTCAAGCACATCCAGACGCAGCTGCTCAACCAGTGGAGCGTGCTCGAGACGCTCACGCCGACGGAGTATGCCCAGTTCCGCTACGTGCTCGGGCCGGCATCGGGCTTCCAGTCGCACCAGAACCGGCTCATCGAGATCGCCCTCGGCAAGCGCGACCCACGGGTCCTCGAGAGCTTCCGCCATTCGCCGGCCGTCCGGGCCGACATCGAAGCCGCGCTCGACGAGCCGAGCCTCTACGACGAGTTCCTGCGCTGGCTCGCGCGACGCGGTTTCGGAGTCCCGTCGGAGGTCCTCGATCGCGACGTCTCCGAGCCGTATGCGCCCAACGCCGCCGTGACCGAGGTCATCGTCGCCATCTACGAGCACGCTGCCGAGGCCTGGGACGCCTACGAGATGGCCGAGAAGCTCGTCGACGTCGACGAGGTCTACTCGCTGTGGCGATATCGGCACCTCAAGGTGGTGATGCGGATCATCGGTCAGAAGCGAGGGACCGGCGGAACCGCCGGCGCGGGCTATCTGAGGAGCCTGATCGACGAGGTCTTCTTCCCGGAGCTATGGGAGGCGAGAACGGCGCTCCGCGAGCGCTGAGCCGACGCCCCTGCCGATCACAACCGCCTGCCGGCGATGCCGTTCGCAGCATCGTTTGTCGACGTCCCGCCCTATTGATGCCACGAACGGCATCGCGTGCCGAGGTTGCGATTCCGGCGAGGTCGCGCTCACAAGGTGATCACTGACCGGACGCCCTCCCCGCGGCGCATCGATTCGAACGCCGTCTCGAGGTCGTCCAGCCCGACTCGCGCCGTCACCAGGCGATCGACCGGGAGGCGGCCCGCGAGGTGGAGCCCGGCGTACCGCGGGAAGTCGACCGACGGCACAGCCGACCCGTAGTTCGAGCCGACGATCCGCCTCGCGCCGTCGACGAACGGGAAGACTTCGAACGACGCGCTCGCCCCGACCGGAGTCATGCCGACGAGCAGCGCGGTCCCGCCCGGCGGCAGGCACTCGATCGCCAGCTCGACGGTCGCCGTCTGGCCGATGGCCTCGACGCACACGTCCGGGCCGCCGTCGGTCGCCTGGCGGATCGCCGCGGCGGTCGCCGCGCCGTCACCACCGGCCAGGACCGCGTGAGTCGCCCCGACCCGCCGGGCCAGGTCGAGCTTCGCCTGGACCCGGTCCACCGCCACGATGCGGGTTGCGCCCGCGAGCGCTGCGCCCATGACCGCCGACAGCCCCACGCCTCCCAGCCCGATCACGACCACGCTGGCCCCCGGCTCTACGGCGAGCGTCTTCGTCACCGCCCCGACGCCGGTCGGGACACAGCATCCGATCAGGGCCGCGACCTCCGGCGGCGTCCCGTCGGGCATCGGGATCGCCGCGGCCGCAGGGACGACCTGCCGGGACGCCATCGTCCCGATGGCGCAGTAGCTCAACACGTCGCCACCGTCGGGACGATGGAGGCGCGAGGTGCCGTCGGCCATCCGGTGCGTGTATGAGGGCGACGCCGGGCACTCCCAGACCCGTCCCGCGAGGCACGATCGGCAGCGGCCGCATGGGATCAGCCAGCTCAGCGCGACGAGCGCGCCGACCTCCAGGCCCGTTGCCGCGACGTCGATGCCCGGCCCGAGCGCCTCGACGAACCCGGCGCCCTCATGGCCCATCACGATCGGTCCCGGCCGGTCCCACTCGCCGTCGCGGACGTGCAGATCGGAACCGCAGACACCTGACGCGGCGATGCGAACGAGGACCTCGCCGACGCGTGGCTCGTCGAGCGTCAGCTCCTCGATCCTGGGAGCGCTTCCCGGCCGTTCGAGCACTGCAGCGCGGATCGTGTTCGGCGGCATCCTCCGGAGCATACCGGCGCGCGGAATAGAGCCGCCGTCCGGGCCGGGCCTCCTCGTTGCCTCAGGGCCTCAGCCGCCGGAGACGACGACCGTCCCGACCATCCCGTACGCCTCGTGGCCAGGCAGGTGGCAGATGTACTTCAGCGTGCCCGGCGTCGCGAATGTCACGGTCGTTCGGACGCCCCGACCGGCATCAATCGAGACTTCTGTCGGCCGGGCGTTGTGGACCGGCTCGGTGCCGGTTCGATGCCGTTCGTGGAGGGCCTCGTCCCCGACGATCCACTCGTGGTCGATCGGGTCGGTGTTCGTGATCACGAACGTGATCGGACGGCCGGCCGGGACCCGCAACGCGGCCGGTTCGAAGTGCGAGTAGTGGATGGCGATCGGGACGACGAGCGGTTCCGGCTCCTGACCGATCGCCCCGGCCACGGCCGCCGCGCCGAAAGCGGCGGCCAGGCCGAGACCGATCGCGGCAATCGCCCGATCGAGCGCCACGACGCCGGGCCTAGCGGGTCTCGCCGCCGGGGCGATAGCGGGTCATGAGCCACAGCCCGGCGATGCCCATGATCGAGAACACCAGGGCGAGCACCAGCCGCGTCGGGTCGATCCCGGAGGCGACCGAGCCGACCGTCTGGACGACCTCGTCGACGCCCGGCAGTGCCAGGCCGGCGTCGACCCGCGACGGCGCGCCGGCACCGGATGCATCGATCGCCAGGTCGTACGAGAGGCCGGCCGCCGAGGAATCGACGGCGATCTTCGTGAGCCAGGCCGACGCCGGGACCCACTCCATGCCGCGGTCGCTCCGGAGGTCGGAAAGCAGCGACGCGGTCGCCCATGCGCCGTAATCCTGCCGAATGCCGTTGTCGCCGGTCGGCGTCGGGAGCAGCGCCGGCGCCGTGTCGGTCATGAGGTAGACGTCAGCCTCGACCCGCTCCTCACCGGTCTTGCCGAGGGCGAGAATGCGCAGCGGGACCCATGGGTTGTCGGTCGGGATCGTGATGTGGACGGGCGTACCGTCGCCGATCTGTTGGCCACGCGCCGCGGCGGCATCCGCGTCGAAGGCGGCGGCGAGGAAGATCGGGCTCCGATTCGCGTAGAAGTCGAGGACCTCCGGAGCGTCAGGCGGAAGCCGGAAGCCGTGGTCCTTCGCCCACCTCCCGATGTCGCCAGCGCCGCCCTTGAGGACGGTGATGTCCAGGGCGTCGATGCGGACCTTCATCAGCTCCTCCGCACCCGCGCTGGCTGCGGCGGTCGCCGCGAACAGGGCGTCGCGGAGCTGCGGGCTCGTCTCCTGAACGAGCCGCTGGAGCGTCCAGTCGCCGCCCTTGACGACCTCCGACGGAACGCCCGGCAGCGGCGTGATCGACCCGAACGCGCCGCCGCCGCCGGCGAACTGGAAGGCGGTCACGTAGTGCTCCTCGCCGTCGTGATAGCCGGCGAACGTCGTCGTCCGGAGCAGGTTCACCGCGCCATTCGGGCCGATCAGCCCGCCGCAGGCGAGCGTTGGGCCTGCGGTAAGAAGCAGTCCCAGCACCGCGGCTGGGAGGAGGATTCCGAGTCGCCGCATCGGTCGATCTCCTGGGCGGGCGGACGAGGTAGGTCCGCGATGGCGCCCATGACGCCGATGCGTTGGTCGGGGTTCCTCAGGCCTATGGCGTCACGGAGCTCCGCCGACGAGCTCTCGCGGACTGGCGGCGGACTAGGGCTGCTCCACGTGGACGTCGTCCAGGCCGGCCTCTACGAGGCTGTCGGGCCCGCCGTCGGTCGCCGTGAACACGAACCTGACCGTCTGGCCCGCCCACTTCGTGAGCGGAACCGCCACCCGCTTCCAGCGAGCCGCATCGAGCGACGCGTTGCCGAGCTCGCGATAGACGAGCGACTTCGCGCCGCCGGCCTCGACGAAGACCTGGAACGAATCCGCGCGTGAGCTGTTCACGCCGTGGGCGAGGTAATAGCGAAACGTCAGCGACCCGACCGGCGAGGGCAGGGCGACGACCGTCGAACGGATCGTGGTCTCGCCACCGTCGAGGTCGTTCGCGTTCGCACTGCCGTCGGCCTGGGCGCCCGTGACCATCGCGAGCAACCCGGAGTAGGCCGAGCCCAGCTGCATTCCGACCCCGCCCGACGACGTCGGTTCCGGATCACGCGGCGCCCATTGGCCCTTCGTCGCGGTGTCGGTGCCGTAGGGGTTCGCTGTCCAGCCGCGGCGGATCTCGAAGTCGTCGCGGAACGGCCCGCAATCGGTCTTCTCCTTGCCGATCGCCCGGTAGGGGCAGCCGGCGATGTCGAGGAAGTAGAGGAGCGCCCCGCGGTTGCGGGCGGTCTGCGGGGCGATGTTCTCGTCGGCCGGGTAATGGTCGCCCCAAACGGTGGACGTCTCGGGCGGATAGAGCTCCCAGGTGTACGAGAAGATCTTGTGAATCCCGTAGAGCCAGTCGATCTGGTCGCCATCGGTGATGTAGAGGTCACTGGACTGCTCGGCTTTGTAGCCGTTGAGCCTCGCCATGGCCTTGCCCATGGTGACGAACGCGGAGTGATCGTCGAGCGACATGTCCGGCGGGATATCCGTCTTCGTGTGGCCGTACGGCCAGAGGATCAGCTGGCCGTTCGTGTGGAACGTGATGTGGGCCCGGATCTGCTGGATGCCGTTGATCACGCGGCTGTTGACGAAGTCGCGCATCGCCCGGGTCTCCGGCGCAGAGAAAGCCTTCGGCCCGCGATACGTCTCCGACGACGTGCTCCCCGACGAGCCGCCGCAACAGCGCCACATGTAGTCGTAGTTCCGGTTCAGGTCGGTGCCGACCTGGCAGCCGCTGCAGTTCGGCTGGCGGTTCTTGCGCCACGCGCAATACGGCGCGTGGGAGCCACCGCACGTGAGGTCGTACTCGGCGCCGTCCGGGTTGAGCATGAAGACGATCCAGACCTCGCGGCCGTTGACGAGGTTCGTGATCGTCGAATCGCGGCCGTAGTTGTCGGCGAGCAGATGGAGCAGGTAGAGGCCCTGCTCGACAGTCATGTGCTCCCGAGCATGGTGGAGCGCGTCGAACAGGACCTCGGGCTCCGCTTCGTCGGTGCCGACGTTGTCGCTTATCTTCGCCGCCCAGAGGTCCCGGCCCTGATAGCTCTTGCCGATCGAGAAGACGTCCACGATCGACGGGTGCGCCGCCTCCACGGCCTTGATGTCGGCCACCATCTCGGCGTAGTTGTGGTAGCGCGAATCCTTGGCCGGGAAGTTACCAGCGAACGCGGGACCAACCGTCACCGTCAACAGCGCGCAGGCGAACACCGCCGAGGCGGCCAGTCGGTGGGGAATGGACAGGTGGGGGCGGCGACGTCGTCCTGCCATGAATCTAGGGTGAGGCCCGGCGGTGCCCCGACGCAACCCGACGGACGGCGGGCGCTGAACCGTACGAACCTCTCAGGCCAGCGATCGGCCGTCCCCTGTCGCGAGCGGCAGCACGACCCGGAACGTCGCGCCCTCGCCAAGCCGGCTCTCGACGGAAATGGTGCCGCCATGGGCCTCGACGAGGCCGCGAGCGATCGCGAGCCCCAGCCCCGAACCCCGCGAATCCGCCGATTTCGCGAACCGATCGAAGACGTGCGCTTGGAGCTCGGGGTCGATGCCGCCGCCGGTGTCGGCGACGTACACCTCGACGCGCCCGCTCACATCGCCGCCCTCGACGGAGCCCCCGACGGTGATCCGCCCACCGGGCGGCGTATGGCGAAGTGCGTTCGCGACGAGATTGGCCACGACCTCGCGGATCCGCACGGGGTCGACGTCGAGGATCGGCAGGTCGTCGGGAATGTCGGTAGTCAGCGTCACGCCGGCCGATGCCGCAGCGGCGCCGAACGACGCGACTGCGTCGGGCAGGAGGACGTCGAGGTCCGTCGGCTCGCGGTGGAGGGTGAGCCGGCCGGCCTCCGACTCGGTGATCGTGCGCAGGTCGTCGACGAGGCGGGTCAGGACCCGCGTCTCGTCGAGGATCGACTCCAGGTGCTCGCGGTCCGGGTCGTGGACGCCGTCGAGGATCGCTTCGACGTTGCCTTGGACCACGGCGAGCGGCGTTCGCAACTCGTGGCTGACGTCGGCGAGGAGCGTCCGGCGCTGCGATTCGCTTGTCTCGAGCCGACCGGCCATCGCGTTGAAGCCGCGGACAAGGTCACGGACGGGTCGCGGCGCACGGGTTGGGACGCCGACGCGCACGGAGTAGTCGCCATCCTCGACCTTCTCCGCCGCGACGAGGAGCTGGTCCAGGGAGGCCGCGCTCGACCTGATCCGGTGACCGGCGCCGGCAAACGCGACCGCGGCCAGCACCAGCACGAGCAGCCCAACGAGCCGTGCGACGTCGCCCAGCGGCCCCGCCGTCGCGATGACGCTGACGACCGCCGCGATCAAACCGATCAGGACGACGAAGAACACGAACCCGAACAGGCAGCCGAACCCGCCCATGAACGGCCGTCGACGGCGGCGCCAGCGCGGATAGCCACGCCGCGGCGGCCACGCCTCGCCCGCCGGCCACCACGGCGGCGCCTCCTTCGGCAGCCCACGGCCCGGCCATCCGCCGGTCCGGCGCCAGCCTCGCCAGTCGCCGCCGGCGCTTCCGTCGTCGTCTGGCGCGGTCACGCGCGATCGTCCGCGAAGCGGTAGCCGACCCCGTAGACCGTCACTACGTAGCGCGGCGTGCGGGGGTCCGGTTCGGGCTTCCGCCGGATGTTCTTGATGTGTGTGTCGATGGCCCGCTCGTAGGACTCGAACGCGACGCCGTGGACGGCGTCGAGCAGCTGCGAGCGAGTGAAGATGCGGCCGGGCTGGGCGGCCATCGTCGCGAGCAGCTGGAACTCTGTCGGCGTGAGCTCGACGGGCCGGCCTCCCACGTCCACCCGCATCCGGGCCACGTCGAGCGTGACGTCTCCGGCGCGAATCTGCTCTCGGCTGCCCGCCGCGGACGTCGCCGCGTCGGTCCGCCGGAGGACGGCCTTGACGCGCGCAACGAGCTCGCGCGGGCTGAACGGCTTCGTGAGGTAGTCGTCGGCGCCGGCCTCGAGCGCGAGGACCTTCTGGCCCTCCTCGCCGATCGCCGACAGCACGATGATCGGCATCTCACTCCACTCGCGCAGCCGGCGCCGCTCCTTCCCTCGTCTACGATGCGCACGCCATGAAAACGATCCTCGTCGTCGACGACGAGCCCAAGATCGCCGCGCTCGCCCGGGACTATCTCGAGCACGCCGGCTACACGGTCCTGATCGCGTCTGATGGCCGGGCCGCCC
>JBJMMH010000199.1:0-26301 GCA_045804885.1 Chloroflexota bacterium | reverse complement strand
GGGTTTGGTCGGATCCGGTTCAACGGAACCTCGGTCGGACCCGCATCTGCGGACCGCTGCGGGATCAATGCGGCCAGGCCGCGTCCGAGTCCGCTGTGACGTTCAGAGTTGACGGTCATGCTGCTCCTGCCTGGATGGGCTCACGATCGGCGGGAGCCGATTGATCGATGGGCGTCGCGCGGGCCAGAAACTCCTCGGCGAGTGCCCCATACGCCTCCGCGCCACGAGAGTCAGGCCGGTACAGCGCGACTGGCCGACCGTAGCTCGGGGCCTCGGAGAGGCGGACGCTCCGCGGGATGACGGTTCCGTACACGGCCGGGCCGAGATGCCTGCGCACCTCAGCGGCGACCTCCGCGGAGAGGTTTGTGCGGGCGTCGTACATCGTCAGCACGACGCCGTTGATCTCCAGATTCGGGTTGAGATGGTCACGGACGAGATTGATCGTGGCGGTCAGCTGTGTGAGCCCCTCGAGGGCGTAGTACTCGCACTGGAGCGGAATCAGCACGGCATCCGCCGCCGTGAGCGCGTTCACGGTGAGAAGCCCCAGCGACGGCGGACCGTCGACGAATACCCAGTCGTATTCGCCGCCGATGCTCTGCAGCATCCCCGCGAGTCTGCGATCCCGCCGGTCGACCGAAACGAGCTCGACTTCCGCGCCCGACAGCTCGATTGACGATGGCGCGAGGAAGACTCCGTCCACCACCGTTGGGATAACAACGTCCCGCAGCGGGATGCCATCGACCAGCGCACCGTAGACGGATCGATCGATGTCAGCCTTGTTGATCCCAAACCCGCTCGTCGCGTTGCCCTGGGGATCGAGGTCGACGACGAGGACCCGTCGTCGCAAGAGTGCCAGTGAGGTCGCCAGATTGACCACCGTGGTGGTTTTCCCGACGCCGCCTTTCTGGTTGACGCAGGCGATCGTCTGGCCCACTCAGGAACCCTGCCGCGATGCGCTCACGATCATGAATTCTAGCATTTCAGGGCCGAATCCTCCCGGTCGAAAAGGATGACATCGAGCCCTGCACGCTCGGTTGACGCGGGCTTGCCCGCAACTTCATCGCCGGCGTCGGGGAGTCGAGCGCGAATGTTTCACGTGAAACATATTCGGCGACCGCCCGAACCGGTGTCCCGGCTCTCGCGGTCCCATTGCCGCATCGCCTACCCCGTGGGATACTCCACCGCGACGTCGCCAACGCCCCGAACGTCACGCACACGAACAACGCCGGGCGCGACCCTGGCCAGTCTGCCGAGGATCGTCAGCCATGTCTCTGTTCGTCGCCGCGATCGGAGCGACGGTGACGGCGATCGTGGAACTCACGGTCGGGCCGTACATTCGGGTGGGCGATGCCCAGCCGCATCTCGTTCTCATTTTCGCGGTCGTCTGGACGATCGCAGTCGGTCTTGAAAGCGGTCTTGTCTGGGCCTTCGTCGGCGGTATCGCCCTCGATGTCCTGGCGCCGAGGCCGCTCGGCACAACCTCGTTTGCACTCATCGTCGTCGTCGGCCTTGCGGCGGCGGTCGCGCGCTTGTTTATCCGGTTCCGGCCGCTCGTGGTCGTGCCGGCCGTTGCGATTCTGAGCCTCGTCTATTCGATGACCCTCTTCGTACTCCTCGGCGCGCTCGGCTCTTCAGCCGTGACGCGCGACCCCGTCGCGACGCTTCTGCCAGGCGTCGTCTATGACACCGTCATCGCCGTCCTCGTCGGGCCGCTCGCGGTCGCCGTCCACGACCGGTACGTCGAGGAAGAGCGGGTCGACTGGTGAACGGGTACGGCTACCTCGAGAAGCAACGCGACAGGCCGCGGCCGTTCTCCCGATTCCTCGTCTTCGGGATGGCGGTGATCATCGGCATGGGCACTCTCGGTGCCCGGCTCTTCTACCTCCAGATCGTGAGCGGCGGAGACCTCGCTGCTCTTGCCGAGGGCAACCGCACGGCCCTCGAGCCGATCCCGTCGAGCCGCGGCCTGATCTACGACCGATCGGGCGCCGTGCTCGTTACGAACGTCCCGACCTTCGCCGTGAAGATCCGCCCGGCCGATCTGCCAGAGGCGCGGCGCGATGAGGTCGTCGCCCGGCTCTCGGCGCTGACGGGCGTCGCCGCCGTGGACATCAACACCGCGATCGACGGTAACCCGGGTTCGAGATTCGACGCCGTTCGCGTCGCGCAGGACGTCCCCAAGGAGACCGCGAGCCTCATCGCCGAGGCGAGCTTCGAGTTGCCCGGCGTCGAGGTCGCCGTCGAGGCGCGCCGGCAGTACGCCGACGGACCGCTCTTCTCGCAGATCCTCGGCTACACGGGGCCGGTGTCCGCGGAGCAGATCGAGGGCCTCAAGAGCGACGGCTACCTGCCCGACGACCTCATCGGCAAGACCGGGCTCGAGGCCAACTACGAATCCGAGCTTCGGGGCAGCTACGGGATGTCCCGCGTCGAGCGTGACGCCGCCGGCCGCGATCTCCAGGTGCTGGAAACCGTGCGCGACCCTGAGCAGGGCGATTCCCTCCGTCTCACGGTCGACACGCGCGAGCAGAAGCTCGCCGAGCAGGCGCTCCGATGGGGAATGAAGGCGGCCGGCCTCAAGCGGGGCGTCGTGATCGTCATGAATCCCCAGACCGGCGAGATCCTCGCGATGGTCAGCCTGCCGACCTACGACGACAACCAGTTCGCTCGTGGCATCTCCGCCAAGGCCTACCAGAAGCTGCTCAAGAACCCCGACAAGCCGCTCCTGAACCACGCCGTCAGCGCCCACTACCCGCCCGGATCGACATACAAGCTCGTGACGGGGACAGGCGCCCTCGCCGACCACAAGATCACCCCGAGCACGCGGATCCAGACGCGACCGTTCCTGACGCTCGGGTCGACGAGGTTCTACGACTGGAACCACCGCGGATTCGGCCTGTGCAACATCGACTGCGGCTTCGGTCACTCGAGCGACACGTTCTTCTTCCAGCTCGCCGGCAGGCTCGGGATCGATCGCCTCGGCCACTGGGCCAACGAGTTCGGCTTTGGCCAGCCGACGGGCATCGACCTGCCGGGCGAGGTCAGCGGCATCGTCCCGACGAATGAGTGGAAGCTTCGGGCGAAGGGCGAGAAGATCTTCCCCGGCGAGGTCTACCAGGCCGGCATCGGGCAGGGTTACGACGTCGTCACACCGATCCAGCTGATCAACGCCTATGCCGCGCTCGCCAACGGCGGCAAGCTCTACCAGCCCCAGCTCGTCCGCGAGGTCGTCGGACCCGACGGCAATGTCACCCGGCCGTTCGAGCCCAAGCTGATCCGCAAGCTCGACGTCCCGAAGGGCGTCCTGAAGGAGATGCGCGAAGCCGCCCGGTCGGTCGTGACGCTTCGCCACACGTACAACCTCGTCGACCTCCCGATCGTCATCGCCGGCAAGTCGGGCACGGCCGAGTTCGGGACCCGCGACAAGAAGGGGCGTCTGCCGTTCCACTCATGGTTCATCGGGTTCACGCCCAAAGACCCATCGAAGAAGGCAAGCGACCCGTCCGGCCTCAAGGCGCTGGCGAAGGGCGACTCGGAGCTGGTCGTCCTCGCGTTCGCCTACGACTCGCGGACAAAGGGCAACGCCGCCACTGAGATCGTGAAGTACTACATGCAGCTCCACTACGGGATCAAGAAGGACTACCGCAACTTCAATCTCCTGAAGCGCGGCAACTTCTACCAGTCGAACTGATGCGGATGCGATCGTCCCAGGTGGCTCAGTGGGCGTGATCAGGGCCGAGCCGGCCCGCGTCAGCGACTGGGCCGCGCGCTCGATCGGCGCGGCGTGGCGGGCGTTCGACCTCCAGCTCGCGGCCTACGCGGCGCTGCTCGGCACGATCGGCCTCGTGATGGCGTACAGCAACAGCGTCGAGCAGGGCCAGTCGCTGCTCGACGGCGGGACGACGTTCGTGCGCGGGCTGCTGTGGACCGGGATCGCGCTTATCGCGTTCATCGTCGCGACCGCGTTCGACTACAAGTGGCTCAAGACGTTCGCGTGGCCCATCTACGGGCTCCAGATCGGCCTGCTCGTGGTCACGCTCGCGGTGGGCACGGGGGTCGGCGGATCGGCCCGATGGATCCCGCTGGGGCCGCTTCAGTTCCAGTTCAGCGAGCTCGCCAAGATCATGATGATCATCGTCCTCGCGAACTACCTCGGGGCGCGCCAGGGCCGGCTGACGACGCTGCCATCGATCCTCGGAGCGTGCGTCCTCGTCGTCCCGCCGTGGATCCTGGTCATGCTCCAGCCCGACCTCGGGACCTCGCTGGTGTTGCTCGCGATCCTCGGCGGGATGCTCTTCATGTCGGGGGCCAGCCTGCGCTGGCTCGCGGCGCTCGCGATCGGCGTCCTCGCGGCGCTCCCGTTCGTCTGGAACAACATCCTGCGCGACTACCAGCAGCAGCGGATCCTCGGCTTCCTCGACCCGGGCAGCGACATCCAGGGGGCCGGCTGGCAGCTCCACCAGTCGCAGATCGCGGTGGGGTCCGGCGGGCTCTTCGGGAAGGGCCTCACGAACGGGACCCAGAACCAGCTGAACTTCCTGCCGGTCCAGGAGACCGACTTCGTCGCCGCGATCTACCTCGAGGAGCTGGGGTTCCTGGGGGCGATCCTGCTGCTCGTGCTGTTCGCCGCGCTCCTGTGGCGGGTCCTCGTCGGCGGCTGGCGGTCGAAGGACCCGTTCGGGACGATGTTCGCGGCCGGGCTCGCCTCGATGCTGCTGTTCCAGCTGATCGTCAATCTCGGGATGGTGGTCGGGATCATGCCGATCACGGGCATCCCACTGCCGTTCGTCTCGCACGGCGGCGCGTCGCTGATCAGCATCGCCGTCGGCCTCGGGATCCTGCAGTCGGTGAACATCCGGCAGACTCGGGCGGAGTGGTGAGGGCCCCTCTCAGCGGCGCCTGAAGAGTCCCCGGCGGTCGGTCGCGTCCGCCGGCGCGCTGCGGCGACGGCCGGCCTTTCGGAGCGCCTGGTCGATCTCCTCGCGGTATTGGCGGCCGATCGCCATCCGGTCGAGCCACTCCAGGTAGTCGACATCGCTCCGGGCGATCTCGCCGATCGACCAGCCGGCGTAGCGGCCGACCTTGAGCACGGACCCAGACGGACGGCCCGGTGGTGGACCCGCGGCACCGTCGCCCTCAGGTCGGCGCATCGTCGACGCTTCGTAACCGCCACCCGCCGCGGAGCGGCCCGACGTCCAGTCGCGGGAAACCGTCTCCGGTGGCCCCTGTCCGCCCGTCGTCCCTGACGCTCCCCCCGACGCGGTCGGGCCTGCCGCCCGGTTCGCGGCACTCGGCGTGCTCCGCGGCGTCGACGGCCCGGCAGACGGCGAGGCCCTGCTTGCGCCGGCGCTCGCGGCCCGTAGGCTGGCCGCCCGCTCCGCGTCGTACGCCGCCCGGCGATCCGGTTCGCCGATGAGCTCCCACGCGGCGTTGATTGCGACCATCCTCGCTGCGCCGTCCGCGTCCGGGGCCCGATCCGGATGGTATTTCTGGGCGAGCCGGCGATATGCGGCCTGGATGACCTCGTCCTCGGCCTCGGGATCGACCTGGAGGATCTTGTAGGGATCCGCGCCCGACGTCACGTCAGGCCGCGCCCTCGACCGCACCGGGCGCCGGTGGGGCGGGCGGCACCGGCTCGATGACGCGTGGATGCGCCCGGATCATCGCGAGCGCCTCCTCGGGCGTCGCCGGCGGCTCGTCGACACGATGGAACGCGTACCGGAAGATGTCGCGGGCGGCGGCCGTGATCGGGATCGCGAAGATCGCTCCGAGGATGCCGGCGATCGCGCCGCCGATAACGATGCCCATGATGACGATGCTCGGGTGGAGCTCCACGGCGTCGCCCTGGATCTTCGGGACGAGGACATGGTTCTCGACCTGCTGGATGAGCGTGTACAGGAGGACAGCCGCGATCGCGGCGTCGACGCCACCGGTCAGCGCGAGCAGCACCGCCGGGATCGCGGCGATGATCGGGCCGATGATCGGCAGCAGCTCAAGGACGCCCGCGATCACCGACAGGAGGACGGCGAATCGCCCGAACACGGGGTCCACCGTCACGCTCAGGATCTCGAGGCCGATGAACGTCGCGACGCCGACGACAAAGCCGAGGAACACCTGGCCGCGAAGCCACTGGCCGAAGACCCGCAGACCGAGGCCCGAGACGGCCCGGCCGTCGGCTCGCCACTCGACCGGGAGCGAGCGCTCTGCGGCCCGGGTCAGCGCCGGGCGGTCCTTGATGAGGTAGAACACCCAGACCGGGACGATCACGTAGCCGACGATCGAACCGACGACCCCGGCGATCCCCGTCACGACCGGCAGAAGATCGCTGGGGCTGATACCGCTGACGCCGTGGCTGACGTTCTCGAGCCAGCCGTCGATCGCTTCGCGGATGGCCGGCGGAAGGTCGAGGTGCGCGTACAGGTCGGTGACCTGGGCGATGAACGCGGGGAACTCGCGGATGAACGTCGTGATCTCGTCGACGAGCGGCCGGACGATGGTCCGAAAGGCCAGGACGACCAGAAGGACCACCAGCGCATACACCAGCAGGATCGACGCCCAGCGCGGGAGACCCAGACGGGCCATCCGCTCGACCGGGAAGTCGAGGACGTACGCCAGGACCAGCCCGACGATGAAGGGTCCCAGGGCGTGCCGGCCGAGGTACAGGACAACGGCGAGGACGATGGCCCCGACGAGGAGGACCAGGACCCGCGGCGTCGGCGGTGGGATCCGCGACAGCGGCGTCGCTCGCGGCGAACGCTCGGCTCCTGAGGTCGACGGCAGCGCCTCGTCAGCGGGCGGTCGCGGATCGCTGCTGGATGACGGGCCCGCCGCGCCGCTGGCGGCCGGGTCGGGCCGGACGGGCTCGTCCATCGTTGCCGCAGACTACCAGACGTGACCGGCCCGTCCGACAGCCGCCCGTTCGCCACCGACATCGCTCGCCCCGCGGCCGACGGTGCCCTGGAGCCAACCCCGCCCGCGCCGCCGCCCGAAGCGCGCCAGAGGTGGCGGGTGACGTTCGCCCGCGAGCTGCCCGCGGATGACGAGGTCCCCACCGGGCGCGACTACATCGGCCGCTGGGAGGACACGCTGGTAACGAGTGGTCTCCCGACGCTGCCAGCCGCATCCGGCCGGCCGCGGATCGCCCTCGGCGCGCCCCTGCCCCAAGGCTGCTCGGCGGACGCTGAGCTGCTCGAGTTCTGGCTGACCGAGCTGCGCCCCCTTTGGGCCGTGCGCGAAGGAGTTGAGGCCCAACTCCCGAGCCGGCATCGCCTCGCGGCTCTCGAGAACGTCTGGCTGGGCGCGCCGCCGCTCAGTGGGCAGGTCGCGGCCGCCGAGTACGTCGTGACTCTCGGTGGCGACGCGACGAACGACGCAACGCTGCGCGCGGCAGCCGCCAACCTCCTCGAGGCGCGGCGCCTACCGCGTGAGCGGGTCAAGAGCGGCGGCACGAAGACCTATGACCTCAGGCCGCTGCTGCTCGCGCTCGACATGTCGGGTCGGGCGATCCGGATGCGGACGCGGATCCACCCGGAGCTGGGTACCGGACGGCCGGAAGAGGTGGTCGCGGCCCTGTCGGACGCCGCCGCCCGGCCGATCGAGGTCGAGTCGACGGTCCGGGTCCGATTGATGCTCGTCGAAGAGCTCGAGGCGAGGCTCTCCGCGCCGCTCCGGTTCGATTGACGCTCCGACGACCCCGGACATACACTTCCGCTTCCGCGTTCCGGGCTTCCGGGCGCCTTTCCATGTTCACCGTTGCCGGCCGCCGCGTGCGGTCGCCGGGCAGCCTGAGGATCCATGTACGCAGTCATCGAGACCGGCGGGAAGCAGTACCGCGTCGAGGTCGGCACCGAGCTCGAGGTCGAGCTCCTCGACGCCGACGCCGGCCAGGAGATCACGATCGAGCGCGTCCTGCTGGTCGCGGACGGCGACGTGTCGGCGATCGGACGCCCGGTCGTCGCGGACGCCGCGGTGACCGCCGAGGTAGTCCGCCAGGCGCGCGGCGAGAAGGTCATCTCATTCAAGTACCGGCCAAAGGCGCGCCGTCGCGTCAAGAAGGGCCATCGCCAGGAACTCACCGTCCTTCGCGTGACGGACGTCCGGTTCGGTGACAAAAGCGCCGCCGAGTCGAAGCGCAAGGCCGATGCCGACGCGAAGTCTGAGCGCGAGCGCCTGCAGGAGGCCGCGGCGAAGCAGGCCGCCGCCGACGCCGAGCTCGCCGCCAAGCTCGCGAAGAGCCAGAAGAAGGCCGAGGAGAAGCCGGCCGGCCGGACGTCCTCGGCGAAGGCGACGACGACCGACGACAAGCCCGCGCCCAAGAGTCGAACGCGCGCCGCGAAGGCGACCGCCGCCGATACGGAGGCGAAGACCACCGAAAAGCCGGCTCCCAAGAAGACGACACGCGCGAAGAAGGACGAGTAACCGAAAATGGCCCACAAGAAAGCCGGATCCAGCTCCAAGAACGGACGCGACAGCGTCGGCCAACGGCTAGGTGTGAAGGCCGGCGACGGCCAGCTGGTGACGGCGGGGTCGATCATCGTGCGTCAGCGCGGGCAGACGTTCCTCTCCGGTCCGGGCACCGGGCTCGGCCATGACTACACGGTGTTCGCGACGCTGACCGGCCGCGTCCGGTTCGAGCATTCCTCGAAGAGCAAGAAGCGCATCCGCGTGGTCGCCGCGGACGAAGTCGCGGCGAAGGCGCTCGCGTCGGAGGAGTCGGCCCCGAAGCCGGCGAAGAAGGCGGCTGCCGCCGCTGCGCCCGCCGCAGAGCCCGCCCCGACGACGGCCACCCAGACAGCGGCGGAGGCCGCTCCCGCGCCACGCCGGCGTTCAACGAAGAAGACAGACGAGGCGCCCGCGCAGGACGCCTGAGGAACCAGCAGCCGGCGACCACCGGCGGGGCAGTGGGCCCTGCGCGGACGGCGTCGGAGGAGAACGAAGCCGTGAAGCCCGAGATCCATCCCAAGTACTACGAAGCAAAGGTCCACTGCGGCTCATGCGGCACCGAGTGGACGGTCGGGTCCACCCGTCCCGAGCTCCGCGTCGACGTCTGCTCGAACTGCCACCCGTTCTTCACGGGCAAGCAGACCATCATCGACACCGCCGGCCAGGTCGAGCGGTTCCAGAAGCGCCTCGAGCGCCAGGCCCGAACCTAAGTTTCCGTTTTCGCGAGGGTCCCCGCCCCGTAGCGAGGGTCCCCGCCCCGTAGCGAGGGTCCACGCGACATCGACCGCGAGCCCTCCGGGCAAGGCTCGCCGTTTTGATTCGTGGCGCACGGCGGCCTACGCTTCCGCAGTGCTGGATGACGTCACGCTCTGGCAGGGCGACAGCCGGGAGCTGCTGGCGCGCCTCCCCGACGCCAGCGTCGACCTCGTCTGCACCGACCCGCCCTACAACCTGGGCGGCTATTCGACCGGCAACATCGACATGGCCTGGCGGAAGTCGTTCAACAACGACGTCGCGGACTGGGACCAGGTCGCGTTCGATCCCGAGGAATGGCTCGCGCCGTTCCGACGCGTCCTCAAGCCGACCGGCACGGTGTTCGCCTTCACGAGCTACAACATGCTCGGGCGCTGGCACGAGGTGTTCGACCCGGCCTTCGACACGTTCCAGTTCATCGTCTGGCACAAAACCAACCCGCCGCCGAAGCTCCGCCGCGTCGGCTTCCTGAACTCGTGCGAGCTGATCGTGTGCTGCTGGGACCGTGGCCACACGTGGAATTTCGGCCGCCAGCGTGACATGCACAACTTCATCGAGGCGCCCATCTGCGCCGGCGCGGAGCGCGTTCGAGACCCGGTCCATCCCACCCAGAAGCCGCTCCGGGTGCTGCGGCGGCTGCTCGAGCTCGCGAGCGCGCCGGGCGACCTCGTCCTCGACCCGTTCATGGGCGTGGGCTCGACAGGAGTCGCCGCGGTCGAGATGGGCCGGCGGTTTGTCGGCATCGAGATCGACGAGGGCTACGTCGCCGCGGCGGCGCGGCGGATCGAGGCGGCCAGGCTGAAGGCGGCGGCCGCGGGCTAGGCCCAGCCCGATCGGGCCATGGGCCGACCCGGCATCCGACGGTAGACTTCCCGAATGCCTCGGTATACATATGGCGGCCAGGCGCTGATCGAAGGCGTCCTGATGCGGGGCCGCGACGCGATCGCTGTCGCCTTCCGCCATCCCGACGGCCGCATCGTGTGGGCCACGGAGCGCCTCGATTCAGGCTTCCACGGACGTTCGTGGTCGAAGCTGCCGTTCGTCCGTGGTCTCGTCGTCCTGTACGAGACGCTGGTCGTCGGGACCCGTTGGCTCGTCCGCAGCGCCGGCCTGCAGGCGGCCGACGAGGGCGTCGAGCTGGGCAAGGGCTCGATCGCCCTCATGCTCGGGCTGACGCTGATCGCCGGCATCGGGATCTTCTTCCTGCTCCCGCTGTTCATCGCGAGCGTGACGACCGCGAATGTCGAGAACGGCTTCGTCCAGCACCTCGTCGAGGGCCTGATCCGCGTCGGGATCTTCCTCGGGTATCTCGTGCTGATCGCCCAGGCCTCCGACATCCGGCGCGTCTTCCAGTACCACGGCGCCGAGCACATGACGATCCACGCGCTCGAGCACGACGACCCGCTCGTCGTCAGCGAGATCCGGAAGTACCCGACGGCTCATCCCCGCTGCGGCACGGAGTTCCTCGTCGTCGTCATCGCCCTGTCGATCGTCGCCTTCAGCCTGGTGGGACGGCAGGAGCCGCTCGTGATGATCGCCAGCCGGATCCTGCTGATCCCGGTGATCGCCGCGGTCGGGTACGAGATCCTGCGCTGGGGCGCACGGCATCGCGGCAACCCGATCGTGCGGGTCATCATGTGGCCCGGGATCCTCGTCCAGAAGATCACGACCCGCCAGCCGACCGACGACATGATCGAGGTCGCGATCGTCTCGATGGAGGAGGCGCTGAGGGCCGACGGCGAGGCGCTCCCCGCCGGCTCCGGGCGACTCGTCCGGGATCCCCTCGACGCCAGGCCGGCGGTCGACGGCACGGAAGCGGAGCGGCCGGCTGCGGCCGCGGCGCTGTCGGCTGAATCGGTCAGTCCCGTCACGATCGATCCGCCCCGACCCGGGGCATGAGCATCGCGACGGTCGCCGGCGACCTCGATGCGCGGCTCGCAGGCATCGCCCGCCAATACGACAACCTCCAGTCGGAGCTCGCTCAGCCAGAGACAGCGATGGATCACGAGGCCATCCGGCGTCTCGGTCGCGAGCTCGCCCGGCTGGAGCCGGTCGTCGCCGCGTTCCGCAGGCTCGAGTCGACCCGATCCGAGCTCGCCGGCGCCCGCGAGCTGCGCGACGCCGGCGACGGCGATGAGGAGCTCCGCCAGATGGCTGCCGACGAGGTCAACCGGCTCGCCGCGGACGAGGCCCAGCTCCTCGATGAGCTCAAGGTGCTGCTGCTGCCGCGCGACCCCAACGACGAGCGCGACGTCATCCTCGAGGTCCGAGCCGGGGCCGGCGGCGAGGAGGCGGCGCTCTTCGCCGGCGAGCTCCTGCGGATGTACCTGCGATACGCCAAGGAGCACCGCTTCGCGACCGACGTGATGAGCGTCAACGAGACCGGCATCGACGGCGTCAAGGAGGCGATCGTCGAGATCAGCGGCGACGGTGCCTACAGCCGCCTCAAGTTCGAGGGCGGCGTCCACCGCGTCCAGCGGGTCCCCGCCACGGAGTCCAGCGGCCGGATCCACACCTCGACCGCGACCGTGATCGTCTTGCCTGAGGCCGACGAGGTCGAGGTCGACATCGACGAGGACAAGGACCTTCGGATCGACGTCAAGCGGTCCTCGGGCCCCGGCGGGCAGTCGGTCAACACCACGGACTCGGCCGTCCGCATCACCCATCTGCCGACGGGCCTCGTCGTCGAGATCCAGGACGAGAAAAGCCAGCACAAGAACAAGGCCAAGGCGATGTCGGTGCTGCGATCGCGGCTGTACGACCTGGAGCTCGCCAAGCAGCGCGAGCAGGACTCGGCGACGCGGAGGTTGATGGTCGGCGGCGGCGACCGATCCGAGAAGATCCGGACGTACAACTACCCCCAGGACCGGGTGACCGACCACCGCATCGGCCTGACGGTCCACAACCTGCCGGGGATCCTCCAGGGCAACATCGACGAGCTGATCGACGCGCTCGTCATGGCCGACCAGGCCGAGCAGCTGGCGAACCTAGGGGGTGCCGATGGCGCGTGACACGCGGACCCGTGTGGCCGCGGTCGAGCCGGCCCGAACCGTCCCCGGTACGAGGGAGGTCCGGGCTTCGCCGAAAGACCGCGCCGCGGGCATCCGCTTCTTCGAACCGCGCGTCGAGCCGATCGAGAAAGCGACAGATCTAGGAAGCGTCCAGGTCCTGAAGCACGGCAACATGTTCCTGCTCACGGACCAGTTCGGGGACATCCACTCCGACTCGCGCGGCCTGGGCCTCTACCGCAACGACACCCGCCTGCTCTCGTGCTCCGTCCTCCGCGTCGGCGGCGCCCGGCCGGTCGTCCTCCAGGGCTCGACCGGATCGAACTTCCGGGGCGTGATCCAGCTCACGAACCCGACGCTCGACCGGAATCCGGACGACAAGATCCGGCCGGGTCGGGGGCTGGTCGGCAAGAAGCTCGGGATCACGCGCGAGCGGCTCGTCACCGGCGACGCGCTCCGCGAGAAGGTCACGATCGTCAACTTCGCCGAGAGCGAAGAGACGGTCGAGATGACGCTCGAGCTGGCCGACGACGCGGCTGACATCTTCGAGGTCCGGGGCTACCCCCGAGACCGCGGCACGCTGATGCCGATCGCGGCCGGCGGCGAGCGGGCAACGTTCCAGTACGACGGCCTCGACCATCGCCGGACGCGGACCCACATGACGTTCTCCGAGCCGGGCTCGCTGGAGCCCGTCCGCCCGGGCGACGGCCCGGACCTGGGCGGCGCGATCCGGTACACGTGGTCGTGGCCGCTCGCCGCAGGCGCCGCCCACGAGGTCAGCTGGGTCGTGTGGTCCAGCGACACCGTCGCGCCGTCGGACGGCGTCGAGGACGGCGCGCCGCTGTTCCCGGAGACGCCGACGATTGCGGCCGACGAGGGCCAGGCGGCCTACCACGCCTGGACCCGCAGCACGACGTCCGTGGCGACCGACAACGAGCTCTTCAACCTGACGATCGCCCGCAGCGTCGCCGACCTCCGGCTGCTCGTGAACGACGGACCCGGCGAGGGCCAGCGATACATCGCCGCCGGCGTGCCGTGGTTCACGACGCTGTTCGGGCGGGATTCGATCATCGCCGCGATCCAGACCCTCGCGTTCCGGCCGCAGATCGCGATCGAGACGCTCGAGGTGCTCGCCTCGCTCCAGGCGACCGAGGTCGACGACTGGCGCGATGCCGAGCCCGGCAAGATCCTCCACGAGCTGCGTCTCGGCGAGACGGCCCGGGCCGGCGAATTGCCGCACTCGCCGTATTACGGCAGCGTCGATTCGACGCCTCTCTGGCTCGTCCTGCTCGGCGAGACCTTCGAGTGGACCGGCGACCGGGCGCTCATCGACCGACTCTGGCCGAATGCCCTCGCTGCCCTGCGGTGGATCGACGAGTGGGGCGATCGTGATGGCGACGGTTTCGTCGAGTACGAGCGACGTTCGAAGCGCGGCCTGCTCAACCAGGGCTGGAAGGATTCCGGTGACGCGATCCGCGACCGCCACGGCGTCGAGTCGCGGCCGCCGATCGCGCTCGCTGAGGTCCAGGGCTACGTGTTCGCGGCGAAGCATCGGATGGCCGCGCTCGCCCGGGTGCGCGGCGACATCGAGCTCGCCGTCCGTCTCGATCGCGAGGCGGATCAGCTGCAGAAGCGCTTCGAGGAGCGTTTCTGGGTCGAGGATCAGCGCTACTACGCCATGGCGCTCGATGGCGACAAGCGGCAGGCCGACGCCATCGGCTCGAACGCCGGCCAGGCGCTCTGGACCGGGATCGTCGCGCCGGCACGTGCCCGCGACGTCGCGGATCGGCTGCTCGGCCCGGGGCTGTACTCCGGGTGGGGGATCCGGACGTATGCGGCCGGCCAGCCGGGCTTCAACCCGTTCGGCTATCACACCGGGACCGTCTGGCCCCACGATACGTCGCTCGCCGCGGCCGGGCTGAAGCGGTACGGCTTCCAGGAGGAGGCCAACCGGGTCGTCGGCCATGTGTTCGAGGCCGCCCAGCACTTCGAGGCGTTCCGCCTGCCGGAGCTCTTCTGCGGCTTCGATCGGGAGGCCGCGCCGATGCCGGTGCCGTACCCGGTCGCGTGCTCGCCCCAGGCGTGGTCGGCGGGCGCGACGTTCATGTTCCTCGCGACGATGCTGGGGCTGCGAGCCCATGCCGACCGCCGCGAGCTGGAGCTGCTCCGGCCGAACCTCCCCGATTGGCTCGGCAAGGTCACGGTCACGAACCTCCGGATCGGCGACGCCTCCGTCGACCTGCTCTTCCACCGCTGGCGGGGCACGACGTCGGCCGAGGTCCTGCGAAAGGTCGGCGACCTGTCCGTGACGATCCGGCTCTGAGCGGGCCGGGCTGAGCGGGCGCGTGGCCACGGCCGGGGAGCTGCTGTCGAGCGCCGTCGCGCGCCTCCATGACGCCGGATCGGAAACGGCCCGCCTCGACGCTGAGCTGCTCCTGGCCCACGCGACGGGCGCCAGTCGCCCGACGCTCCTTGCCCATCCTGAAGTCCCGGTCGGTCCGGAGGCGGCGGCGCGCTTCGACGAGGCCGTCGGCCGCCGCGCCGCGGGCGAGCCGGTCGCCTACATTCGCGGGATCAAGGAGTTCTTCGGCATCGCGCTGTCGACGGACTCGCGGGCGCTGATCCCCAGGCCGGAGACCGAGCGGCTGGTCGAGGCGGTGATCGCCGAGACGATGACCCGCCTGAGCGCGGGGCGGCATCTCGAAGCCGAGCCGATCCGGATCGTCGACGTCGGCACGGGCAGCGGCGCCGTGGCGATCGCGGTGGCGGTCGAGCTCCGGCGACGCCGGGTGGCGGCGCAGCTCGCCAGGATCCTCGCGACGGATCTTTGGCCGGACGCGATCGACGCGGCCAGGGAGAACGCGGTCGCGCACGCCGTGGCCGACACGATCGACTTCGCGGAGGCGGATCTGTTGCCGGCCGACCTGCCAGACGGGCGTCGGTTCGACATCATCGCCGCGAACCTCCCGTATGTCCGTTCCGGTGCCATCGAAGGGTTGCCAATCGCGGCGTCGTTCGAGCCTCGCGCCGCGCTCGACGGTGGGCCCGATGGACTGGACGTGATCCGGGCGCTCCTGGCGTTGCTGCCGGCGGCCCTCGCGGACGACGGCGTGGCGCTGCTCGAGATCGGCGGCGACCAGGGCGACGCCGCACCCCAGGCGGTGGCTGGCGTGCTGCCCGGCTGGACGGCGACGGTTGAATCCGACCTCGCCGGCCTGCCGCGCGTCCTCCGCATCCGGCGATGAGCCCAGCGGCCCCTCCCCGCGCCGCCGCCGTCCCGGAACCGACCCCGCCCCGGCCGGAACCGGCCTTCCCGATCCGGCTCGTCGCGCTCGACCTGGACGGGACGCTCGTCGGCGAGGACCTCGAGCTGGGCGACCGGACGATCGTCGCAATCGGCGGGGCGGTGCGCGCGGGCGTGTCGGTCTCGATCGTGACCGGCCGGATGACGACGAGTGCGCTGCGCTTCGCCCGGCGGCTCGGGCTCGGCGACCCAATCGTCGGCTACCAGGGCGCGATCATCCGCGCCGTCAAACCGCCGGGTGACGAGCGCCACGGCCGGCTCCTGCTCCACCGGCCGCTCGCTCCGGACGCCGCCCGCGCCGCAATCGCCTACTCCCGGTCGATCGGGCTCAGGCCGCACATCAACCATCTCGAGCGATTCGTGATCCAGTCCGACGACCCCGGCGCCGACGACTACTCGGCGTTCCTCGGCGGCCGGGCGGTCTTCACCGACGACCTCCTCGAATGGGTCCGCAAGCCGGTGTCGAAGGTGATCTCCGTCGCCGAGTCGCCGATCGCCGACGGCGTCCTGGAGGCGGCCCGTGAGCGGTTCGCCGGGCGCGCCGAGGTCACGATCAGCCACCCGCGGTTCCTGGAGTTCCTGAGGCCGGGTGTGTCGAAGGGCGTCGCCGTCGCGTGGCTCGCCCGGCGAGCCGGGGTGCCGCTGTCGGCCGTCCTGGCAGTCGGCGACCAGTTCAACGATCTCGAGATGATCGCAGGCGTCGGCCATGGCGCCGCGATGCCGCACGCGCCCGGACCGGTCCGCGCCGCCGGCCGCTATGTCGCGCCACCACTCGCCGACGAGGGCGTCGCGGAGCTGATCGAGGAGCTGGTCCTCGGGGACCCACGGGCGGCGGAGCGGGCCGCCGGGCGATACGCGGCGGCCGTCCCGCAATGAGCGCGATCGTGGTCCCGGACGACCCGTCCGGCCACGCCGAGGCGATCCACGTCCTGCGCTCCGGCGGCCTCGTCGCGCTGCCTACCGACACGGTCTACGGGATCGGCGTCGCGCTCGATGCCGAGCGGGGGATCGACCGGCTGTTCGAGGCGAAGCGACGACCGGCCGACCGGGCGATCATGCTGCTGCTCGACTCCCCGGACCAGGCCCGAGCCATCGGTCAGTGGCCGCCGTCCGCAGCCGCTCTGGCGGGCGCGTTCTGGCCCGGTGGGCTGACGCTCGTCGTCGATCAGCGCCCCGGCGTGGAGCTGCCGCCCGAGCTCACCGCGGGCCGGCCCACGATCGGTCTGCGGATGCCGGATCACGCCTGTCCGCGGTCGCTGGCGGCCGCGATCGGGCCGCTGCCGGTGACGTCGGCAAACCTGTCCGGCCTCCCGCCGGCCCGCGACGCCGGGGAGATCGCCGAGCAGCTGGGCGATGCCGTCGATTGCATCGTCGACGGCGGCCCGGCCCATGGCGGCCCCGCATCGACGGTTGTCGACTGCACCGTCGACCCTGTCCGGATCCTCCGCGTGGGGGCAATCGACGAGGCCGCGATCGCCGCCTGTCTGCAGCGCGGCAATGACAAGCGGCCCGCGCGTTCGTGACCGACGACAGGAGCCATCGGGCCCGTTCCTTCCGAGGATAGGAAGGCCGCCGAGTCCCGGCGGTCGCGTCGTCGCGCGACGTGTGCGGGCGGCGCCGGATTACAGAGCCTGGACGGTGGTGCGCATGCGTGCCCGACGTGGCCTCCTCTTCTGGGGCCTTCTCCTCATCCCGCTCGGGGCGGTCCCCCTCCTCGTCCGGGCCGGCGTCATCGACGCCGCCCGGCTGGTCGACGCGTGGAAGCTCTGGCCGCTGCTGTTCATCGGGATCGGTGCTGCGATCCTTGTCGGCCGCACGCGCGTCGCGATCGTCGGGACGGCGGTCATCGCGCTGACGCTGGGCACGATCGCCGGCGCCGCGGTCGCCAGCTCCGGAAGTTGGATCGGCGCGATCACCCATTGCGGGCCCGGTGGCCAGACACAGCACGTCGCCCGCCAGGGAGCCTTCGCGGATTCGGCATCGGTAGTCCTCGACCTCCGATGCGGCTCCGTCGACCTGAAGGCCGCCGGCGGTAGCCAATGGACGGTCGACGCCTCGTATCGCGATGCAGCGCCGAGCGTCGACGCGAGCAGCAACGGCCTGACGGTCCGCGCCGCGAACAGCGGCGTAAACCAGCACGACGACTGGACGATCGGCGTGCCGGCGTCGCAGCTGCGCGAGATCTCGCTGACGGCTAACGCGGGGACGAGTGAGCTCGACCTGGCCGACGCGACCCTCCACCGGCTCCATGTCGATCTCAACGCCGGCGACACGCGGATCACTGCACCGGGCGGCGGGACCGACGGCATCGACATCACGATGAACGCCGGCCGGCTCCGGCTCGAGACCGGGAGCGCCCCGATGGCCGGCTCCGTCTCGATGAACGCCGGTGCGATCGACCTGTGCGTCCCCCACGACGTCGGCCTCCGCCTTGACGTCAACGACCAACTCACGTTCGGGACGAACCTCGCGGCGGAGGGTCTCGCCCATTCCGGCACGACCTGGACCCGGGAGGCGGCGGCCGGCGCGCCGACGATCGAGCTGTCGATCGAGGGCAACGCCGCCGCGCTCACGCTGAAGGGCGAAGGAGCCTGCAAATGAACGACCGACTCTACCGATCACGCGACGACCGCCTGCTGGCGGGCGTCGCCGGCGGCCTGGCCGAGCACTGGGACGCCGATCCATCGCTGATCCGGATCGTCTGGGCGCTGCTCGTGATCCTCACGGGCGGGATCGCGCTCGTTGCCTACATCGTGATGGCGATCGTCGTGCCCGAGGACCCGGCCGTCGTCGCGACCGCCGGTGGGCCGACGTGGTCGGCCGGCGTGTCGTGGTCGCCCAGCGCGACGCCGCCGCCGGCGGCTCCGGACTGGCGCGCCCAGCGGGAGGCAAGTCGGGCGGCCGCCCGCGAAGCCCGCCGCGCCGCACGGGCGTCGCGCGCCTTCGGGCCGCACACGGGCACGTTGATCATCGGCGGGTTCTTGGTCCTGATCGGGACGTGGTTCCTCCTCGAGGAGTACATCCCTGCGTTCAATGCCGACCTGTTCTGGCCGCTCGCCCTCGTCCTGCTGGGAGCCGTGATCCTCGCGGCGGCGCTGCGACCTCGTGAGCCGTTCGTTCCGCCGCCTGTCGCTGCGGTCCCCATGACCCCGTCCGTCCCGCAGGCCCCACCGGCGGCGCCGCCCGTCGCCACCCAGCCCCCGACCATGGTCGACGCCGCTGACGCGGGCCCGACGCCCGCCGACAAGCCATGACGACGCGGCGACGAGGTCCATTCATCGCGGCCGCCTGGCTGATCGGGATCGGCGTCGTCCTGCTCGTCAAGCAGTCGCTCAATCTCGAATGGGACGAGGCCTGGCCGCTGATCCTCGTCCTCGTCGGCGTTGTGGGCCTCGTCACGCGAGCCGTCCGCGGCGTCTCCGGCATCGGCGCACTGTGGGACTTCACCTGGCCCATCGTGTGGATCGTCCTGGGATCGGCACTGCTTGCCAGCACGACCGGCAACCTGGGCGTCGGTCCGCTCGAGACCTTCGACGAGTGGTGGCCCGCGGCCGCGATCGCGCTGGGCGCCTGGTTCCTCGTCGGGGCGTTCGTGCCTCGACTCGGGCCCGTCGAGACGCTCGCGGTCGCCCTCGACGGCGCGACGACCGCCGCCATCAGGCTCCGGTTTGGGGCCGGTGAGCTGTCGACGGCCCGCGCCGCGGCCGGCAACCTCGTCGACGGGACGTTCCGGGGCGGCGTGATCGTCCACCGCGACGACCGCGGCCTGGAGCTCGAGCAGGACATGACGTTCGGGCTACCGTGGCTCGATCACGACTCGGTCTGGGCCGTGGGGTTGAGCGGCGAGCTGCCGCTCGACTTGCGCGTCGAGACCGGCGCATCGAAGGCGCGGCTCGACCTCTCGGAGCTGAATGTCCGGACGCTCGACCTCCAGACCGGTGCGAGCGACACCCGGATCCGGCTGCCACGGAACGCGGGGGCCACGTCCGTCCGCGCCGAGGCCGGTGCGGCGTCGCTCGTGATCGAGGTCCCGGAGGGCGTCGGGGCGAAGATCCGTTCCCAGGTCGCGCTGGGCTCGAGCAACATCGACCAGGGCCGCTTCCCGAGGACCGTCGACGGCTACGCCTCGCCCGACTACGCGAACGCGGCGAACCGCGCCGACATCGAGGTTCGCGGCGGGATCGGCTCGGTCCGGGTAGTGGGTGTCGCCTAGCGAACCATCCTCGCTCGCGAACACGCTGCAACCAGACCTTCGCGTCCCGGCTGGCCGCGGCGCGCCCGTGGCGGTGCGCGATCGTGGGAAGATATGGCCGATGACGGCCGTACCGTCCCGCGCGGCCAGCGGAGGATGCGAGCGATGACGATCACGGAGCGCTCGAGTATGGCCTCCGCGCCGATCTCGGAGATCGACCCCCAGCTGTGGGAGGCGATGGAGGGCGAGCGCCGCCGCCAGCACGACAAGATCGAGCTGATCGCGAGCGAGAACTACACCGCCGCCTCGGTGATGGAGGCGCAGGGCAGCTGGCTCACGAACAAGTACGCTGAGGGCCTGCCCGGCAAGCGCTACTACGGGGGCTGCGAGTTCGTCGACGTCGCGGAGCGGCTCGCGCAGGACCGGGCACTCGAGCTGTTCCCCGGCGCCAAGCACGTCAACGTCCAGCCCCACTCCGGCGCCCAGGCCAACATGGCCGCCTACTTCAGCGTCCTCCAGCCGGGTGACCGGATCCTCGGCATGAAGCTGGACCAGGGCGGCCACCTCACCCACGGCATGAAGCTCAACTTCAGCGGCCGCCTGTACGAGGTCCATGCCTACGGCGTCCGCGAGGACACCGAGCGGATCGACTACGACGCGCTCGAAATCCAGGCCCGCGAGGTCCGCCCCAGGCTCATCGTCGCCGGCGCATCGGCCTATCCCCGGATCATCGACTTCGAGCGGATGGCGGCGATCGCCCACGGCGTCGGGGCGCTGCTGTTCGTCGACATGGCCCATGTCGCCGGCCTCGTCGCGGCCGGTGTCCACCCCTCGCCGTTCCCGCACGCCGACATCGTCACGACGACGACCCACAAGACGCTCCGAGGACCGCGCGGCGGCCTGATCTTCAGCCGCCAGGAGCTGCCCGACGCGGTCGACCCGGCCGACTTCCCGACGGTCAAGGGTTCGCTCGCGGCGACGGTCGACAAGACCGTCTTCCCGGGCGTCCAGGGTGGGCCGCTGATGCACGTGATCGCGGGCAAGGCGGTCGCGTTCCGGATCGCCCAGGGCGACGAGTTCCGGCGCGACCAGCAGCGGACAGTCGAGAACGCCGCCGTCCTCGCGGAGAAGCTGGCCGGCCGTGGCGCCCGCCTCGTCTCGGGCGGGACCGACAACCACCTGATCCTCGTCGACGTCATGCCACTCGGGGTCACGGGCCGCGAGGCGGAGACGCTCCTCGACGAGGTCGGGATCACCGTCAACAAGAACCAGATCCCGTTCGACACCCAGCCCGCGAACACCTCGTCGGGCATCCGCGTGGGCACGCCGGCTGTCACCTCGCGCGGGATGGGCGCGGACGAGATGCGCCGGATCGGCGATCTCATCATCGACGCGATCGAGGGCCGCGGCGACGCCGCCGCTCGCGAGCGGGTCGCGGCGGAAGTCGCCGAGATCACGGGACACTTCCCCGTCCCGGGCCTCGGGCGGCCTTCCGCGGTGACCTCCACGGCCCGCGACGAGGAGTCGAGCCGGACCCCGGTGGGCTCACCCCCCGCGTGACATTCGCAGACGTCGCCGGGCCGTCCCTGCCGTACGTCGTCGCCGCGTTCGTCGCCGCGGCACTGGTCTCGTTCGTCCTCACGCCGCTCGTCCGGCGCATCGCGGTCCGGGTGGACGCGGTCGACCATCCGGACGAGCGGCGCGTGAACACAATCCCCATTCCGAGGGGCGGCGGGGTCGCAGTCGCCGCGGCATTCATCGCCGTCGTCCTCGGCTTCACGGCGCTGAACGACCAGCTGGACTTCATCTCCCTGCCGACGACGATCGACCTGCCCAGCCTCATCGCGCTGCTCCTCGGCGGCGCGCTCGCGGCGGCTTTCGGAGTCCTCGACGATTACTTCGACCTCCGGGCGCGATGGCAGTTCGCCGCGCAGCTCGTCCTCGCCGCACTCGCCATCGGACTGGGGGTGACGATCGACTTCGTGTCGAATCCGGTCTCGCCGGAGTTGATCCGGCTCGATGGCCCGTTCGCCGTCGGGTTCACCGTCCTGTGGATCGTCGGAATGATCAACAGCATCAACTTCATCGACGGCCTCGACGGGCTGTCGTCGGGGGTCGTCGTCATCGCCGCCGTGACGCTCGGCCTGATCAGCCTGTCGCTGATCACCCAGCCCTACGTCGCGGTGCTCTGTTTCGCGCTGGCCGGCTCGCTGCTCGGATTCCTGCGCTACAACTTCCACCCGGCGAGCGTGTTCGTCGGAACGAGCGGAGTCATGTTCATGGGTTACACGCTCGCGGTGCTGTCGATCCTGGGCACGGCCAAGATCGCCGTCGCGCTGCTCGTCCTGGCCGTGCCGATCATCGACGCGTTCTGGATCATCGTCCGACGCCTGGCGCAGGGCCGCTCGCCGTTCTCCCCGGACCGCGGCCACCTCCACCATCGGCTGCTCGATGTCGGCCTGTCGCACCGGCAGACGGTGCTGCTGATCTACGCGATCTGCATCAGCCTCGGCGCGCTGTCGCTGCTGCTGTCGGGCGCCGGCCAGGTCTACGCTTTCCTCGGCGTGTTCGTGCTGATCGGCTTGGCGCTGTTCGCGCTGTCGCGGATCGACCTCGGCGGGCCGGCCGACCCGGACGAGCGGCGGGATGACGCCCGCGACGAGCCGCCGGGCCAGCCGCAGACCCAGGCGCGCGCCGCGCCAACCTCGCAGACCTCGCGGTCCGGCTGAGCATGGGTCGCGCGGCTCGCTCGCCCGCGGTTCGCGAGGTGGGTCCCGCCGCGAGCGGGTGCTAGAGTCCCCTACCGATCGGGCCGGCGAATGGGCTCGATGTCGCAGCCGGGTGCCATGCCGCTCGAGATCATCGTCATCGGCTTCGTCGCGGTCGCGTTCCTCGCGATCGTCCTGCGCTTCCTGCCGCGCGACGAGACGGGGGCCCGCCGGCTGCCGCGGGTCGTCGACGAATCGGTCGGGATGTACTTCATCCGGAGCGCGCTCAGGCGGCCCACGGAACCGACCATGGACCCGATACCCGCTGCCCCGAGCCCGCCTGCGGCAGATCTGCTGCAGGTGGCCGACCCACAGGACGAGTTCTCCGAGGACGAGATCGCGTACCGGATCGGCGTGCCGGGCGCGCCGCCGCCGACGCTGCCGACGCGGTTCGTAGTGTCGAAGGCGCGGCCGCAAGCCCACCAGATTCCGCCGGTCGCCCCCGTCGTGATGCGGCCGGTCGTCGGTGGTCGGCCGCAGGCCCGCAAATCCGGGGCGATGCCCCTCCAGCGGCGGATCGCCGGTGTCCTCACGGTCCTCGTCGTCGTCCTCGCCGTATTCGCCGCGCAGTCGCTGCCGCACGGCCCGGAAAGCGAGGTCCTCTCGGCGACCGGCACGCCGGATGCGTCGACGGCGGCTGGGGGCGAAGTGCCGGCCGCCACGACGTCCGGAGCGAGCGCGCCATCCGGGACAGACGACCCGACATCGGGCCCGGCGTCGCCGTCGCTCGCCGTCGCCGCGCCATCCGTCGGGGCGCCGTCGGCGCCTCCGGCCGGCCGAGGCGCGGGGACTCCGGCTCCCGCCGCCACGCCAGGCCGGACGCCGCGACCCACGGCTCGACCGACCCCCCGCCCGACGCCGAGGCCGACGCCCGCGCCGACGCCGGAACCAACCCCCGAGCCCACGCCGGAGCCAACCCCGGAGCCCACCCCGGAACCGACGCCGGACACCATGCCGCCCGCTCCGTAACGGGTCCTCCTGATGGCGATCGCGAGAGACCCTCTGCTATACTCCCGCGGCCTTGTCAGGTCGCCCATGATCGAGCCCGGACGAACCGGTGCCTATCTCGCGTTGTTCTCGGAGATCGGCATCATTCTCCTGGTCACGACGTTGGCGGGAGCGCTGGGTGGTCACTGGGTTGACCTGCAGCTGGGGCTGACGCCGCTGTTCCTCCTCGTGGGACTGCTCGGCGGGCTCGCTGCCGGAGCCCTGGCGGTCTATCGGATCATCACCCGGTTCCTGGCGAGCATCGAAGACTGACATCCTGACCGAGCGCGGCGGAGGGCCGTGCCTCTCATGTGGAGCCAGCTTGTCGAGTGACGATCGGGCAGCCGCCCCGGCCGCCCCGGAGCCCGCCACGACGGGCAGCGATCAGCCCGCCCCGCCTGCCCCGGCTGCTCCGCGCGGCCTGAGCCGCGGCAAGATCGCGGCGGTCCTCATCCTCGGCGTCTTCGTCCTCGACGTCCTCGCGTTCTTCCTCGTCCCACCCTATCCAAAGGGCAGCCCCGGCCAGCCCGTCCAGAGCATCGGCGACCTGATCACCGCCAACCTCGAGCTGCCCGCCCCGGAGGTCATCTACCCGGCGCACCACGAGTCGCCGCCCGGCATCGCGTTCTGGGACGTCAGCATCACGAACACGATCGTGACGACGTGGCTCGTCATCGCCGTCGTGCTGATCGTCGCGCTGTTCGCCCGCCTCATGATGAGACGGCTGCCGACTGGCTTCCAGAACTTCTACGAGTGGGCCTGGGAGGGCCTCGAGGGCTGGGCCGTCGGCCTCGGCGGCGACAACGCGCGGCGGCACATCCCGCTGTTCATCGCCTTCTTCCTGTTCATCCTGTTCTGCAACTGGAGCGGCCTGATCCCGCTCTTCGGGAAGGTCGACTTCCTGCGGGCGCCCACGAGCGACGTGAACGTCACGATCGGGCTCGCCCTGGTCGTGTTCTTCTACTTCCAGTTCCAGGGCTTCAGGACGCTCGGCGTCCGGAGGTACCTCGGCAAGTTCTTCAACTTCAGCGGCTTCCGGGAGGGGATCGGCGCGGGCTTCATCGGCGTCTTCGTCGGGCTGATCGAATTCATGCTCGAGTTCATCAAGCCCGTCACGCTGGCAATGCGTCTCTTCGGCAACATCTTCGGCGGCGAGGTCGCGCTCGGCGTGATCACGGCGCTCACGATCGTCATCGTCCCGGCGGCGATGCTGCTGCTCGAAGGCCTGCTGAACTTCGTCCAGGCGCTGATCTTCTCGACGCTGATGCTCATGTACACGATCATTGCCGTCGAAACCCACGAAGAGCACGACGAGCATCCACCCATCCCCGAGGGGAACATCGCCCCGCCCATCGCCGTCGGCGAGCCGGCCCACTGAGCTCGGTCTCGTAACCGTCAAACCAGGCACCAAGGCAGAACAACGGAGGAGCACATCCCATGGAAGCTGGACCCCTCGGCGCGGGCCTCGCGGCACTCGGCGTCATCGGCCCGGGCATCGGCATCGGCATCCTGACGGGCCTCGCAGCCACGGCGATCGGGCGCAACCCCGACGCGACCCCCCAGATCCGGGCCCAGTTCATCCTCGGCGCCGCATTCGCCGAGGGCCTCGGCGTCCTCGCGATCGTCGTCGCGATCCTGGCCCTCGTCCTCTAGTCGCCCGGGGAGGCACAGATCGTGGATCTGCTCGCCGTCGCGAGCGGCGTCGTTCACGGCTCCTTCGCGCTGGCGCAGGAGGAGCCGTCGGGGCTCCAGATCAACCTGTTCTGGGTGATCGTCTCGGCCCTGAACTTCGTCTTCTTCGCCGTCCTGCTCTACTGGCTGTTCGGCGCGCCGCTGACCAAGATGCTGGCCGAGCGGCGGACACGGGTCGAGCAAGGCCTGGCCGACGCCGAGCAGGCGCGCAAGGACCGCGAGTCGGCTGAGGCAGAGCGCCTCGCCGCGCTGCAGGACGCCCGCCGCGAGGCGAACGAGATCATCGGCCGTGCCCAACGCGTCGCCCAGGAGTCGCGTGACGCGGATATCGGCGCGACCAAGGGCGAGCTGGAGCGGATGCGCGACCGCGCCTCGGCCGAGATCGAGGCCGAGAAGCAGCGCGCGATCACCGAGCTTCGCGGCGAAGTCGCCGATCTCGCGCTCCGGGCGGCGTCGCGCGTCGTCGGCGAGACCATGACGGCCGACCGCGAGCGGCGCCTCGTCCAGGAGTTCCTCGCCGAGACCGGCTCGGCGCCCGGGGGCTCCGCACCGCGCGGCGGCAGCGCCGGCTGATGGCCCGCCGCGACACCGCCCCGCGCCGTTACGCCGACGCCGCCTTCGAGATCGCGCTGCGCGACGGAACAATCGACGTCTGGCGCCGGGAGCTCGATTCCGCGGCGAAGACGGCCGACGACAACCGCCTCATGGAGGTTCTCGCGAACCCGGCGATCCCTGCCGAGCAGCGAACCGATGCCGGCCAGCGCGTCTTCGCTGACCTCAGCCAGCCCGTCCGGAACCTCGTCCTGCTACTCGTCCGACGCGGCCGGATCGAGCAGCTGCCGCGTGTCGCGGCGGAGTTCGCCCGTCTCGACGACCAGCGTCAGGGAGTGACGCACGCCATCGCGACGAGCGCCGTCCCGCTCGACGCCGGCGAGCTCGAGGCTGTCGAGACCCGCCTCGCCCAGCTCACCGGCCGACGGGTGGTGCTCGCGACCGACGTCGACCCGGCGATCCTCGGCGGCCTCGTCGTCCGGATCGGCGACCGACTCATCGACGGCAGCGTCCGGGGCCGACTCGAACGGCTACGGAACCAGCTCGCCTCCGGCGCCCTGTAGGAGAAGCATCCCCCATGGCCATTCGCTCCGACGAGATCAC
>JBJMMH010000198.1:0-2583 GCA_045804885.1 Chloroflexota bacterium | reverse complement strand
GCGTGACGAGCGAGCTGGTCGACGTCGATTCGGCGCTGGCTGCCGCGGAGGACGCCTGGCTCGAGCTCGAGGAACGTGCGCCGTGACGCTGCGGATCGGCCTGACCGGCCCGATCGGCTGCGGGAAGTCGACGGTGGCGGGCTGGCTCGAGGAGCTCGGCGCGCACACGATCGACGCCGACGTTGTCGCTCGGGAGGTGACCGCGCCCGGCGAGCCGGCGCTCGAGGCGGTGATCGCCCGATTCGGCGAAGGCTACCGGGCAGCCGACGGGTCGCTCGATCGCGGCGCACTCGCCGGGCTCGTGTTCTCTGAGCCTGCGGCGTTACGCGACCTGGAGGCAATCACGCATCCTGCCGTCCGCGAACGGATCCGCCACGCGATCGACGAGGACGAGGCGGCCGGCGTCGCGGTCACGGTCATCGAGGCGATCAAGCTCGCCGGCGGCCCGCTCGCCGAGCTCTGCGACGAGATCTGGCTCGTCACGTGCGATCCGGACGTTCAGCGCCTGCGCCTGCTCGGGCGCGGCACGACGCCGGCCGATGCCGACCAGCGGATGGCGGCGCAGAGAGACCTCGCCGAACGAGCAGCCGCGAGGGCGACTCGGGTCATCGACACCTCAGGCGATGAGGAGAGGACCCGCGACCGTGTGATGGCCGCGTGGAGCGAGCTTCGGCTGGATCGAGACGGCGGGCCGGGTCTGATCACCCCGATCAATCAATAGGCACAGCTGAACGTGGCGCTGGCGCTGCTCTGATTGCGAGCGGCCACCCGACCCGCGGCGGCGGGTCGGGTGGCCTGGGAGGCGCGCCGGGTCAGCGGCGCGACGGGATAGGCGTCGCGGCCATGCGCGCGGGTTACGAGGCGCCGGAATGAGCCCTGAACGGAGAAGTGGGAGGCACGCCGGCGGACCGAGGTTCAGCGCATCCGCCGGCGTTTCCGTGGAGCACCGCGACGATCGCGGCGACGAGTTGGGAGAACGCGGCGCTAGGGCGTCGCGGGGCTAGCGCTCGGCGAGGTGCCGGGCGCGAGGCTCGGCGTCGGCGAAGCCGTCGGCGCCGGCAGGGGCGTCGGCAGCGGGCCGTTGCCCGGCGGGTAGACCTCGGGGACCGGCAGTCCGTACTTGGCGATCAGCCGGTTGGTCGTCGCGCCGAACTGCGACACGTCGACGGTGCGGACGTCGGCCTCGGGCCGCATCAGCATCGAGAAGGTGGCGTTGCCCGAGGCCTGGAGATGGGTGATCTCCTCGGCCACCTGGAGCGTCGCCTTGACGATGTAGAACTGGCCGGTCTTGGCCAGGATCACCATGTTCTGGTAGGTGATCTTCGTCGACTTGTCGGTGTAGTACTTGCCCGCCGTCAGGAGGTCCTGCGGAACGTTGACCGTCGCGCTCATCAGAACGTCGACGGTCATCCCTGCCTGGAGCATCCCGCCTACGGCGCGGTCGTCTGGGACGGTCAGCGACACGGCCCGCCACGCCTCGGAATCGGGAGTGACGGTCTCGCCCGGCTCGAGGATCGAGAACTGGCCGCCGGTCGTAGTCGAGGCGAGCATGTTCTGGGTCAGCATCTGGCCCTGCATCACGGTGACGGCCAGCACCCGGCCAATGACGTCATCGGGCGTCTTGAAGACGATCGCATCGGCGTTCGTCGGGTCGAGCGCCACCTGCCGGACTTCGACGTCCGTCGCCTCGATCGGCTTGCGGGCCGGAATCGGCTGGACGGCGACGACCACGTCGGTCTTCTCCAGCGGGCCCTGACCGGCCGTCTGCTGGGCCTGGTTGATCAGGTAGAACGCCGCTCCCCCCGCCGCGAGGGCGAGGACGACGCCGATGACGACGATGAACTTGCCGCGCTTAGCGGGGTCCCGGTATTCCATCTCCATGAGTTCCGTGCCTCCCAGGATCCGGCGCCGCGGACGTGACGTCCCGCGGCTCCGGCTGATCGATGTGCCGTGCCCGTCCGGCTAGTTCCAGGGCACCAACCGCGCCACCTGACCGCGGAGCAGTCGGGAATCGTTGGGGTCGGGGATCATCGGAGTGATCGCGTAGGCGGTGATCGTGTTCGAGTCCATCGTCGCGATCCGCATGACGGCGAAGCCCACGATGTCCACGTACTCCGTGGGGCTCGAGTTGCCGGTCGCCACGTCGACCCACAGTTGGAGGAGGTGGGTGACCGGCCGCGCCGTGGATTCGCCGTTGAGGCCGGTCGCCCGGACGACGAGCCGGTGCCGCCCGGGCGCCATCGTCCCGGTGTTGATCGTGAGCGTCGAGTCGGTGCCGTTGCCGCTCGTGGGCGTGACAGCGGCTGGACTGAAGCTCGTCGAGCCGATGCCGGTCGGCAGCGGCCCGTCGAGCGACAGGTTGACATTGGCGCCGTAGGCGGTGCCGATCCGCTTCAGATTCAGCGTGAACGAGACCGTGTCGCCGGCATTGAGCGCTGTCTTGAGGCTCGCGTCGGACGTGATCGTGAAGTCCTTGTTGACATTGCCGATCTTGATCGACATCGGCTCAAGCTTCGTCGTCAGGTAGGGTGCGCCGGCCTGGCCCTGGACCCAGATCGTGTAGATCCCGGTCGGAGCGGCGGC